>JAAWSV010000003.1 GCA_022801715.1 Oscillospiraceae bacterium
GTAGCCCTCATTTTCAGTTTATAGAGGGAGAACCAGAACGAAACACTGCTCCAACAGATAGATTGTTGCAGAGTTCGCCTGGCTCCCCACTGGTGGAGGTGGGGGGAATCGAACCCCCGTCCGAAAACAATTTCACGGGACTTTCTCCGGGCGCAGATGGTTATTTCAGACGGCTCTCCCGTCTCGTTCCCCTTCCATCAGGCAAGCCATCACGCCTGATAGGCAGGTGAGAGTCATGATGCGTGGCACGGTCAACTCTTTCCGTACTCACGGACGCCACATCAACGACGCCTTCCCCGGCCTGTGGCCTCTCCGGTTCAGACGGCCGCCTTTAGTTAGGCAGCGACAGCAACAGTGTTGTTGTTCTTTAATTTATAAGTTGCCCATTTTAAGGATGTTAGGCGCATCCGCCCGCTTATCCCGCTTCCTCATCCCCGTCGAAACCAGTACACCCCCGGATCGACGGGAAGCGGTCCTGCCGCTCCCCGTATGAAAAAGCGTATACAAAATTCAGCTGTCCTGCCTCCCCGGCAGAAGGGGAGAGGGTCCTACTGCTTCTTCTCCGGCTCCTCGTACTCCTCGTTCAAGGTATCTACCCGGATGGACTCAATCACCACAGGCTCCTTGGGCCGGTCGTGGGAGTCGGTGGACACCTTGCTGATGGCCACGGCGGCCTCCACATTGTCCGTGATCAAACCGAAGGCAGCGTATTGCCCATCCAAATGGGGCGCCTTATCCACCATAATGAAAAATTGACTGCCGGCGCTGTCGGGCATCATGCTGCGGGCCATGGAGAGCACACCCAAGGTATGCTTGAGGTCGTTCTGGGCAAAGCCGTTGCCGGAGAATTCACCCCGGATGTGGTAGCCCGGACCGCCCATGCCTGTGCCGTTGGGGCAGCCCCCTTGGATCATAAAGCCGGGGATGCAGCGGTGGAAAATCAGACCATCATAGAAGCCGCTGTTGGCCAGAGAAATAAAGTTGCGTACCGTGTTGGGGGCCTTCTCCGGATAGAGAACGCCGGTCATTACCTGTCCATTTTCTAAGGCAATGGTGACAATCGGATCAGACATAGTGATCCTCCTTCTATTTTTTCTCAGTAATATAGATGCTCACAAATTAAATCGACAGTTGTCCATATCCTACTGACCTACCAGCGCTCCTTGCGGACCCGGTCGATCTCACGCTTTGCGTCCCGTTTGGCGGCGGCATCCCGCTTATCGTAGTTCTTCTTGCCCTTGCACAGGCCTACCTCTACCTTTACCCGGGCGTTTTTGAAGTAAACGCTCAGAGGAATGAGGGCCATGCCGTCTTCAGCAACCAAGGACTGGAGCTTGCGGATCTCCCGCTTGTGCATCAGCAGGCGGCGGGGACGCACCGGGTCGCGGTTGAAGATGTTGCCGTGCTCATAGGGGCTGATGTGCATTCCGTGGATGTAGATTTCTCCGCCCTTGGCAATGCAGTAGGCGTCCTTCAGATTCAGGGTACCTGCCCGGATGGACTTGACTTCTGTGCCGAACAGCTCGATTCCCGCCTCGTAGTGGTCCTCTACAAAGTAGTCGTGGCGGGCCTTTCGGTTCTGGGCGGCGATCTTGATTCCGGCCTTATCCAAAGCACAGCACCCCCTCTCTGCCGCAATTATAACGTAGTATAGCACAGCTGCCGATGAATGGCAAGTCAGAAGTTGTCGGGACAGCGAGAAATTGCCGGACGCAGAGCGGACTGCTATCGGGACACGGTAAAGCCGGAGATGGTCACATGGGCCACGTAGCCCCCCTGATCGTCGGTGACATCCACCGCGTACAGGCTCACTGTCCGTCCGGCCTTGAGGCAGCGGGCCTCGGCGGTGAGAGTGTGCCCTTTGGCGGGGGCGAGAAAGTGGATGTCGGCGCTCTGAGAGACGGTGATGGCGCCGGTAAAGCCATTGGCCGCCACGGCAAAAGCGAAGTCCGCCAGCGTGAACAGTACGCCGCCCATAGGTGCGCCGGCGGCGTTCATATGTTCCGGTCGCAGGTTCAGCGTGCAGACCGCGTGCCGGTCTTCCGCGGAGAGGATTTCCGCGCCGGCAAGCTCTGTGGCGAAACGGTCGGCGGCAAAGCGGGCGCGGAGCTCATCAAGTGCAGGCATAAACTGAAGCCTCCTTTTTGGGTTGTGTTGACGGTGGTAGTATACCACGCTTTGCCGCTGTCGTAAACCGGGAAAACAGGATTGCTTTTTGCACGGAATCTGCGTATAATGGAAAAATAAGTTGTATGCTTTTGAGAAGGGGGAAGGACCCATGCGGAAAAAAACAGCCATTCGCGCCGCGCTGTTGAGCTTGCTGGCACTGGCTCTGTTGGCCGCTGTTTATGTGGTCTATGTCTTTGCCTCTTGGCGCCGCCTCCCGGACAATCTGCCCTTGGAGGTGGCGTCTGCCGTTCAAACCGGCGGGGTGGAGGTGGGGAAGCCCTACTGTGTGGTGACCTATAATGTGGGATTTGGCGCCTACAGCGCGGATTACTCCTTCTTTATGGACGGCGGCAGGGAGAGCCGGGCCAGATCGACGGAGGCGGTGGAGGAGAACATCACAGGAGCCATGGCCGTGGCCGCAGACCTGAATCCGGACTTTCTTCTTCTCCAAGAGGTGGACGTGGACAGCACTCGCAGCTGCCATGTGGACGAGCTGGCCTTGACCCGGCAGCTGGCTGGGGAGAGCTATTGCAGCACCTTTGCCCAGAATTACGACAGTCCCTACCTTTTTTGGCCCCTTACCGCTCCTCACGGGGCCAACCGGGCGGGACAGGTGACCTTCTCCCGCTGCCCCATTGTCTCCGCTCTCCGCCGGAGCCTGCCCATTGAGGAGGGGGTGATGAAGGTGGTGGACTTGGACCGCTGTTACTCCGTCAGCCGTATCCCGGTCACTGCGCCTGCCGATTCCTCGGGGAGGGGAGAGGCGCGGGAGCTGGTGCTCTACAACCTCCACCTCTCCGCCTACACCTCCGACGGTACCATCGCGGAGGAGCAGCTGAGGATACTTTTTGCCGATATGCTGGCGGAGTACCAGCGGGGCAGCTATATTATCGCCGGCGGGGATTTTAACAAGGACCTTCTGGGGAACTCCAACGAGATCTTCGGCGTCTCCGGGGAGGACTACACGTGGGCCCAGCCCATCCCGCCGGAGATGGTTCCCCAAGGCCTCACCATTGTGGCCCCCCTGAACAGCGGCACGCCGGTGCCCTCCTGCCGCAACGCCGACAGGCCCTACGGTCCGGACAGCTATGTGGTGACAGTGGACGGCTTCATTGTCTCTGACAACGTGTCTGTTACCGGTGCGTGGGTACAGGATACCGGCTTTCAGTGGAGCGATCACAACCCGGCGGTGCTGAATATGACGTTGATGCCCTAAGCGGGCCAATAGGACGCCAAAGCAGCGGGGCTTTTCTAAGCTGCTGAGGGGGGCGGCCTCGGTGGCAAGAAAATACGGCAGATTGATGGAAAAGCCACCGCTTACAGTACTGTAGACGGTGGCTTTGTTGATGATATGTGTCCCTGTGACTCCGGTTTCTTGGGATATGTGTTGATTATCTTATTTATTAGCTTTATTAGCGCCGCAATCCGCTGCCCAAACACATACGGCTGATTTCTGCCTGCACTGCTGCCATCTGTGTTTTAATATCTTCCTGCGCATCTTCATTGTGATACTGCATCGCCAACAGCAGCCGCATATTGAGGGAGTACAGCTCATCTTTCAAGCTGTTCAAAGTGGCCCCTCGGCTGGCGGGCAGGGCTTTAGGATGATAGTCGCTCATCAATATTTCCTCCTTCCATCAGGTCCGCACCATATGACAATAGCCTTTGTGACGGCAATACATTCACCGTTTGTACTTGACAGCAACCACAAGCCCTATGAGCAGTGTGATTACAGATAGGCACAGCAAAACCACGACAGATTGCTGGGATGTGGAAGATATCTGCCCATTAGGTGGGGCAATACTACCTTCAGGGGGTGAAAAGCCTCTATTATCTCTCTGCTCTTTAAAGGGAAAGCTCTCGGCTGAATCAGGGGTCTCCGGTTCCGATGGGGCGCCGTTTGTTTCGCCAAGATCATCCGCCGCCTCGTCCTGGACGGAGAGAGGCATCCGATCTCCTCTGCCGGTTTTGTCAAATCCGCCGGGGCCGCCGCCCATTCCGCCATGGCTCATGGTTCCCATATCGGATAGATCTAAGTTGTCTGCGTTGACTTGCGTATCCCTCTGCGCATTTTGCGCTTCGCTGTTGGAGGGAATCGTTCCTGCCAGCTGTCCTTGGACGCTCTCCCGCCGCAGAGAACAGAAGGAGAGCAGCGTCTGTATGCCAGTCTCAAATTCCTCGTAGGTGCAGAATTTGGTGGGGTCTTTTTTCACATAGTCCCCAATCAGCGCATATGCGTCATGGATGATCTGAGCCGCGTCTACCGTATGCAGGAAGTCAGCAAACAGATCGTGGTACTGCTGTGTATAGGACGCGTCAGAGAAAATCCACGCCTGCATGGGGCGGTCGGAGAGTACATCGTCAATGGCGTCGTTGACGGACGAGGTCGCTGTGCCGCCGATGAAGGTTCCAAACGCAAGGTTGTAGTCCCATGGGATCATGGAGAGCCTGCCATCTTTTTCATACAGATAGTAGTTGTGGATCATACTGCCGGTGTAGCTGTCTCCATTGACAACAAAGTTGTGGACAACGAAGTAGCGGAGCACGGCTTCCATATCCAAAACCTCCTCCAAATCTTCATAGCTGGAAAGGGATTTCAGGGAGGCGATCAGCCGCGCCTGATCCGTTTTGGAGACATCGGTTTTCGCGCTGTTGAAGATATTGGAGTAGCTGTCTGGATCGTCATCAATATACTGCAATTTTACATCGGAGGCGCTTCCAAAGCCGAATCCGCCTCCGCCGCCGAACATGGCGGACGAGTCAAAACTGCCGAAATCAGGTTTTTGACCGGATGGAGCTGGGGTGTTCCCGCCCTCCCCGTCAAGCGGGGCGGTGAAGTCGTTTGGATCGAAGTCTCGGCCATTGCCCCGCCCCCCGCCGAGGCTCATGCTGTCCGGCTTATAGAGTTCGCCGTAATCGTTGCCATAGCTGCGCTGCAAAAAGGCCTCTTCCACACCCTCTACCGCCAAGTACAGCCCCCAATCCTCTCCGTTTACCGTGATGTACACAAAACTGCTCAAGGAGCTGGGGACACCGAAAGCGTTCATCATCTGATAGGTCAGATAATCCTTCATCATGGTATTGTCTTGGATCAGATTGTTCAGACAGAGCTTGTCCAAGCCGTGATAGCTTTTCGTGCTGTCATATTGGTCAAACTCAATTTTGAAGCTGTAGCGGCTGCTGCCCATGGCGGCGACGGAGCTGAGGGAGGTATTGCCCTTGGCGCGGATTCCCACGTTCTTATAGCTTTCGCCGTCAATAACCACATTGCAGGGGCTGTACTCCTCGTTTTGACAGGTTTCTATAAAATCATCCCAATCGTCCATTACAATATCAATGGTATGCACGCGAGTGGTATCAAACAGTCGGTTTTCATATCCAACGACCGTGCCGGCCGACTGGAGGCCTAAGGCCTCGCCATTCATAAAGAGCAGCGTGAGGAGCAGAGAGAGGACAACGGCGGCAACGCAGATACGGTCTATATACTTGTGCGTTGACATAGCGGCCCCTCCTTATCCCATATAGTCGCCGTTATAGCTCACCAAAACCGCGCTCTGTACCCCTGCCATTTCGGCGAGTGTATTGATAAAATCCGTCTGATCGTCCACAAGGCGGATCTCCATGTTCAGCTCGACGGCCTCCTTCTGCGCCGATTTGCTTTTTACAACACAGCGGTGGGTCTGTCCTTCAAGATATCTCTTGGCCCGCTGCTCGGCCTCATGGTCGTCGCATTGAAGGACGACTATATAAGGATTGTACCGGCTCTTTTGATTGACAAAGACCAGCAGTATCAGGCCGATCACAACCCCGCCCATGACGGCCAGCGGAATCATTCCGGCGGCCAGCACGATGCCCTCGGCAATGGCCCAGAAAAGAAAGGCGATATCCAGCGGCTCCTTGATGGCGGTGCGGAAACGGACGATTGACAGCGCGCCCACCATACCGAGGGACAGCACCACATTGCTTGTGACCGCCAAAATGACCACTGTGGTGATCATCGTCAGGGCAATCAGTGTGACACCAAAGCTGGAGGAATACATCACACCCTGATAGGTCTTTTTATAGACCAGAAAAATGAACAGGCCGATGCCAAAGGCCAGCACAAGGGCCAAGACCATATCGAGGAGGCTGACGCTGGTAACGTTCTCCAGAAAGCTGGATTTGAAGATATCATTAAATGTCATAGAGAAAACTCCTTATGAATGCAGTTATAGATTCGGCATTGGGCATATTTGGAAAAAGAGGAGACGCGGCATCCCTCCAGCTGGATTGCGTCACGAATGGCGGAAGGGAGAAAGGCGTCCCACTTGACCTCCAAGATTATAGGCGCGTCTCCCGCGGGAATGGTGATGCCTTGGCTTAAAAAGTCTGCGCAGCGCAGACCGGTTCGGATATTGTAATCCAGTGTGATCCGAACATTACCCGCCGGGTAGATGTAGGGCTCACGGGTATAGTCCACGATGGCTTTCGGCCGGAGCTGCTGTGTGCGCATTTTGCTGTAGAGCTCCTGCACCAACGGTCTGCCGCTGTCCATCATCCATGTTAGATTTCCCCGCAGAATCGCGGACACCTCTTGGGCGGAGAGCTGGGTGCTCTGCTTGTTACCCAGCCCGCCCAGCTTGCTCTTTTTCTCCAGATGGATAAGCGAGGGATCCCCGTTGTAATAGCGGATACGGAACTTTTCCCGGCGGCTGACACCATTCAGCTTTTCCAGCAGCGCCTTGTCTGAGGGGGTATCGAAGTATAAGCTCCGGACCAGATACTTACCGCCGGCTGCATGTTGGTCCGTCTGTGCGACGGCCCGCAGACGCTGCCGGAGCGTCAGCATATCCATGTAGGAGATCTCGTGCTTCCACTCGTGACGAAAGTCCATTTTTTGCGTTCTCCTTCCGGTTAGAATGGGGTCTATTATAAAACCGGAACTTAAAAATAAGTTAAAAGAAAACTGTTTTTGGAGGATTTTTTTAAGCTCCTTTTTGAGTAGGAGTGGTATACTTGCGGTTATAGAAAGCGTTTGCATCGAAGAGGGGAGGCGCGGCAATGGTGTCTGGGAAGCAACATTGTTCATCATTTTGCCCTTGTTTTTTGCGGCCTGTATCCTTACAGTAGAGAAAGAGACGATTTCTGCCGATGGTACAAAACAAGGAGGGATATACTGTGCGGATTTTAGTTGCCGATGATGAGCCGGAGATGACCATGGCGTTAGAGGCTCTGCTGAAGCGGGAGCATTACTCCGTAGATGTGGTCTGCGATGGGCAGGATGCGCTGGACTATGGGCTTGCGGGAAATTATGACGGCATCATTCTGGACATCATGATGCCAAGGCTGGACGGTATCCAAGTCGTGCGTGCTCTGCGGGCCAAGAATGTCACCACGCCTGTACTGCTGCTGACAGCAAGGAGCCAAGTGGAGGATCGGGTGGCCGGCTTGGACAGCGGGGCGGACGACTATCTGCCCAAGCCCTTTGACAACCGGGAATTTATCGCCAGAGTCCGGGCCCTGACCCGCAGGGGCGGCGAGTACACGCCGACAGCCCTTGCTGCCGGCAATGTAATCTTGGACTGCTCCACGTTTGAACTGAAGTGCGGCGCCGCCTGTATACGGTTGGGCAATCGGGAGTTTCAAATGCTGGAGCTGCTCATGCGGCAGGAGGGGCGGCTGATCTCTACGGAGCAGTTCATGGAGCATATCTGGGGCTATGACAGTGAGGCGGAGATCAACGTGGTCTGGGCCTATATCTCCTACCTGCGCCGGAAGCTGGAGGCGGTCGGGGCCAACGTCCGAATTGCTGCCCGCCGGGGACAGGGGTATCTGCTGGAGGAAACCGTATGATCCGCTCTCTGCGCCGGAAGTTTATCCTGATTGCCATGGCGTCCCTGTTTGGGACGATGGTGGTTCTCTGCACGGCCATTGGTATTGGCAATCACTGCATCACCACCAGCCGCGCGGACCATGTGATCGCCCTTCTGCGGCAGAACGGCGGGAAATTTCTGCCGCCTAACCACCGCTCTGACCCCTCGAATTTTGATTTTCAGATCACCCCGGAGACTCCCTTCGAGACACGGTATTTCATTGTTGTACTTACTGCGGGAAGGGAAATCGAGTCCGTCAATTTGGACCATATTGCCGCACTGGACCGTCGGACTGTGGTGGATACCATCGGTCAGATCATAGACACAGGGGCAAGGCAGGGATATGTAGACCGCTACCGCTTCGGCGTATTCCCAAATCAGGACGGGGGGAATACCATTATCGGATTAGATTGTTTTCTCCAACTCCAATCATCCAATAACCTGCTGCGTATCACAGCCGCCATATTTTTGAGCTGTGTCCTGATCGTTTTTGTTTTGCTGCTCTTTTTGTCCAAGCGGGCGATTCGGCCTTTTGTGGACAATCTGGAGCGGCAGCGGCGGTTTATCACCGACGCCTCCCACGAGTTAAAAACACCTCTGGCCATTTTGTCGGCGGATATAGGACTGCTGGAAGATACCTGCGGAGGGGACAAATGGCTGGAGAGTGCCCGCGCACAGATCATCCGTTTGGATAAGCTGATCAAAAATCTGGTAGAGTTGGCTCGTACCGAGGAGACCATCAGGGAGGACACGGTAGCCTGCTTTTCCATCAGCGAGGTTGCCCAAGCCAATGTGGACGCATTTCAGCCATTGGCCGAAGCGGATCAAAAGACGCTTGCGGCGGAAATTGCTGAGGGAATCACCCTAAAAGGCGTGCAGGACAACTTTTTTCGCTTGTTTTCCATCCTGCTGGATAATGCAGTCAAGTACTGCGACCCGGAGGGGACCATTCGGTTTTCTGTGTCGCAGCGGGGGAGAAACATTTATATTACGGTATCCAACCCCTGCGCCGGAATAAATACGGCACAGCTTCCTAGGTACTTTGACCGCTTTTACCGGGCGGATTCCTCCCGCGCCCGTTCCACCGGCGGGTACGGAATCGGTCTCTCCACCGCCAAGGCCATTGTCACCCGGCACAAGGGCCGCATTTCTAACCACTATGCGGATGGGGTGATCACCTTTACCGCTGTGATCCCGCAGATAGGCTGACCATGGGGCCGGAGGCGAGGGACAGCCTGAAAAAGCAGGGCTGTGACCTGCTACAGTCACAGCCCTGCATACATAAATGCTGGCAGCGGCGGCTCTCCACATGGAGGAGCCGCCGCCCTGTGTTATTTCACTGCTAACTTCTTTACCAGTGCCCCGTCCGGATGGACGTAGGCGGTCTGGTAGGGGTCGTAGACCACCATACCCGGCCGGGCCCCGGCGGGCTTTTTCACGTTCTTCACAGGGGTATAGTCCACCGCCACCGTACCGCCCTCCCGGCCTTGGGAGAAATAGGCGGCCAGGGCGGCGGCCTGTTCCACGCTCTCCTGATCGGGAGGCGCGCCCTCGGTGCAGAGGATCACATGGGAGCCGTGGATCTTCTGGGTGTGAAACCAGATGTCCCGCTTGTCCGCGCCCTTCACCAAGAGGTCATTCTGGGTGTTGCTCCGGCCCACTAAAATCCGCAGGCCGGCGGAGGAGCGAAACTCCCGGGGTCGGGCGGCAGGGCGCTTGGTCTCCTTTTTCCCGGTGCCCCGGCCCTTCAGATAGCCGCCGGCGCGCAGCTCGGAGCGGATGTCGTTGAAGTCCTGCTCCAGCTCCGCCCGGCCCAGCTCATCCAAGACGCTGCTTAGGTACAAAAGTTCCAGCCGGCCCTTCTCAATCTGCTCGGTGAGCACCCGCTCCGCCGTCTTGGCCTTGGCGTACTGCTTGAAGTATTTGGCGGCGTTCTGCTGAGGGGTCAGCAGGGGGTCCAAGGGGATGGAGAGGATGGGACATCCCTCCTCGTAGTAGTTCTCCGCCTCCAAGCGGGGGGCGCCCTTCTCCATGCGGTAGAGGTTGGCGGTGATCAGCTCCCCGCAGATCCGCAGCCGCTCCCGGTCCCGTGTCCTCTCCAAATCCGCCTCCTGGGCGGAGAGCTTCCGGGCCGCCCGGTCCCGGGCGGTGGAGGCGGTTTTCAGCAGATCCTGTCCCTTCTGGCGCACCCGGTCCTGCCGCTCCCGCTCCTCATAAAAGGCGTCCAGCAGAAGGGAGAAGGAGGGGCGGACAACCTCGGCCTCCGTCGGGCCATACTGGGTGATGGGCAAATAGGAGAAGTCCGCCGGCCTGCCGTCCCGCAGGACGAGGGAGGGGGTGAAGCGGCCCTCCCGCACGTTCTCCTGCCACCGGAAAAACACACGGAGGAAGCTCTCCTGCCCCGGTTCGCCCAGTGTTCCAAGGGTGGGCTCGGCGCTGCCGAAGCTCTGGAAGGCCAGCTCCCGGCAGACAAGGGGGGACAGGGCAGTGAAGCGGTCCAGCAGAAACTGGCTGACCGTGCGCTCGAAGTCCCCGACCCGGAGCATGGCCGTCAGCTCCTCCGCGGTGACACTGAGGGGGTCCGCCTTCTCCGGCATGGCTGGCGGATGGTAGAACATCCCCGGCAGGACCATCCGCGGCGGCGCCCCTTGGGGGGAGGGCTGGCGGCCTGCCCGGTCAATCTCGTTGACATGGCGCAGGGCGTCCAAAATGCGGCCCTCGCCGTCCAGAAGAATCAGATTGGAGCGGTGGCTGATGCACTCCAGCACCAGCTTTTTGGTGGAGGACACCCCCAGCTCATCCATGGCCCGGATGGTGAGCACCGCTACACGGTCCAGTCCGGCCTGCTCCACGGCCTCGATATAGCCGCCGCTGAGGTGCTTGCGCAGGAGCATACAGAACATGGGCGGCGCGGCGGGGTTCTCCCGGGCGAGGGCGGTGAAGTGGATACGGGGAGCCGCCCCGGCGCTGAGGAGGAGCTTCCGATTCCCCCGCAGGGTCAAAATCACCTGCTCCTTGGCGGGCTGCTGGATCTTCTCGATCCGAGCCCCTGCCGCGCTCTGGAGCTCGGCGAGGACGGCTTTTAAGGCAATGGCGTCTAAGGGCATGGTGTCTCCTCCATCATGGCGCAGAACAGTTGGTTGATCCGGTCGGTCTGACCGGTGAGGTACAGGTGGCCGAGAAGGCACTCCAAGGCGGTGGCCCGCAGGTACTCGCTCCGGCTGGCGCTGTGGGGGATGGTGTGCACATGGGCGTTGCGCCCCCGCTTGAACACGTGCAGCTCCTCCTCGGTGAGCAGGGGAAGGATCCTCTCCGCCCGTTGGGACTGGGCCTCCGCCCGCACCAGCTCCACGGCGGAGCGGTGGAGCCCCTTGCCGGTGGCCCGGCCTTGGGCACAGAGATAGGAGCGGACCAGCAGCTCATACACCGCGTCCCCCAAGTGGGCCAGACCAATGCTGCTGATGCCCCGCAGCGTATCCTCCGGCAGGCGGAGGTGGAAGTAATTTTCCATAGGTTCTCCTTATATATTGGGTGGTTTCACTATGGCATTATACCGGAAACAGGAAAAAAGTCAATGCGTCCCCGCTTGAAGGAGCAGGGATGCCATGATAATATGGGGGCATTCTGCCCATCTTCCGGAGCTTGACGACGGGTTTTTCGACAGCTTTTGAAACGGAAGAGACGACCCGGCAGAGCCGGAGGCGGGATTTCGTGGGGTAAAATGGGCTGGAAAAACAAAATTGGGGGCTGCAAAAGCAGCCCCCTAAAACACGCTCGGCCTTACAGCTGACCCAAAATGTGGATCAGCTGCTCCACCTCCTCGGGCTTGGTGGCCCAAGAGGTGACAAAGCGGATGCACACCCGGTTGTTGTTCATCGGCTCGATAATTTCAAAGTCGCACTGTTCCCGCAGCTTCGCCGCGTCGCTGGCGGCGAGGATGGGGAAGATCTGGTTGGTGGTGGAGTCCGACAGCACCGAGATGCCAAGATCCGCCAGACCCTGGCGGAGGCGGTCCGCCATCATGTTGGCGTGGCGGGCCAGACGCAGATACAGCCCGTCCCGCAGCACCGTCTCGTACTGGACACCTAAGAGGCGGCCCTTGGCCAGCACCGCTCCCTGCTGCTTCATGGCATAGCGGAAGCCCTCCTGCAGTGCTGCGTTTGTTACCACCAGCGCCTCGCCGAAGAGCAGGCCATTCTTAGTGCCGCCAATGGTGAAGGCGTCGCAGATTCGGGCGTAGTCCGGAAAGCTCAGATCCGAGCCCACCGCGGTAATGGCGGAGCCCAAGCGGGCACCGTCGCAGTAGAGGAGCAGGTCCCGGTCCTCGCAGAGGCTGTGGAGGGCCTCCAGCTCAGCGCGGCTGTACACCGTGCCCAGCTCCGTGGCGTTGGAGAGGAACACCAAGCGGGGGACCACAGCCTGCTCGGAGTTGTTCTGGTCCAGCACCTTCTCGATCATGTCAGTGGTGAGCTTCCCGTCAGGGCAGGGGCAGGAGAGGATCTTGTGGCCGTTGTGCTCAATAGCCCCCACCTCGTGAACATTGATATGGCCGCAGTCCGGGGAGATCACCGCCTCGTAGGGGCGCAGGAAAGCCCCGATGGCCACCTTGTTCACCTGCGTGCCCCCGGGGAGGAAGTGGACGCCGGCCTCCGGGGCGCGGCAGAGCTCCCGGATGCGGTCCGCCGCCCGGCGGCAGTAGTCGTCGTGTCCGTAGCCGGGGGTTTTGATCAGGTTGGTGTCACACAGCGCCGACAAAATCTCCGGGTGGGCGCCCTCGCTGTAGTCATTGCGGAAATATAGCATACTGTTCCTCCATGTTCCGCCCGCCGCCTCCGGCGGCTGGGCGCATTTGACGCGGGGTAGGGTATCAGAGCTGGTCCTGCAGGGCCTTCTTGGCCTTCTCCGCCCGGAGGGCCGCGCCGATGGGGCCGATGCTGGCAAAGACGCCTAAAAACAGGCCGATAACCAGATCAAACACAAAGTCGGGCCACAGCTCCAAGGTATCCATCATACTGCCGAAGTTCTTGAGCACATAGCCGATGGTGGCCCGGCCGGGGTGGCCCTCACTGAGGGCGTCGGCAATGACCCAAGAGAGTGCCACACAGTTGGAGAGGACGATCACCGCCACAGCGGTCAGGGTGCTGAGAATCACGCCGGTGCGGCCCAAGCCGCCGGCCAGCTTCTCATAGGACTTCATCGCCAAAAATACCGCCAAATAGCCGGCCAGACCCGCGATGTACCCCGCCCGGTAGAGCACCACCCACAGAATGCCGCCGATAGCTGCACCGCCGATGGCACCTAAGAGGCCCAAACCGTGGTTGATAGGGGCGTCCACCTCTCCCACCGCTGGGGCGGCGGACGGATCGCGGACCACCTTGTCTATCATAGGGAGGAAGTTCTTGGTAAAATCGTCAGCGTTGGAGATGTCAGAGGGGGAGGCGTAGGTGCTCACCGGACCGCCGCCGACGGAGTAGGAGGCGTTCAGGGGATTGTCGGAGAGAGGGACAGTGACACCGCTGCCGTCGCTGGAGAGGACCTGTCCGGTATAGGGGGCGGCAGTTTCCGGGACCTCCGGATTCCGGCGGAAGGCCAAGAAGAAAAACAGCAGGGCGGCGGCGCCAAAGACCACGGTGAGTACGGTGAGAATCACGCCGTCGTTGGCCCCCTTGGGCTGGTAGGTGGCATCTAAATAGTAGTCACCGACATAGTCAGAGAAGTTTTCCGTGTTGAGAACGTCCTCATCATAGAAGTAGTTGAAGTACTCGATGGCCATATCCCGCAGGTCCCTGTCGATCTTCATGGGGTAGCCATAGAGGGCGGTGTAGCCGGGAGAGGCGTCCCAGCCCTCATCGGAGAAGGTGAAGTCGTAAATGTCCCGGCAGTCCTCAAACTGCTGGTTGGACATGCAGACGATGTAGGGGAAGATCCCATAGTCGTTGTTGTCGATGGCGAAGTAGCAGCCGTGATTCTCCCCCAAGGTGAAGGTGGCGAAGGAGTCGGAGAGCAGATTGAAGCCCAGAACCTGCCGCTGTTCGGTGCCGTCGTAGGGGTCAAAGTAGGGGGCGTCATCGGAGCGTGCGCCAAGGGCCTCCGCGGCGTCAAAGCCCATCAGGCAGGCAATGACCAGCAGGATCACTGCCAAGACGCCGAAGAGGACGCGCACTTTTGTGGAGATCGGTTTTTTCATGGTCAGGTTCCTCCTTTGGATTCAGCGGGCCGAAGGGAGGTCCGCCACATAACACACTAACAATGTAGCATACAGGAGGAAAAAAGTAAAGTGAGCGCCGCGAATTTCCCGGGAAGGATTTTGCCGGAATCTTCCTACAGGGATTTCGTTTTTCGCCTTGACCGCCGGGGTGAAATAGCTTACAATAGAGCGAACAAAAACGAATACAGGCGGATAGATTCGCCTCAGCATGGCAAAAACCATCCGTTTTTAACATGCTGAGGTCCGCCTGCTTTTGCGGGAGACACAGAAGGAGAGAACTATGACAACAGACTTTGTCCAGCGGTACGCCGCCGCCCGGCGGGCCGTGATTTCCCAGCGGTACCGGTACTTAAATCCACAGCAGCGCCAAGCGGTGCTGACCACTCAGGGGCCGCTGCTGCTGCTGGCCGGGGCGGGCAGCGGCAAGACCACCGTGCTTATCAACCGGGTGGATAACCTCCTGACCTTCGGTCAAGGCAGCGACAGCGACGCGGTCCCTGACTGGGCAGGGGAGGAGGACCTGCGCTTTTTAGAGGCCTTCCCCCATGCCCCCTCCCCGGAGGACTGGCAGCGTGCCCGGCGGCTCTGCGCGGTCAACCCGCCCCGCCCCTGGGAGATCATCGCCATCACCTTCACCAACAAGGCCGCCGGGGAGCTGAAGGAGCGGCTGGGCCGCACCTGCGGTGCCGCCGCCAATGACATCTGGGCCGCCACCTTCCACTCCGCCTGTGTGCGCATCCTCCGCCGGAACATGGAGGACCTGGGGGAGGGGTTCAGCAACTCCTTCACCATCTACGACACCGATGATAGCCGCCGGGTGGTGAAGGATGTATTGCGGGACCTGAATTTAGAGGAGAAGGAGTTCCCCCTGCGCACGGTACTCTCCATCATCAGCGCCAGTAAGGACCAAGGGGAGTCCATCGACGACTTTGCCCGCCGTGTGAATGCCTCCGACGACTGGCGCATGGCCCGGATTGTCAAGATATACACCGCCTACGACCAGCGTCTCCGTTCCGCCAACGCCTTGGACTTCGACGATCTGATCCTCCACACCGTCCACCTGCTCCAGCGCAACGCGGCGGTGCGGGAGTACTATCAGAGAAAGTTCCGCTACGTGCTCATCGACGAGTATCAGGATACCAACCACCTCCAGTACCTGTTCTCCAGCCTCTTGGCCGGGGAGCAGGGGAACCTCTGCGTGGTGGGGGACGACGACCAGAGCATCTACCGCTTCCGGGGCGCCAACATCGAGAATATCCTCAGCTTTGAGAGCCAGTACAAAAACGCCCGGACCATCCGCTTGGAGCAGAACTACCGCTCCACCCAGAATATCTTGGACGCGGCCAATGCCGTCATCGGCAACAATGTGGGCCGGAAGGGCAAGAAGCTCTGGACGGAGAACGGCACCGGGGAGCGGGTGCAGATCAAGACCGTGTTCTCTGAGAGCGACGAGGCCAACTTCATCGCCTCCTCCCTGATGGCCGACTACACCCGGGGGGGCAACTGGCGGGACAGCGCCATCCTCTACCGGATGAACGCCCAGTCCAACGCCATTGAGATGGCCTTGAGGCGCAACGGCATCCCCTACAAGGTGGTGGGGGGTATGAAGTTCTTCGACCGGGCGGAGGTGAAGGATATGCTCTCCTACCTCTGCCTGATCGCCAACAGTGCCGACGATTTGCGCCTCCAGCGGGTGATCAACGTCCCCGCCCGGGGCATCGGGAACACCACCGTTGAGAAGGTCCGTCAGCTGGCCGCGGAGCAGGGCCTGCCCATGTACGACATCCTCCAGGACGCGGAGGGCTACGCCGACCTCCGCCGCTCGGCGGGGAAGCTGCGCCAGTTTGTGCGGATGATCGAGAGCCTCACCGACCTCTCTGAGGAGATGCCCCTGCCGGAGTTCTACGACTTAGTCTGTGACCGCTCGGGCTACACCGCCGCCCTTCAAGCCCGGGGGGACATGGAGAGCCGCGGCCGCTTAGAGAACATCCAGGAGCTCCGCTCCAGCATTGTCAATTTCTTGGAGAGTGAGCCGGAGGACGACTCCTTGGCCGGTTTTTTGGATACCGTGGCCCTCTACACCGACTTGGACAGCACCGCCGACAGCGACAACGCCGTAACCATGATGACCATGCACAGCGCCAAGGGCTTGGAGTTTCCCAACGTCTATGTGGTAGGCATGGAGGAGGGCCTCTTTCCCAGCAGCCGGGCCATCGGCGAGAGCGAGGAGATGGAGGAGGAGCGGCGGCTGTGCTACGTGGCCATGACCCGTGCCAAGGAGCACTTGGTGATGACCAACGCCCGCCAGCGGATGCTCTACGGCCGCACCACCAGCAATATGCCCTCCCGCTTTTTGGAGGAGGTTCCCTCGGCCAACAGCGAGTGGCAGGGAAAGCAGGGGAGCGCCATGGGGGCCTTCGGCGACCGGACCGGTGTCGAGGGGGGCAGCTACGTCTGGAGTGCCCCCACCCGCCGCGCCGCCGGTACGCCTGCCCCTGACCGGGGCTACAGCGCCCCCCGCCCGTCCTCCCCATCCTCCCCCACAGCGGACCTTTTGCAGATTACCCAAGGGGACACTGTCCGGCACAAGACCTTCGGCAAGGGGATGGTCCTCTCCATACGCAAAATGGGCAACGATGCCCTCATCGAGGTGGCCTTCGAGGAAGTAGGCACAAAGAAGCTGATGCTGCGGGCAGCAGGACCGCATATGACAAAGATTTGATTCCATTAGGAATTAGGAGTTAGGGATGAGGAGTTATCCGAAAAAGGCAGCCTGTTCCTCTCTCCTAAAATTCCTAATTCCTCAGTCCTAATTTGAAACAGGGGGGCTCTATGTACGAACTATGCCAGGTAGGTGCAAACAGCTACTATATCGACTGTCCGGCCAAGATGGGACTCTACCGCTTCAGTGATACGGAGGTCTATCTCATCGACAGCGGCAATGACAAGGAGGCGGGGAAGAAGGTCAAGAAAATTCTTGACGCCAATGGGTGGACACTGCGGGCCATTGTCAATACCCACTCCAACGCCGACCACACCGGAGGGAATCGCTATCTCCAGCAGCAGACCGGCTGCGCCGTCTATGCCGCAGGGATTGAGGCCGCTTTTATTGCTGATCCCATTTTGGAGCCGGCCTTTCTCTATGGCGGGTACCCCTGTGCCGATCTGCGCCATAAGTTTTTGATGGCCCAGAGCTGCGATGTGCGGCCGGTGACGGACCCGGGGTTTCCCGGGGAATTGGAGGTAATCCCCCTGCCGGGGCACTTCTTCCACCAGATCGGACTGCGGACACCGGACGACGTGGTGTATTTGGCTGACTGTCTGTGCAGTGAGGAGACCTTGGCCAAATATCAGCTAACGTTCCTCTACGATATTGCCCGGCAGATAGAGACATTGGAGAAGGTGGGGAAGCTGGAGGCCCGGTGCTTCGTGCCCGCCCACGCCCCCGCAGGGCCGTCGGTGAGGGAGCTGGCGGAACTGAACCGGCGGAAGATCGGGGAGATGATCGAGCTGATCCACAGCCTCTGCTGGGGAGGGGAGACCTTTGAGGAGCTTCTGCGTTTGCTCTTTACCCAGCTGGGACTACGGATGAATTTTGAGCAGTATGTTCTGGTGGGCAGCACCGTCCGGTCCTATCTCAGCTATCTCCGGGACACGGGGCGCATCGAGCCCTCCTTTCAGGACAACCGGCTGGTCTGGCAGGCGGTGGAGGGGTGAGGAGGCGTTTCGTCTGCCGCCGCGAAAAATTTTTCAAAAATTGGGGAACCTTTTAGAGAGGAGATCAGTCTAATCCCATAGTTCGCACAGCGGACCACTGAAAACACCAAAAAGGAGACCAATTGGATATGAAGAAACTACTCGCTCTTGTCCTCGCCCTGACACTGCTGCTGGCTCTGACCGCCTGCGGCAAAAAGGATGCCGAAGCCCCGGACTTAGCCGCCTACTACGCCAACTTTGAGGCTTCCTTGGGCGCGGACAACACCCCCATGGTGATAGACGCCAATGAAGAGGGATTTGTGGATCAATTCTACCCCGGCCTCTCCGACTATTCCTTCAAGCAGAGCGTAATCAAGCTGGCGGCCATGAATTCGGTGGTCTACGAGTTTGCCCTGCTGGAGTGTGAGAAGGAGGAGGACGTGGAGGCCGTAAAGGGTATCCTCCAGACCCGCATCGACAACCAAGTCAGCGGAGGTGCCTTCTACCCCGAGACCATCGAGGGTTGGCAGAAGGCGGAGCTCATTGTAAACGGCAATGTGGTGGCCCTGATCGTGGCCGGCGGAAGTCAGGCCGACGCCGTAACCGCTTTCAACGCACTATTCAAGTAAACCAACAAACCAGAGGGCGCGGCTTGACGAACCCACGCCAAGCCGCGCCACGCTTTTTTATTTAGGAATTAGGAGTTAAGAATGAGGAATTGTTTGAAAAAGACGGCCTGTTTTGCTCTCCTAAAATTCCTAATTCCTCATTCCTAATTATCAGAAGGGAGGAGGCCCATGGTATTTTCCGGCCTGCCATTCCTGTTCTTCTACCTGCCGGCGGTGCTGCTGGTGTATAAGCTCTCCCCCCTGAAGCTGCGGAACCTGCTGCTGCTGATCGTGAGCCTGCTGTTCTACGGTTTCGGGGAGCCGGTGTATATTCTTATCATGTTCCTCTCCATCGCCGTGGACTACACCCATGGGATGCTGGTGGAGCGTTGGCGCGCCGACGATAAAAAGGCCCGCCGGGCGGTGGCCTCCTCGGTGGTCTTCAACTTGGCCATCCTGATTTTCTTCAAATATTGGGACTTTCTGGCCAAGAGCATCAGCGCCGTGACGCCGCTGGATCTGCCGGTGCTGGGAGTGCCGCTGCCCATCGGTATCTCCTTCTACACCTTCCAGACCATGTCCTACACCATTGACGTCTACCGGCAGGACGCGCCGGTGCAGCGGAACATTGTCACCTTCGGGGCCTTCGTCACCCTCTTTCCCCAGCTGATTGCCGGACCCATCATCCAGTACAAGTCCGTGGCGGAGCAGCTCCAGCGGCGCCGGGAGACTATGGACCAGTTTGAACGGGGCGTGGAGCGGTTCACCGTGGGCCTTGCCAAGAAGGTGCTCCTCTCCAACGCGGCCTCCCGCCTATGGGACGCCTTCTATATAACCGATCTGTTAAACCTCACTGTAGCCGGAGGCTGGCTGGGCCTCATCGCCTACACCTTCCATATCTATTTCGACTTCTCCGGCTACAGCGACATGGCCATCGGCTTAGGCCACATGCTGGGCTTCACCTTTATAGAGAACTTCAACTACCCCTATATCTCCCGCTCGGTGGTGGAGTTCTGGAAGCGCTGGCACATCTCCCTGACCAACTGGTTCCGGGAGTACGTCTACTTCCCCTTGGGCGGCAGCCGCGTCCCTAGGTGGAAGTGGGTGCGCAACATCCTGATCGTCTGGCTTTTGACAGGCATCTGGCACGGCGCAGGCTGGAACTTCCTCCTCTGGGGCCTCTACTACGCCGTTTTGATGCTCTGTGAGCGCCTCTTCTTGGGCCGCTGGCTGCAAAAGCTCCCCGCCGCCCTCCAGCACCTTTACACCATGCTGGCGGTGGTAGTGGGCTGGGCCATCTTCGCCATCGAGGACATAGGCCGCTTAGGCCGCTATCTCTCCGTCTGCTTCGGCGGAGGCGCCCTGATAAACGCCAGTACAATATACCAACTGCGCACCTACCTGCCCCTGCTGGTGGTCTTTGCCGTTGGTTCCACCCCGGTGGTCAAAACCACATGGAACCGTCTCCCCGAAAAGCTCCGCCTCCTGCTGACGCCGGTTTTAGTGCTCTGCACCCTCGTCCTCAGCACCGCCCACTTAGTAGAGGCCAGCTACAACCCATTCTTATATTTCCGCTTCTAAAGCCAATTCCGAATTGAAAGAGGGGGTGTTCCCCATTAAACGCACCATCCAACTCCTCACCGCCGCCATCTTCTGCCTGTTTCTCGGCGGCTTGGGCGTGCTGCACATCCTCCTGCCCGACCAGCCTTTCTCCCCGGTAGAAAATCGAAACCTGAGCCAGCTGCCCACTTTCACCGTGCAGAAGCTGGTGGACGGCAGCTACACCAAGGCGTTAGAGACCTATTTAGAGGACCAGTTCCCCCTGCGGGACCGCTGGATCGGCTTGAAATCCCGCTATGAGTATGTCTTGGGCCAGCGGGAATTTAGCGGTGTCTACCTCTGTGGTGATCGGCTGATCGCCAAGGTGGTGGAGAGTGAGCGCGCGGAGAAAAATCTCTCGTTTATCCCCAGACTGGTGGAGAAATCCGATATCCCCGTTTACCTGAGCCTGATCCCCACGGCGGCGGAGGTCTGGAAGGACCGGCTCCCCGCCGGGGCCGCCAGCTTCGACCAAGCGGCCTATTTGGAGAAGGCCAAGGCCTTGGGGGCCAACTGGGTGGATATGGCCGCTGCTCTCGCCGACCACGCTGGAGAGGAGATCTTCTACCGCACCGACCACCACTGGACCAGCTTGGGCGCCTACTACGGCTACGCCGCCTTTATGGAGGCCATCGGGGAGACGCCCCTGCCCTTGGGGGAGAAGATCACCGTGTCGGAGGACTTCTATGGTACACTCTACTCCTCCTCCGGCGTCCATTGGCTCAGCCCGGATTCCATTGACCGCTACGTAAGTGACGAGGGGATTATCGTCACCGCTTTCGATGGGGTCCAAGAGACCACCCATGGCTTGTATGTGGACGAATTTTTGGGAAAGAAGGACAAATACGCCTCCTTCCTCGGCGGCAACCAGCCGCTCTATACCATTCAAAATCCCAACGCGGCCACGGATCAGAAGCTGCTCATCGTCCGGGACAGCTACAGCGACGCCATGGCCCCCTTCCTCGCCCAGCATTTCAGTGAGATCCGCCTGCTGGACCTGCGGTACTACCGGACAGGTGTGGCGGCCTACGCCCAAGAGATGGGGGCGGACATGATCTTGGTCTGCTACAGCGTGGACAACTTCCAGAAGGACATGGACGCCATCTTCTTAGGACAATAAGTAAACGCACCATCTCCCCGTTCGTCCCTCAAGGCGAACGGGGGCAAGAAAGAAATTTGGGAGGTACATCCGACTATGAACAGAAGAATCCTTGCCGCGGTATTGCTCCTTGCGGCCCTGCTGCTTTTGACCGCCTGCGGCGGCAACAAAAACAACTCCGGCATCACCGACCCCGACGAGAGCCTGACCACCCCCGACGGCGGCGAAAACGATGTCGGCACCCCTGACGATACCCAGTCCGACGATACAACCGACACGACCTCTGACGATACCCAGACGCCCCCGGAGGACACCGACCCTGTTCAGGAGCCGACGGTCCCGTCTGAGGAGAACAAGCCTGAGGACACCAACAAGCCTGTGGACCCAGCCCCCACAGACCCCAAGCCCACAGATCCCAAGCCCGCGGACCCCAAACCGGAGAACCCCAAACCGGAGAACCCCAAACCGGAAGACCCTAAGCCGGAAGACCCCAAGCCCGCCGATCCGGCGCCCGATACCGGTAAGCCCGAGGATCAGCCTGACGACGCCGGCGCGGAGACCGGCGACGGCGTCAGCCTGAAGGACTTCTATACCGCCGCCGCCGAGAAGTACGAGATGCCCATGGGCACATCAGAGCTGACGGATACTGAGACCATCGACTATATCTACCCTGGTCTGGCGGATGTGTCCCTGAAGCAGCAGGCGCTGTACATCACCATGATGTCCCTGAACAACGGGGAGCTGTCCATGGTAGAGGTGGAGAACGAGGCGGACGCTGAGACAGTGAAGGCCATCTTTGAGAAGCGCGTTCAGAACATGGTGGACGGCGGCGCATGGTATCCCGGTCCCACGGAGATCTGGACCAATCAGTCCCGGGTGAAGGTGTACGGAAACTATGTGCTGTTGACAGTGGGTGAGAACTGCGACAGCATCGTGGCGGACTTTGAGGCTTTAGTGAAATAGTATACATACTTTGAATATGTTAAATATGCAGGCGGTGCATGGGAAATATCCATGTACCGCCTGTATATTTGCAGAACGCACAAGGTTTTTGTATCAATCCATGAAAACAGCCGTGCATATTTGTGGAAATCAACGCAAATGGTTGAAATAGAAAATTGCGCGTTGACATCGGCAATATATGGCGTTATACTTACGCTATACATCGGAGCATGCGATACAACAGTATTATTTTGATGGATGCTTGAGCCGCAAAACAGTCGCTTCGGCTCATAAAGTCTTTTGCCAGCTTTGTAGAAACTGAACCGGAGAAGCGTATTGGCCCACCTGATGGGGACGAGGGGGGAAGGAGCCGGAGAGACAGGAAAAATCGGATTAACTCCTTGGCCCGAAGCCCTTGAAAGTGGTGCTCCTGACCAAGCGTGATTTGTGAGGCGCTGTTTTGCTGCGGGTGTTGTATGCATTACTTAGGTGGCTTAGCTTGAAAGAATGATCCATATTATAAATATGTCTGGAGGATTGTATCATCGTGAGCATGACAAAATTGTTTAGCCCGGGTCCCGTGATGGTGAAGGACAGTGTGCGCCACGCTCTTCTGCACTACGACATCTGCCACAGAAGTCGTGAGTTTGAGGAGATGTTTGTGGACACGCAGAAGAAGATCTGCCGGCTTTTTGGGGCAGACGAAACCTATGACAGTGTGATTGTCTCGGGTTCCGGCACCTCTTCCAACGAAACGGTTCTGTCCTCGCTGTTCAAGGAGGGGGAGGCCGTGATGCTGGTTCGAAATGGCATGTTCGGCGAGCGGTTGCTGGAGATTATCACAAAGTATAATATTCCATTGGTGGACTGCCCCTTCCCTTGGGCGGCCTACCCGGATTTGAACACGGTGGACAAGATGATGGCCGAGCATCCCGAGGTCACGGTAGTGGCCATGGTCTTCCATGAGACCTGCACGGGCATGATTAACCCGGTAGGCGAGGTGGGGTCCCTGTGTCAGAAGCACGGAAAGCGGCTGTTTGTAGACTGCGTGTCGGCTGCCGGCGGTCAGGAGATTGATGTGGTAAACAACCACATTGACATCTGCACCAGCGTTGGCGGCAAGTGCGTAGGCGCCTTCCCCGGCTCCGCCTACATCTGTGCCAAGCGTTCCCTGCTGGAGAGCTTGACAGGGGATCAGTGCCGGAATGTTTACTTGAGCCTATATAAGCACTATCAAAGTGCTGTTACCTCCCATCAGACACCCAATACACCCAACGTGAATCTGTTCTGGCCTCTGAATACGGCATTGACGGAGATTTTGGAGAACGAGACCCTGCAGGGGCGCATTGCCCGCTATCAGTGCTGCGCAGGCATCATCCGGAAGGGTCTGGAGGAGCTGGGCTGCCGCCTGCTGCTCAGTGAGCATATGTCCAATACTGTTACTTCCGTGTTCCTTCCTGACGGCATCGACGCGCAGACCTTCTTAGATGAGATGGAAAGCAGAGGCTATACCTTCTACATTGGGAAGGGTGAGTACGCGAAGCAGGGAATGATTCAAGTGGCCAATATGGGCGAGATTTACGAGCAGGACTGCTTGAATATGCTGGAGACGTTCGCGCTTGTGCTTGCGAAAATGAAGACGTAAGTATCTATCAAAATTGCCGGTAAAACAAATCTGACAGATATCGACCAAAGCAGCGGCAGATTTGAAGAAATTGGGAAAAGGCTTCGGTCCACGCTTTTCACTGTTTCGCGATTGGTATTTTGATGGAACAAAAAAGAAAGGGTTGTATGTGTATGAAAGAGGACAAAAGCTTAGTACGCGAGTTAGGATTGCCAGAATGTGTAACCATTACTGGCGGCGCGGTCATCGGCGTGGGTCTGTTTACCGTGGGCTCCTCCCAAGTGGGTATCGCGGGCAGCTCCATCATCGTGGCCTCCATCATCTCCCTGCTGCTGGTGCTGTGGCCCTCCATGATCTATGGTGAGCTGGGCGCCACCCTGCCCTTGGCCGGCGGTACCTACGCCTATGCCAAGCGGGCCATCAACTGGCCGGTGGCCATCTTCTGCTCTTGGCACTATACCTTAGCGCAGATCGGCATCGCCGGCGGCGAGGCTCTGGCCTTCGCCAACTACCTGAATCAGCTCATCTGGGCCTTGGGCATCAATGTGACCATTGATCCCCGTATTTCCGCCTGCGCGCTGATGATTCTCTTTACCATCATCAACTTCCGGGGTATCGAGTTCTCCGGTCGGATGCAGAACTTCTTCATGTTCTTCTTCTGGGGCGCGTCCACCATCTGGTTCATTATGGAGCTGGGCAACCTGAACCTGGCCAACTACACTACCGTGTTTGGCGGTCTGCCCACCGAGTTCACCGCTTTCGCCAAGCTCATTGTTATGGTCTGGTGGTGCTTCGCCGGGTTCGAGACTGTGGCCGGTATGGGTGCCGAAGTCAAGTTCCCCCAGATCAACATCCCCAGAGCTCTGACCATTTCCCCGCTGGTGGTGTTCGCCGTGAACGCCCTGTGGCAGTTCTTCTTGGTGGGTATCACCCCGGTAAGCAGCTTGGGCATTCTGGTCACCTCCGATTCCCCCTTCGTGGACGGCATGAAGGCCGCCGGCATCGTGGGCTTCCCCGTGATCCTGCTGTGCTTGGCCGTAACCTTGGGTGGCGACTTCTCCACCATGATCCCCTGCACCGGCGGTGCCTCCCGCTACCTGTACATCATGGCTTTGGACGGCTGCTTCCCCGAGCCCTTCTCCCGTGTCCACCCCAAGTATAAGAGCCCCTATGTCTCCGTCATTGTCGTGGGCGTGGTGGGCTGCCTGTTCATCCTTACCAACTCCATTGTCATCGTCTCCGCTATGTGCGCCTTCAGCCAGATGCTCTGCTACATCATCGGCTATGTCTCCTATCTGATGCTCTACAAGAAGGAGCCGGATTTGGATCGTCCTTACCACTGCCCCGCGGGCAAGCTGGGCGCCGTGGTGAGCATCGTCGCCTATGCTGCGCTGTCCATTCTGGCGATCGACTGGACGGCCATCTGGTACAACATCGGCCTGTCCGTGCTGTGTGTGGCCTATTTGATCTTCGGCGTGGTTATGCCCAAGAAGCAGCCTCCTCAGGAGGCCGTGGATGTGGAGCTGCTGGCCCTGAAGACCCGCAAGCCCACCGCCGAGGAGCAGGCTCAGCTGGATGCCCAGTACAAGCGCTGGAAGTTGATTTCCTTTGCCGCCGCCGGCATCGGCTGCTTGGTATTCGTTATCGGCTTTGTATTCTAATCGGCAGTCAGGTTATCTGTCGGCAAACCCATAGAAGACGCAGAACGGCCGCCCCAAAAAGCGGCCGTTCTGCATAGGGAAAATAGGATTTCAACCGATTTTTGACAGAAAGGGACTTCCACATGATAAAGAAATACTACTTGGGCCTTGACAATGGTACCACCGGCACCACCGCGCTGCTGCTGGATGAGAACTGGCAGCAGGTGGGCCGGGGCTATAAGGAGCTGACACAGCACTATCCCAACGACGGCTGGGTGGAGCAGGACGCGGAGGAGATCTGGGAGAGCATTCTTTTCGCCGTGTCCGTAGCCTGCGAGACCGCCGGAATCCTCCCTGAGCAGATTAGTTGCTTGGGGCTGGACAATGTGGGTGAGACAGTGGTACTCTGGGACAAGTTCACTGGTAAACCGGTATACAATGCCATCGTCTGGCAGGACCGCCGCACCGCCCGGTATTGCGACTCCATCAAGGGGGAGTACGGCAAGTACGTGGAGGAGCGGGCCGGCGTAATGATTGACTCCTACTTCTCCGCCACAAAAATCAAGTGGATCATGGACAACGTGGAGGGAGTGAAGGAGAAGGTAGCGGCAGGGCGTATCTTGGCCAGCACCTTGGACGGCTGGATCTTTTGGAAGATGACCCATGGCCAGCTATTCATCACCGACGCCAGTACCGCCAGCCGTACACTTCTCATGAACATCCACAAGGGCCAGTGGGACAATGATCTGCTGGACCTGTTCGGCGTGAAGCGGGAGATGCTGCCGGAGATCTGTGACAGCTCCAGTCTCTATGGCTACACCGATCCCTTGGAGTTCTTGGGGGCCCGTATCCCTATTGCCGGGGCCATTGTGGACCAGCAGTCCTCTCTCTTCGGCCACGCCTGCTTCGAGCCGGGTATGACCAAATGCACCTACGGCACCGGCTGCTTCATGCTGATGAACGTGGGCAGCACCCCCATTTTCTCCCCCAACGGCATCCTGCCCACCGTGGCTTGGCGCCTGAACGGCCAGATGTGCTACGCGTTGGACGGCGGGGTCTACGTTGCCGGCGCGGCCACCCAGTGGCTCCGGGACAAGCTGGGCATCATCACCACCGCTGCCCAGACAGAAAAGATGGCCTTGGACGCCGGCAGCAACGGCGGGGTCTACTTTGTGCCCGCTTTCTCGGGCCTTGCCGCCCCCCACTGGGACTCCTACGCCCGGGGTACCATCATCGGCATCACCGGCGGCACCACCAAGGAGCACATTGTCCGGTCCACCTTAGAGGCCACCGCCTATCAGGTGAAGGACGTCTTGGACGTGATGAACCAAGACGCCAGCATCCCGGTGAAGCGCCTGCGGGTTGACGGCGGCAGTGTAGTGAACAAGTTCCTGATGCAGTTCCAGTCGGACATCTTAGGCATCCCCATCGACATCCCGGAGATTGCCGAGACCACCGCCTTAGGCGCGGCGTACTTAGCTGCCTTGGGTGTGGGGGACTTCAAGTCCTCCGATGAGCTTACCGGCAAATGGAAGCTGGCCCGAAGCTATGAGCCCAGTATGGGCGAGGATCAGCGGCAGGAACTTCTGTATAAGTGGCACAAGGCTGTGGAACGCGCTAAGAGCTGGGCGGAGGAGTGATGGCAGGAGCTCTGTCAGCGCAACTCCATTCATATGAAAATTGCCTAAAACATAGATAATTGCAAATGAATTATCTTAGATAGTTATACATCCATCTATTAAAATGACAGACGAGCCTGACAGATAACAAAGAGCTGTTATCTGATCAGGCTCGTCCTTTTCACACATGTCTCAAACGCCTATGAATGTCGCTCCAGACATACAGACAGTCTACAGCAGTTCCCCAAACCCCATAATATACTGGTCGCAGACCTCCCGCATGTCCACTGCGGCCTCCTGAAAATACCCGTCGTGGACACCCACCACCGTCATCCCCGCCGCCTTGGCGGCCTTGCAGGCGGAGAGGGAGTCGTCAAACAACACGCAGGACTTAGGCGATATCCCCAAGTCCGCCGCCACCCGGCGGAAGATCTCCGGGCTGCGCTTGTCCACCCCCAGCTCCTGCGCGTAAATCACCCGCTCGAAATAGGTATGGAGGCCGTGTACGGCCATAGCGGCCTCGCAGTGGGCGGGAACACAGGCGGTGAACACCGCCATAGCATGCCCCGCCTCCCGGCACCGATTTAGATACTCCCGCACATGGGGCTTTAAGGGGACATGGGCGTAACGATCCGCCGCCAGCTCCATCCACTCAGCAATAATCTCCTCGCAGGACTCCTCCAAGTGCAGATACTCCTTGGTGAACTTGGCGCAGTTGGGCAAAATGGTGTGGGCCACCCCCTCGTAGTATTCCCGCGTGTAGGGCGCACCCCGGCGGTTGAGAAAGGTCCTGTCCACCTCCACCCAGAGTCCGTTGGAGTCGATGAGGGTGCCGTCCAAATCAAAAATCAGCATAGGCTCTCCTTATATCAATGTAAATCTGTCATATCTATAGCAGCCGCCTGTCTCACACTGGCTCATAGAACCGCCAAGGGAAGTCCACCGCCTCTTGGGCGTAGTCAATGCCAATGCGTTTGCCGACACAGATCTCCGGCGTCACAGCCGCCAGCCCCAGCTCCGGCATATCGGTGCAGACCACCAGCTCATTATTTTCTACATCGAGGCCGTTCTGTGCCCGCGTGATTCCCAGACCCTTGCACAGCTTTCCCGGCCCGTTGAGAAAATTTTTCCGCTGATAGGCTGTCATATCCCCTGCCTTTACACCAAAACGGTTACAGGCGATTTCGTCAATGCCGCACACCGGCACAGCCCCCCGAATCAGCACCGCGGCGGCGGTACCTTGGGCCTCCGTCACCAGATTGAGGCAGCAGTACATCCCATAGATCAGATAGACATAGCTGGTTCCCGGCGCGGCATAGAGGGTCTTGGTGCGGGAGGTGCGCCGTCCGCCGTAGGCGTGGCAGGCCTTGTCCACCGCGCCGATGTAGGCCTCCGTCTCTGTGATACGGCAGACCAGCTCCGCACCGTTCAGTCGGCGCAGCAGATAGCGGCCCACCAGCTCTCGGGCCACGGTCAGGGTGTCCCGTGCATAGAAGTCAGCGTGCAGATGTGTCATGGTGTTGCTCCTCTGTGTCAAATCACGGATTTTCTATATATCATACCACAGACCGGACCTGTTTTGCAAATGCCGAAGCGGGGAAAAATGCAGCAGAACAGGGAAGTAGAAACAAAAAATTCACAACAGCATTAAAAAGCTGTGCTATACTACCCTCTATACAAAAAAGAGCTCCCAAAAGGAGCTCATAGGGTGCCGGACACTCTCCCAGTGGACAAAACCGGAATCCTGTGGTAAAATACTGCTTTGGAATAGAAACATGCCGCTCTCATGCGGCGGACAGGGGAGGAGAGCACCATGCGTATTGACGTCTTGGGCGTGGCCTTTGACAACTGCATAAAGGCGGAGGCTGTGGAGGCCAGCATGGAGATGCTCCATGATCCTGCTTGTCACTATGTGGTCACCCCCAACCCGGAGATTGTAGAGGCCTGCCGGGAGAGCGGAGAGCTGCGCACTGTAGTGAACGCCGCAGACTTGGTCCTGCCCGACGGCATCGGCGTGATCTACGGGGCCAAACTTCTGGGGACGCCGCTGCGGGGGCGTGTCCCCGGCATCGAGTACGCCCAAGCCCTGATGGCGCGGATGGGGGCGGAGGGGAGGTCCCTGTTCCTTCTGGGGGCCAAGCCGGGCTACGCGGAACAGGCGGCGGAGCGGCTGCGAGAGACCTACCCCGGTCTCCCCATTGTGGGGACCAACGACGGGTACTTCAAGGAGGATGCCCCGGTGGTGGAGAAGATCCGCCAGAGCGGGGCAGAGGTGGTATTCGTCTGCTTGGGCTCGCCTAAGCAGGAGCACTGGATGGCCCGATACGGCGCGGACACCGGAGCGAAGCTCTTGGTGGGCTTAGGCGGGAGCTTGGACATCTTCTCCGGCAACGTCCGCCGGGCGCCGCCGGTGTTCTGCAAGCTGGGGCTGGAGTGGCTATACCGCCTGATGAAGGAGCCAAAGCGGATCGGACGGATGATGAAGCTGCCGCTGTTCTTAGTTCACGTGATACAGGAGAGGGGAAAGCGATGAAGGGAAAGCTGATTGTATTTGAGGGGACCGACGGCAGCGGCAAGGCCACCCAGACTGCTCTCCTCTGCGACCGTCTGGTCTCGGAGGGGGCGGCGGTGCGCCGCCTCACCTTCCCCCGGTACAAGGAGGACTCCTCCATGCTGGTGCGGATGTACCTCAATGGGGCCTTCGGCAGCCATCCCGGGGACGTGAATGCCTATGCCGCCTCCACCTTCTACGCCGTGGACCGCTACGCCTCCTATAAGCAGGACTGGGGCGAATACTACGAGCAGGGGGGCATCCTGATCACCGACCGGTATACCACCTCCAACGCGGTGCACCAAGCGGGGAAGCTGCCGGAGGCAGAGCGGCGGGCCTATTTGGACTGGCTCTTTCACTTTGAGTACACGCTCTTGGGACTGCCCGTCCCAGACTTGGTGCTCTATTTGGACCTGCCCTTCGAGCTCTCCGAGGCGCTGATCCGCCAACGGGCGGCGCAGAGCGGTCAGACCGACATCCACGAGGCGGACGTGGCCTACCTGCGCCAGTGCCGGGAGAACGCTCAAGAGGTGGTGCGTCTGGCCGGCTGGCGCCGGGTGGACTGCCAGCGGGATGGGATTCTTCGCACCGTGGAGGACATCCATGAGGAGGTCTATCGCTTGGCGCATCCGCTGCTGGGATGAGAAGATAAAAAGGGGAGACGCAGAAGCTGCGTCTCCCGGCTATGGAGGATTGTCCGTCAGCAACAGCAGTCACAGCCGTTGTCGGTGGAGACACCGGCCACATTGCCGTTACCGCAGCCGCAGTTATTGCATCTGCAGTTGTTGCAGCCGCAGCCGTTGTTTCCCATACCGCAGCTGAGGAGCAGTACGATCAGGATAATCCACAGGCAGTTGTTATTGTTGTTCCACATAGTTGTCACCTCACTTTGAAAGCTCTGTGCTATCATATGAGGTAAAAGGACAATTGGAGCTTGGCCACACAAAATTTTTCAAAAAAATTTTTCTGCCTCATCGTCAGCCGGCCCCTGATAGAGGGGAACATCCTCCTCCACCTCCTGCGGCAGCTTACACAGCGTGCCGATGAACTGGAACAGAGGCGTGTCAAGCTCCGTATGGAGCCGCTGAAGGATCTGTATAGCATCTTCCTTGGTAAGTACAGGCTGACCTCCCGAGTTTGGTGTGTGGTTTGATGATACCACAGCGGCTTTCTCCGGTCAAGGCGGCCTCTCCGGATACAGAATACAAAAAGCACTCCCGCGCCCTGACAGGCCGGGACATGGAAAAGGATGGTGACCTCAAGCATGAGTGAGAACGAGCACAACACCACCGGTTGGGACCGGGAGCAGGTCCGCCGGGAGGCGGAGAAGAGCCGGAGCGGCGCCCAGCACGCACAGGGCCAGCGCCCGCCCCAGCGTCGGCGGAAGAAGAAGCGGGGGAACCCGATTTTGGGCTTCCTCATCTATATTGTCTTTGTGGTGGTCTCCTCGGCGCTGCTGGCGGGAGTCGGCTGGCTCTTGGCCAACGACCTGTGCGCGCTGAACAAGGAGATGGCCGAGGCCACCATCGAGGTGACCAAGGAGGACAACGTAAATTCGGTGGCCACCAAGCTCAAGGAGGCGGGGCTTATTGAGTACAAGTGGTTCTTCAAGCTCTTCGCTTGGGTCTCCAGCGCCGACGAGAAGATCGGCGAGGGCACCTACACCCTGACCACCGACATGGATTACCGGGCGCTGATTGTCGGCATGATGAGCAAAACCGGCCAGAACCTGACCGCGGAGACGGTGAAGGTCACCATACCTGAGGGCTATTCCGTGGCCCAGATCATCCGCCTTCTGGCGGAGAAGGGGGTCAATACGGAGGAGGCCCTTACCGAGGCGGCCCAGAGCCACAAGTACACCGAGTACGAGTTTGTGGACAACGAGAACTTGGGCAATATCAGCCGTCTGGAGGGCTACCTCTACCCGGATACCTACGAGTTCTACGTGGGAGAGAAGGCCTCCAACGCCTTGGGCCGCCTTCTGAAGAACTTCAGCCTGAAGATGGACGAGGAGATGCTGGAGCTGATTGAGAACTCCGGCCACAGCATGAAGGAGATCCTGACCATTGCCTCCCTCATCGAGCGTGAGACCGACGGCGGCGACCGCAGCACCATCGCCTCGGTGATTTACAACCGCATCAATAACCCCGGCTATGAGACCGGCGGTCTGCTTCAGATCGACGCCGCCTTGGTCTACGCCACGGGGCACAATGAGCTGACAGAGGAGGACAAGGCGGTGGACAGCCCCTATAACCTCTATACCCACAAGGGCTTGCCCCCCACGCCCATCGCCAACCCCGGCATGGCCGCCATCAAGGCCGCCCTCCAGCCGGCCACCACGGACTACTACTACTACGTCTTGGGCAAGGACGGCAAGCACATTTTCAGCAAGACCTACAGCGAGCACCAGCAGGTGATCGCCGGCTTAGGGTGATTGCCATGGAGCGGACAAAGCCGGAGCTCCTCTCCCCGGCGGGGGATATGGAGAAGCTGAAAATGGCCGTAGCCTACGGCGCGGACGCGGTCTATTTGGCCGGAAATGAGTTCGGTATGCGCTCCTTCGCCGGGAATTTCCCGGCGGAGGAGCTCTCGGAGGCGGTGGACTACTGCCACAGCCGGGGTGTCCGGGTCCATGTGACTTGCAACACCATGCCCCGCAACGACGAGGCGGACCGCCTGCCGGAGTGGCTCTCCTTTTTGGAGAGCATCCATGTGGACGCGGTGATTTTAGCGGATGTGGGCACACTGGCCGCGGCCCTTCGGCACGCCCCCCACGTAGAGCGGCACATCTCCACACAGGCCAGCGTGGTGAACTACCGCAGCGCCGCCGCTTGGTACGACCTGGGGGCCAGCCGGGTGATCCTGGCCCGGGAGCTGAGTATAGAGGAGATCAGGACCATCCGGGACCGGACACCACCGGCGCTGGAGCTGGAGGCGTTCGTCCACGGAGCCATGTGTGTCAGCTACTCAGGGCGGTGCCTGCTCTCCAACTACATGACCGGCCGGGACTCCAACCGGGGCGCCTGCGCCCAGCCCTGCCGCTACCAGTACGCCTTGGTGGAGGCAAAGCGGCCGGGGGAGTATTTCCCCATCTATGAGGACCAGCGGGGCAGCTACATCATGAACTCCCGGGATATGTGCATGATCGACCACTTGGACGATCTGATTGCCGCCGGTCTCTCCAGCCTGAAGATCGAGGGACGGGCCAAGTCCTCCTACTATGCCGGCATTGTCACCGCCGCCTACCGGCAGGTGCTGGACGCGGTGTGGGAGGGACGGACGCCGGACCCGGTGTGGCGGGAGGAGGTGGAGCGGGTGAGCCACCGCCACTACTCCACCGGCTTCTACTACGGCCAGCCGGGCCAGTATACCGAGGACGCCCGGTACATCCGGGAGTGGCAGGTGCTGGCCGTGGTGGAGCGATGCAGCGAGGACGGTACAGCGGAGCTGACTTTGCGCAACAAGTTTGCCGCCGGGGACAAGATCGAGGTGGTAGGCCCGGGCCTGCGCCCCTTTGCCATGACCGCCCCGGCCATGACAGGGGAGGAGGGGGAGCCTCTTACCGAGGTGCGAAAACCCCAGATGCGCTTCACCATGCGCCTGCCCCAATACGCCCCGCCCCTGAGCATCGTGCGAGCCCAGCGAAGCCTGTCCCCAAACAGCCAAACATGAAAAAACAAAACAGGAGATATCGACATTTCTGCGATATCTCCTGTTTTCCTGTCCACTCCACCGGCGGTAGGTTGCTTTTTCCTCGACCGGCTGGTATAAACCATATTGTTCACAGTTTTTTCACAAGGGAAGGCATTGACAAAAGGGGGCGCTGTCCCTATAATGAGAAAGCCGACCGACCGGTCGGTCGGCTTTTTGTGTACCAATTTTCACCGCGCAATACAAAGCAAAAGGAGCTTAGGCATGAAACGGATCACAGCACTTGTATTGACAGTCATACTGTTGGTGCTCTTGGCGGCTACGCCCACCTTGGCCGAGGGGGGTACAGGAGAGCTGGTCACGCCGCCCCAAGCAGCGGCGGAGGGCCTTCGTCAGGAGAGCGGCGAGGGCATCCCAACAGACGCGGCGGTCCCCGAATCGGGAGAGGAAACCCCTGTGAGCCCCATCCCCGAGGTCCCGGAGGACCCGGCGGTGCGGGAGGAGCTGGGTATCGCCGATGACCCTGTGGTCCTCACCGGCTGGGCCAAGGAGCTGGCGGACTTCCGCTCTGAACAGGGGGAGGTGCTGCCCTTCGGCACCCTGCGGGAGCGGTTGGAGAAAAATAACTACAACGTGAAAAACCTGAGGGAGCAGATCGCCGACCTCTCCGACATCAGCGTGGGCAGCCTCAACAGCGCCATCGGTGAGCTGCGCAAGCTGGACAGCGCCCTCAACGGGGCACTGGGGGGCATCCAAGGGATGGACCCCGCCTTGGCGGGCACCTTGGGCCTTCTCCTCCAAGTGAACAGCGCCAACATCGGCAGCCAGATCTCCACCCTGAACGGCCAGATTGACAGCCTGAAGGTCTCCAAGCGCACCGGGGAGAACTCCCTGAAAAACGGCATCGACCAGATCGTCAAGGGCACCGAGACCCTCTACATAGCCATTGCCACCATGGAGGCCAACTTGGGGAGCATCGAGCGGGGCCTCCAGACCTTGGACCGGGCCATAGCCATCTACGAGAAGCAGTACGAGCTGGGCATGGCCTCCCTCTACGATTTGGAGTCCATGCGTCACCAGCGCGACAGCGCCGTCAGCTCCCTCCAAGGCCTGCTGTTCCAGATCAGGAGCAGTAAGATCACCTTAGAGGGCATGTGCGGCCTGCCCCTCACCGGCACCACCCGCTTGGAGTACTTGGTGATTCCCAGCGAGGAGGCCGTAAACGGCGTGGATTTTGACGGGGAGGTCCGCCGGGCCATGGGAAAGAACGTGGACGTGATGAACGCCCGCGTTCAAGAGGACTACGACCACAGCGACGCCAACGAGTACGCAGTGAAGGCGGCGGAGGACTCCTTTACCTACAACTTCAAGGTGATCTGCCTCACCGTAGGGGAGAAGTGGCGGCTCACCGAGGCCGCCCGGGAGACCTTGACCTTCCAGCGGCGAACCTTTGAGATTACCGCCAAAAAGTACGATTTAGGCATGGTCTCCGAGGAGGAGTACCTGTCCGGGAAAAACGACGTACTCCAAGCGGAGAGTGATTTGTATAACACCCAGATCGAGCTTTTCAGCGCCTATAATAACTACACTTGGGCCCGTGACTACGGCATCGTATAAAGGAGAGACCATATGAAGCAGAGACTGACAGCCCTCGCCCTATCGGTGATGCTGGCGTTGAGCCTGATCGGCTGCGCGGCCGACGGGGGAGAGGAGAGCGAACCGCCCAAGGAGGGCACCGCGGTGGAGGTGATCACCGTGGAGCGGGGCGAAATTTTCAACGAGAGCACCGTTACCGGCAGCGTGCTGGCCAACCGGGATATCCCCATCATGCCCCCGGTGTCCGGCCGGGTGAAGGAGGTGGCGGTGAAGGCCGGCGACATGGTGGCCGAGGGCGATGTGCTCTTCACCATGGATACCGCCGACCTCCGGGATACCTATAGCGCCCTGATTGACACCTACACCCGCACCAAGACCCTCTTGGACGAGCAGGTCCGCCAGACCCAGCAGAGCTTGGACAACCTGCGCTCCCTCTATGAGATCGGGGCGGTGTCCCGGAACAACGTGGAGCAGACGGAGCTGGCCCTCCTTCAGGCCCAGACCAGCCGGGAAACCACGCTGGCCCAGCTGAACGCCGACGATCTGATGGAGACCTTAGCTGATCCGGCAGTTCGCGCCACCATCAGCGGCACTGTGTCCAGTGTGGGTGTCACCGCCGGGGTGATGGCCGCCAACACCGGCGTAGGCGTGGTGGTCAGCGAGATCGGCAAGCCGCAGGCGGTGGTGGGCATCTCCGAGGTGCTGCTGCCCTATGTCCACGTGGGAGATGAGGTGCAGGTGACCCTGTCCTCCTCCGATGTCCCCGTCACCGGCACCGTAGACGGCGTGGCCTCCGCCCTGAACGGCCAGACCGCCCTCTATCAGGTCCATGTGGACCTCCCGGAGGAGGTCGAAGCCGCCATAGGCATGTTTGCCAAGGTGGTTTTCCGCACAGAGATACGCTATGACGCGGTATTGGCCCCCACGGAGTCCATCATCACCGACGGACTGGAGCAGTATGTATACGTGGTGGAGGAGGGAACCGCTCGCCGCCGCAGCGTCACCACGGGTCTGGTCAGCGGGACCATGACCGAGATCACCACCGGCCTCTCAGAGGGGGAGACCTTGGTCACCGTGGGCCAGAGCTACCTCACCGACGGCGCGGCGGTGCGGGTCGTGGAGGGCTGAGGCCGATGAAACTTGTTTCCTTTTGCATCAAGCACCGGGTGACCACCATCATGGCCTGTGTCATTGTGGCCATCTTCGGATTTATGGGCTTTACCAAGCTGCCCTTGGCGCTGATGCCCGACATTGAGCTGCCCATGGCGGTGGTATTCTCCACCTACACCGGGGCAGGGCCTCAGGAGGTGGAGAATCTCCTCACCCGGACTTTGGAGAGCGCCTGCGCCTCCGTGTCCGGCATGGAGGAGCTCCAGTCCATCTCCAGCGAGGGGAGCTCCATTGTCATGGTTACCTTTGCCGATGGTACCAACATGGACAACGCCTTGGTGGACCTGCGGGAGAAGATCGACATGGTGAAGAGCTATCTCCCCGACGATGCCTCCGCCCCCACGGTGATGGCCATCAACGTGGACGCTATGCCCGTGATGCAGATTGCCTTGAAAGGCACCGCCCTCCCCAGCCTCCAGACCATCGCCGAGGACACGCTGTCCCCGGCCTTGGAGCGGATTGACGGCGTGGCCTCGGTGGACATTTTAGGCGGCTACGCCAACGAGATCGCGGTGGAGACATACAGCGAAAAGCTCTCAGGCTATGGCCTATCCATCAGCTACATCGCCCAGATTCTCACCGCGGAAAATTTAGCTCTGCCTGCCGGCAGCGTGGACAACGGGACCCAGACCCTCACTGTCCGCACCGACGGGGAGTTCTCCTCTATTGACGACGTGAGAAGCTGCCTGCTGCCTCTGCCTGCCGGCGGCACCGTCCGCTTGGACGAGGTGGCCAACGTCTATCTCAAGCCGCAGGAGCAGAGCATCATCGCCAAGGTGGATGGGGAGTCCTGTATTATCCTGTCGGTAAATAAGCAGTCCGGCGTGAATACGGTCCAGACCGCCCAGCGGGTACAGAGGACCTTGGACCAGCTCACCAAGGAAAATCCCACCCTGAACTGGATGGTCTTGATGGACCAGAGTGACTTCATCAACTTGGCTGTCAACAGCGCCATCACCAACATCATCTTAGGCGTGCTCTTGGCCGCCGTGGTGCTGTTTGTATTCCTGCGTGACTGGGGCGCCACCTTGGTGATCTCCTTGGCCATGCCTCTTTGTATTGTGGCGGTGTTCCTCATTATGCAGGTGTTGGGTATCACCATGAATATGATGAGCCTTGGCGGCGTGGCTATGGGCGTGGGCATGATCGTGGATAACTCCATCGTGGTGCTGGAGAATATCTTCCACTACCGTGCCGACGGCTTCAACAACTTCGAGGCCTGTACCAAGGGCACCGGTGAGGTGGCGCTGTCCATCTCCGCCTCCACACTGACCACCGTGGCGGTGTTCCTGCCTTTGGGACTCACCGGCGGTCTGGTGGGGATGATGTTCTATGACTTCTGCCTGACGATCTGCGCGCTGATGCTCACCTCTCTGGTGGTGTCGCTGACTATCGTGCCCCTCTTCAGCTACGCGCTCTTGGGCCGGGGAAGCAAGAATTTGCAGACCATGGCCCAAGCCATCGAGGGCGCGGGGGAGCGAAAGTCCACAGCCAGAGCCCGCATGACAGCTTGGTACCGGGACCGGCTGCGCTTCTTTGTTACACACCGGAAGATTGCCGTGCTGACCACCTTGGCCATGGTGGCGGTGTTCAGTCTGTCCATCTTCTTTGCCGGCTTTGAGCTGATCCCCGATATTGACCAGAGTAGCATCTCTATCAGCATCAGCCTGCCGGTGGGCGCGGAGGTCGAGGAGGCCCGGCGCATCTCCGAGCAGGTGGTGGCTGTGGCCATGGACACCGTGCCGGAGCTGGACAGCATCTACTACACCACCGGCAGCGGCATGATGAGCAGCCTTACCGGCGGCGGTGGCGCCTCGGTGTCTATGAACTTAGTCTCCCGGAGGGAGCGGGACCGCTCAGCGGAGGAGATCGCCCAGCAGCTCCGTCAGGACCTCTCCGGCATCGCCGGGGCGGAGCTCTCTGTGTCCTCGGCGGGGATGATGGATATGTCCTCCATGACCGGCAGTGCCGTGGCCATCACCCTTACCGGCAGCGATAACGCCCTCCTCAAGGAGACAGCCGACCGGCTGGTCCGTGAGATTACCGCCCTTCCCGACGCGGTGGAGGTTACCTCCTCTGCCTCGGAGCAGGTGCCGGCGGTGAATGTGACACTGAACCGGGACGTGGCGTCCCAGTACGGTCTCAACGCCGCCACCGTGGGCAGTGCCGTCCGCAGCCAGCTCACCGGTACCACCGCCACCGAGCTGAAGATCGGCGGTGAGGAGATCTCCGTGGTGGTCCGGGGCGACAGCGACGCGGGCAGCAGCTTGGACGCCCTGCGTTCCATGCCCATTGCCACCCCCCTGGGCTCCAGCATCCCCCTGAGTATGATTGCCGACGTGTCGGTGGAGCTGTCCCCCCAGTCCATCTACCGGGAGAACCAGAGCCGCACCATCACCGTCAGCGGCTCCAGTGCCACCGGGGACACCGTGGGCATCTACAACACCGTCTCGGCGATGCTGGAGGACTTCCAGACGCCGGAGGGCATTCAAGTATCCATGGGCGGCGAGAACGAGGAGATGATCGAGGCGTTTTTGGACTTGGGCTACGCCCTGTTGGTGGCTGTGGGGCTGGTGTATTTTGTGCTGGCCTCCCAGTTTGAGTCCTTCCTTATGCCGGTGATTGTCATGATGATCCTGCCGGTGGGCCTGATTGGCTCGCTGTTCCTGTTGCCCTTCTTTGGAATGAAGGTGTCCATGCTGGCCTTCGTGGGAGTGATCATGCTCTCCGGCGTGGTGGTCAATTCCTCCATCGTGCTGGTGGACTACATCAAGATCCGCCGGGGCCGGGGGGAGGAGAAGGAGGAGGCCATATTAAATGCCTGCCCCCGCCGTGTCCGCCCGGTGCTGATGACCACGCTGACCACCGTACTGGGCCTTCTGCCCATGGCCTTCGGCGTGGGTGAGGGATCGGAGATCATGATGCCCATGGCCATCGTGATGATCACGGGCTTGGTGGTCTCCACAGTGGTGACACTCTTATTTACCCCGGTGTACTACAGCCTCTTGGACAGCTTGGACACCCGCCTGCGCCGGAAGCGCCTGAAAAGGGAGGAGGCGGCGGCATGTCAAGCGTAAGAGAGAGCCGCCGGAGTGATATCATACAGGCGGCGCTGGCGGAGTTCTGCACCAAGGGCATTGAGGCGGTTTCCATGTCGGAGATTGCCCGCCGGGCACAGATTGGCAAGTCCACCATCTACGAGTATTTCCCCTCCAAGGACCAGCTGCTGCTGGAGACCGCCCAGATGGTGCTGGATCGCCTGCTGGAGGAGCTGGAGCATGTATTTTCCCAGAAGCAGACCTTCCGGGAGAAGCTGATTTGCTACTACTTGGCGCTGGACCGTCTGGTGGAGCGCATCGGGGTAAATTTTCCCATGTTCTTTGTCGGCGAACCCATCACCGGCGTCATGCTGGAGTGTGTGGATACCTTCCGGAAAGCGCTGTTCCGGCGGCTCGGCCAGGAGTTCCGCCTCGCCCAAGCGCGGGGAGAGCTGAATGCCTCCTTGGACGCGGAGGTGGCCGCCACACTGCTGACTACCCAGATGACACCCCTTCTGCTCAAGGCCATGGGCCGCTTCGAGGTGGAGGATGCCGCCGGGAAAATCGTGGATATTCTGATGAACGGCCTCGCTGCCAAGCCCGCCCCGGCCGGGGCGGAGACCGCTGCTTCTCAGAAGCAGCGTAAGAAGGATTAGAGGCAGGAGCCTCACAGAGCCGCCGATGCTTTCACCGCAGGTCCCTAAGAAAAGGGAGGGGACAGAGCAAAAGCCCTGTCCTCTCCCTTTTTCATACCGTCAGCAAAAATAGGCCCTCCGTCCTCCGCTCACCGCGAGTGCGGCGTACAAGCGTTTTCGCCTTGTGGCGAAAACCTTGGCGCAGGTGGGTTCACTCCGCCCGAGCATATCAAATGGACCGCAGGTCCCCACTTGAAATAGAGAGGTCAAGGTAAATCCTTGACCTCTCTATTTCAAGTGGTACGCCCGACTGGATTCGAACCAGCGGCCTTCAGAGTCGGAGTCTGACGCGCTATCCAACTGCGCCACGGGCGCGTACCTATCCATTTACTGTTGTACCCGGCCGACAAAACCACCGCCGGAGAACCACAGGAGTTAGTATACTCCATTTTTGCCCATCTGTAAAGCCCAAATTTCAAAATCTGCAAAACTTTTTTTGCTCCAACATTATAAATGGATAAAAAATGCAGATATCCGCGGAATAGGGGGAATTCTCCCCCTATTCCGTAAAAAATCATGGCAAAATTCCTTTAGGCCATCTTCTTCTTGATATCCGACAGACGGTTCAGCGCCTCATACAGTGTCTCGTCCTTCTTGGCAAAGTGGACGCGGACAATATCCTGCACATTCTCATTGAAGAAGGAGGTGCCGGGAACGCAGGCCACGCCCACCTTGTGGGCCATCTCCTCGCAGAAGGCCACATCGCTCTGCCCGCTCTTCAGGTAGGGCCCGATGTTGGCCAGCACGAAGTAGGCCCCCTGCGGATCGGTGAAGGGGATGCCGATGTCGGTAAGTCCCTTGGTGAAGATCTCCTTCATGTGGGCGTAGTGAGCCCCGAACTCTTCATAGTAGCTCTCCGGCATCTCCAGTCCCACCACGGCGGCCTCCATCAGCGGGGAGGGAGCACCCACGGTGTTGAAGTCGTGGTACTGCTTAATCCGATCCATCAGGTTCTCCGGCGCAATGGCATAGCCCAAGCGCCAGCCGGTGATGGAGTAGGTCTTGCTCAGACTGGAGCAGGAGACCGTGCGCTCCCACATGCCGGGGAGGCTGTTCATATAGACGTGCTTGTGGGGGGCGTAGATGATGTGCTCATAGACCTCGTCCATGATGGCATACACGTCATATTTTACACACAGCTCCGCGATGAGCTTCAGCTCCTCCTCGGTAAACACCTTGCCGCTGGGGTTGGAGGGATTGCAGATCAAAATGGCCTTGGCCCCCTGCTTGAAGGCGTCCTCCAGCACGTTGGGATCAAAGTGGAAGGTGGGGGGGACCAAGGGGACAAACACCGGCTCACAGTCGGCCATAATGGCCTGCGCCCGATAGTTCTCAAAGTAGGGGGAGAACATGATGATCTTGTCCCCGGGATTGGTCAGGGCGAAGATGGTGTCCACCATGGCCTCGGTGGAGCCGATGGTCACCACCACCTCGGTGTTGGGGTCGATGGTGCGGCCCATGTACTTCCCGCACTTTTTGGCCAGCGCCTCCCGGAAATTCAGCGCGCCCATGGTGATGGGATACTGATGGGGGCCGGCGTGGCTGACCTCCTCCAGACGGTCCATCATGGCCTTGGGGGGATCAAAGTCGGGGAACCCTTGGGCCAGATTGATGGCGCCGCAGTCGATGGCGATGCGGGTCATCCGGCGGATAACGGAGTCGGTAAACTGTTGATTTCTTCTGCTCAGTTCCTGCATAGCATTGTTCCTCACATATCAATATAGTTCAATTTAACAGACAGACACTCAGTGGATTCCCAGCTCATCGCCGCCCACAGCGGCGATACCCTCAGCGGCAAGGACACCCCGCAGGAGGTCCTCATCCTTCACACGGAAGATCATATAGGCCTGCCCCTGTACCTGACCAAAGACGGAGTACATGTACTCAATGTCGATCTGTGCCCTGGAGAGGACGGAGAGCACCCGAGCCAGCCCGCCGGGCTGATCAGGCACCGCCACCGCCACCACAGGGGTCATAGAGAGGATAAAGCCGTGCTCCAAGAGCACATTGGACGCCTCCTGGGGCTTGTCGGCAATCAGGCGCAGCACGCCATAGTCGGCAGTCTCCGCAATACTGATAGCCCGCAGATCAATATGGTGCTCCGAAAGAATAGAGGTAATCTCAGAGAGCTGCCCGGCCCGGTTTTCAAGAAAAACAGAGATTTGATGAATCGTCATATTTGAAGACCTCCTTTATTCAGGATTCGTGTTTCATTAGGAATTATTTTTGAGAGAAGGGCACAAGGGGAATGAAAAATTTCAATCCGTCCAGCTCCGCTGGACACATCCATTCCTAACGCCTCATTCCTCATTCCTAATTATCAGATTTTCCGCCGGTCAATCACCCGAACCGCCTTGCCCTCGCTGCGGGTAATGGACTTGGGGGCCACCAGCTTCACCTTGGCGTAGATGCCCAGCATGGCCTTCAGCGCGGCCACGAGGCCCTTCTCCATCTCGGTGATCCTGGCCAGAGAGTCGGAGAAGTTCTCGGCGGTCATCTCCACCTGAACCTCCAGAGTGTCGGAGTTGTTCACCCGGTCCACAATGATCTGATAGTTGGCGGGGTAGCCCTGCTCCAAGAGCACGGTCTCAATCTGGGACGGGAAGACGTTGACGCCCTTGACGATGAGCATGTCATCGCTGCGGCCCATGGGCTTGCACATCTTCACAAAGGTCCGGCCGCAGGAGCACGGCTTCCGGGTCAGGACGCAGATGTCACGGGTACGGTAGCGCAGGAGAGGGAAGGCCTCCTTGGTGAGGGAGGTAAAGACCAGCTCGCCCTTACTGCCCTCGGGGAGGACCTCACCGGTGTCCGGGTCAATGATCTCGGCGATGAAGTGGTCCTCATTGATGTGCATCCCCGTCTGCTCCGAGCACTCGAAGGAGACGCCCGGGCCGCTGGTCTCGGTGAGGCCGTAGATGTCATAGGCCTTGATGCCCAGCTTCGCCTCGATGTCCCGGCGCATCTCCTCGCTCCAGGCCTCGGCGCCGAAGATGCCGGCCTTCAGCTTGATCTGGTCCCGGAGGCCCCGCTCGTGGATGCTCTCCGCCAAGTAGGCGGCGTAGGAGGGGGTGCAGCAGAGGATGGTGGAGCCTAAATCCGTCATGAACTGGAGCTGCCGGTCCGTGTTGCCTGAGGACATGGGCAGGGTGAGACACCCCACCTTGTGGCTGCCGCCGTTGAGGCCGGGACCGCCGGTAAAGAGGCCGTAGCCGTAGCTCACGTGGCACACGTCCTCCTCAGTGCCCCCGGCGGCCACGATGGCCCGGGCGCAGCAGTCCTCCCAAAGGTCCAAGTCGTGCTGGGTGTAGAAGGCCACCACCCGCCGCCCGGTGGTGCCGGAGGTGGACTGGATACGGACGCAGTCCTTCAGAGGCTTGGCCAAAAGGCCGTAGGGGTAGGCATCCCGCAGATCGTCCTTGGTGAGGAAGGGGAGCTTGTGCAGGTCCTCCACACTCTGGATGTCGTCGGGTGTGACGCCGCGCTCCTCCATCTTCTGGCGGTAGTAGGGCACGTTGTCCCACACATGGCGCACCTGCTTCAACAGGCGCTCATTCTGCCAAGCCAGAAGCTGCTCCCGGCTGGCGGTCTCAATCTCAGGCTGATAGTATCTCTCCATAGAGTGGTTCCTTTCCATGTGAATATGATGAAACTACATATACTGCGCAATGTAACGCTCGATATCATAAGGATCCTTCACCCCAGTATCGGGGTCTGTGCCCCGGTCATCGTGTACTTCGCCGTCATACTTCCGGTATTCCCGCAGGCAAACGCCGCCTCTGATATGGAGGAACTCGGTGCTTCGCTCCTCCCGGCAGGCGTAGATCAACTCGTCCCCGGCGGCTAAATCCAGCCATTCAGCGGTCTGTAGGCCAAAAAAGTCGAACATCTCATCGTCGATCACCAAGGACCAGCCGTCCCGGGACTCGATTGGAAATGTATTGGGGGGAAAACGGTCAAACAAATGCTCCGGCGCGGCTTTGATCAGCACCCTGCTGATTTCTAAAGGGGACACTTACGCGCCCCGTCCCAGCGCAAAGGCCTTTTTGTTCATCTCGAGGAACTTCTCCGGCACGCTCTGGCCGATGGCCTCCATCCACTCCGCCTCGGTGAAGTCGAAGTACTGGGAGAGCCGGCCCATGAGCACCAAGTTCACCGCCTTGGCGGACCCGGCCTCCTCGGCCAGAGAGAGGGCGTCAAAGGCGTCCGCGTCCATGCCGGCTTGGGCCATCTTCTCCACTAAGTTTTCAGGATAGGCTGCCGCCCCGGTGATCACGGGCATGGGGTTGATCTGCTGGGTGTTGGTGACGATCTTCCCGCCCTTTTTCAGGTACTCCGTCCACCGGGCGGCCTCCAGCAGCTCGAAGGAGACGATGAAATCCGCCTCGCCCTTGTCGATGACAGGGGAGTAGACCTTGTCGCCGTAGCGGACATAGGTGACCACGCTGCCGCCCCGCTGGGACATGCCGTGAACCTCGGAGACCTTGATATCGTAGCCCTTGGTGAGCAGCAGACGGCCCAGGAGCTTACTGGCCAGCAGGGAGCCCTGTCCGCCCACGCCGACGATCATGATGTTTTTCGTTTCCATGCTCAACCCTCCTTTTTCCCGCCGCCCAAGGCGTCGAACTTACAGAGCTGTGTACACACGCCGCAGCCGGTGCAGAGTGTGGTGTCGATGACGGCCTTTTTATCCGCAATACTGATAGCGGGACAGCCGATTTTCATACAGGACTTGCAGCCCACACACTTATCCGGGTCGGAGGCGATGGGGCCGGGGTGTTTCACGTACTTCAGCAGCGCGCAGGGCCGGCGGGAGATGATCACCGACGGCTCGTCGGCGGCCAGCTCCTCCCTCACCGCCTGATCGCACTGGGCCAGGTCGTAGGGGTCCACCACCCGCACCCGCTTAATGCCGATGGCCCGGCAGAGGCTCTCCAGATCAATCTTGGTGCAGGGGTTCCCCTTGAGGTTCACGCCGGTGGTGGGGTTCTGCTGGTGCCCGGTCATGCCGGTAATGGAGTTGTCTAAAATAATGACCGTGGAGTGGGACTCGTTGTAGGCGGTGTTGATCAGCCCCGTAACCCCGGAGTGCATAAAGGTGGAGTCGCCGATCACCGCCACGCTGTGCCGGTTGTCCTCGCTGCCGCCCGCCTTGTTGAACCCGTGGAGGCCGGAGATGGACGCGCCCATGCAGATGGTGGTGTCCATTGCCGCCAGAGGGGCCACGGCGCCCAAGGTGTAGCAGCCGATGTCGCCGAATACGGTGCACTTGTTCTGCTTGAGGGTGTAGAACAGCCCTCTGTGGGGGCACCCGGCGCACATCACCGGGGGCCGGGGCGGGATGTCCTCCTCCAGCTTCACCCCGGTGGGGTAGGAGCGGGTGAGCTCATAGGCCACCTTGTTGGGACTGAGCTCGTCGATGACGGGGAAATTGCACTCCCCGGTGCAGGCCAGCCCTAAGTTTCGGCAGTGGTCCTCAATGAAGCTGTCCAGCTCCTCCACCACCACCAGCAGGCTGACAGACTTGGCAAACTCGATGATCTTTTTCTCCGGCAGAGGCCAGACCATGCCTAATTTCAACACGGGATAGGTGTCGCCGCAGGCCTCCTTCACGTACTGGTAGCTGGTGGAGGAGGTGATGATGCCCATCTTGTGATCCTTACCCGGCTCCACGCGGTTGATCTCCGCGGTCTCCGCCCACTCGGTGAGCTTACGGAGCCGCTCCTCCACCACCGGGTGCCGCCGTTTGGCGTTGCCGGGCATCATGATGTACTTGCCCCCATTCTTCTCGTAGGGCTTCACAGCGGGCTCCACCCGCTCCCCCAGCTCCACCACGCTCTGGGAGTGGGCAATGCGGGTACACATCTTCAGCATCACCGGCGTATCGAACGCCTCAGAGAGCTCATAGGCCAGCTTGGCGAAGTGAAGGGCCTCGGCGCTGTCGCTGGGCTCCAGCATGGGGAGCTTGGCGGCCTTGGCGTAGTGGCGGGAGTCCTGCTCGTTCTGGGAGGAGTGCATCCCGGCGTCGTCGGCCACGGCGATGACCATGCCGGCGTTGACGCCGGTGTAGGAGATGGTAAAGAGGGGGTCCGCGGCCACATTGAGGCCCACGTGCTTCATGCCGCAGAAGCTGCGGCGTCCGGCCAGACAGGCCCCGAAGGCGGCCTCCATGGCCACCTTCTCATTGGGGGCCCACTCGGCGTAGATCTCCGGGTATTTGGCGGCGGCCTCGGTGATCTCCGTACTGGGCGTACCGGGGTAACTGGAGACGAAGGAGCACCCCGCCTCATAGAGCCCTCTGGCCGCGGCCTCGTTGCCAAGCAGCAGTTTTTTCATGTATGTACCTCCTAAAAAGGGTAATGTTATTCGATCGTCAATGTTTCTCGTCACCAATGGAGTCCTTCACCGTCACTGTCACCGTCCGCTCATAACAGGAGAAGACCTCCTCCAGCCGTTCCGCCGCCGGCGCTCTGGTCACAAGGCTCACCACGGGCACAATTACCAGCCCCGCGATCATGCAGAACGCGCCGGCATTGATGGGGGACTGGAGCAGGGCAGGGAAGCTGGGCCGAAAGAAGATGTTGGCCAGCATCACCACCGTAGAGAAGACGAAGCTCACCCCACAGGCGGCCTTGGTGGTCCGCTTCCAGTACAGCCCATAGAGGAACGGCGCCAAAAACGCCCCGGCCAGCGCCCCCCAGGAGACACCCATCAGCTGGGCGATAAAGGTGACGTTGGACCTGTACTGAATCAACGCGATCACCACGGAGATGGCAATAAACACCACCACCAAGCCCCGCATCCACTTCACCTGCCGTTTTTCGTCCATATCCTTTATGATATTACCCTTAATGAAATCCAATGTCAAGGTGGAGCTGGAGGCCAAAACCAAGGAGGACAGGGTGGACATGGACGCCGACAGCACTAAGATCACCACCACGGCAATAAGGAAGGAGGGCAGTCCCGAGAGCATAGTGGGAATTACGCTGTCAAAGCCCCCCACAATGCTGCCGTCGGAATGAAACTGCATCTGCCCCGCAAACAGCCGCCCGAATCCGCCGAGGAAGTAGCACCCGCCGGACACAATCAGGGCAAAGGCCGTGGAGATCACCGTCCCCTTGCTGATGGCCGCCTCGCTCTTGATGGCGTAAAACTTCTGCACCATCTGGGGCAGTCCCCAGGTTCCCAAACTGGTCAGAATCACCACGCCCAAGAGATTCACCGGGTCCGGCCCAAAGAAGGAGTTGAATACCCCCGGCGCAGAGGACACCGCGGGGTCACTGACCGCCGCCAGCTTCTCCAGCGCGGCCAAAAAGCCCCCCTGTGTGTTCAGCACCGCCAGAATCACCGCAATAATCCCGACGATCATAATGATTCCCTGAATAAAATCGTTAATCGCCGTGGCCATATACCCCCCGGCAATCACATAGATACCGGTCAAAATGGCCATCGCCACAACACATAGAGAATAATCAATATTAAATGCCATCCCAAACAGCCGGGACAGTCCATTGTACAGCGAGGCGGTATAGGGGATCAAAAAGATGAAGATGATCACCGATGCCCACAGCTTCAGCGCCCCGCTTGAGAACCGCTTGCCGAAGAACTCCGGCATAGTGGCGCTGTCGAGGTGCTGCGTCATGACACGCGTCCGCCGTCCCAGCACCGCCCAAGCCAGCAGGGACCCAATAAAAGCGTTTCCCAGTCCGGCCCAAGTGGCGGCAATACCATACTTCCACCCGAACTGCCCCGCATAGCCCACAAAGACCACCGCGGAGAAGTAGCTGGTCCCATAGGCAAAAGCAGTAAGCCAAGGCCCCACAGACCGTCCGCCCAGCACAAATCCATTCACATCCGTAGCATGCCGCCGGCAGTAGAGCCCAATACCGATCATCACGCCAAAGAACAGCAGCAGCATAACCAATTTAATTGCCAAGTCCATTGAAGATTCACCCTCTTATTTGTTTTTTTGAATGAGGAATGTTAGGAATGTAAGGTGTCCGGCCCCGCCGAACGATTTGAAAATTTTTGAAAGGGTTGCCTGTTACCGGCTGCACTGTGCTGGCAAAATTCCTCATTCATAGTTCCTGATTTGTTGAAAGCCAAAGGCTTTCAATTCATGGTCTGCGCCTCCACCAGCCTCCCATGACAGTACCGCTCCCGGAGGACCGGCTTCTCGATCTTGCCGGTGGGGTTGCGGGGTACATCGTCAAAGATGATCTTCCGGGGGCGCTTGTAGCGGGGGAGCTCCCGGCAGAAGGCGTTGATCTCCTCCTCCGTGCAGGTCTGGCCCTCCTTGACAGCGATGATGGCGGCGGCGATCTCGCCCAAGCGGGCGTCGGGCAGGCCGATTACCGCCACGTCCTTGATCTTGTCGTTCTTGCGCAGGAAGTCCTCGATCTGCACCGGGTAGAGGTTCTCACCGCCGCTGATGATCACGTCCTTCTTCCGGTCCACCAAGTAGATGAAGCCGTCCTCGTCCATCCGGGCCATGTCGCCGGTGTAGAGCCAGCCATTTTTCAGTACCTCCGCCGTGGCCTCTGGGTTCTTGTAGTAGCAGAGCATCACCCCGGGGCCTTGGACAATCAGCTCGCCCACATCCCCTTGGGGAACCTCCTGACCGCTCTCGTCCACGATCCGTGTCCTCCACTGGTAGCCGGGGACACCGATGGCCCCCACCTTGTGGATGTTCTCCACGCCGAGGTGGACGCAGCCCGGCCCGATGGACTCCGAGAGGCCGTAGTTGGTGTCGTAGAGGTGGTGGGGGAAGACCTGCTTCCACCGCTTGATCAGGCTGGGGGGCACCGGCTGGGCGCCGATGTGCATCAGCCGCCACTGGTCCAGGTAGTAGTCTTTCAGCTCCACACGACCGCTGTCGATGGCGTCCAGCAGGTCCTGCGCCCAGGGCACCAGCAGCCACACGATGGTGCACTTCTCCTCTGTGACCGCCCGGAGAATCCACTCCGGCTTCACTCCCCGGAGGAGCACCGCCCGGCTGCCGGAGACCAAGGAGCCGAACCAGTGCATCTTGGCCCCGGTGTGGTAGAGGGGCGGGATGCAGAGGAACACGTCCCCCCGCTTCTGCCCGTGGTGGTGCTGCTCGGTCATGCAGGAGCAGAGGAGGGCCCGGTGGTTATGTAGAATCGCCTTGGGGAAGCCGGTGGTGCCGGAGGAGAAGTAGATGGCGGCGTGGTCCTCCTCGCTGAGGGCCACCGGCGGCGCGCTGGAGGAGCAGAAGCCCATCAGCGTACAGCAGTCCTCGGCGTACTTGGGTGCGTTCCGCCCCACAAAAAAGCGCATCCTGAGACCGGTGAGCTCGGCCGCAATGGGATCTATCCGTGTGATAAACTCCGGCCCAAAGACCAGTACCTCCACATCCGCCAGCTCCAGGCAGTATTTGATCTCATCGCTGGCATAGCGGAAGTTCATGGGTACGGCGATGCACCCGGCCTTGAGAATGCCGAAGTACAGCGGCAGCCACTCCAAGCAGTTCATCAGCAGGATCCCCACCTTGGTGCCCCGTTCCACCCCCCGGCTGAGCAGGAGGTTGGCAAAGCGGTTGGCCCTGCGGTCAAAGTCCCGCCAGCTCAGCTCCCGCCGGTAGGGGGCGTCGGGCATGGCGTTCTCGATCAGACTGAAATCCCGCCAAGTGACGGCATTGTCCCGCTCCTCGGAGGGGTTGATCTCCACCAAGCTCACCTCGCTGCCGTAGAGCCGGGCATTGCGCTCCAAAAAGTCCGTAATTACCATATCCATATCTCCTTTTTCATCTCAGGGGCCGTCCCGACTGGCCCCCATCTCCGCCTGTGAGGCAATAAAAAAACCGCCCTCCGCAAGAAACTTGCAGAGGACGAGAAACTCCCGTGGTACCACCTCAATTTACCGCCAGAGGGCGGCCTCACCGAACCCCAGCGTTGACGCATATACTGGAATCCCCGCGCGCTACCGGGCGCACCCGTCAGTGCCTACTGCCCGGATACACCGGGGTTCCGCACGCCGCTCAGGGGAGTATTCAGCACCGGTCCCCCTGCCGGCTTCCACCTGCCGCCGGCTCTCTGAGAGGGAAAACTGGCCCTACTTGGCCCCGTCCTCGCGTTGGTCAAATGAACTATGTAAGAAACTTTACTACTTTTAGGCGCTAAAGTCAAGAGGAATTTTTTCAAATTATGCACACTTCGCCCGATATCCAACCGGCAGCTTCCATATACTGGATAGCCCGCGCCTGTCAGAGCCAGCTCAAATCCTCCTCCGGCCTAAAGGGTCGCTTCCAAAACACCGCATTCTCCTGGGCCCTGAGCACCAGCGCCCGCTTTTTCCGCAGCAATGCCTGGTCCAGTTCTCTGATCACCTGCGCCGCCCCAATCTGACAGTCGGAGCCGTCGTAGTCGTCACACAGCAGAAAGTCAAAGAGCAGGTCCGCCAGTGCCTCGTCCTCCCGATGCTTGGCAAAAAACGCCTCCAGAGGCCTTGCAAACCGGACATTACAGCTCTGAATCAGATACTCCTTCAGCCGCTCCTGGTCCCACACCCCCTCCCGCAGGGGGCAGTCCTGCCGCAGTGCCTCCCAAGTTTCATAGCGCATCACCCCACCTCCTACAGCTCCAGATCCCGCTCACAAACCAAATACCCGGTTCCGCCTGCGAACACGCCGTCAATCCCGCTGCTGCCGTCAAAGGACAGCTCCACCGTGATCCGCGACGGCGCCCCCAGCTCATGGCCCTGCTCAAAGACGTACCGATCCCTCCGCATCCCATGGGCCGCCAGATAGCAGGCCAGCGCACAGCTGGAGGTGCCGGTGGCCGCCTCCTCGTCGATCCCCACCAGAGGGGCAAAGTTCCGGCAGTAGGCGGAGATTCCCGCCTCCTCTGACAGGGCGAAGGCGTGGACGCCGGTGACATCCCGAGCCCGGCTCAGGGCCTTCATGGTCTTCAGATCCGGCGCCAGCGCCGCCAGCGCCCTCCGGGAGGCTATGGGGAGCAGAATGTCCCGCAGTCCGGTGGACACCACCTGCACGGGGAGATCGGTGTGAACCGCCCCAGCCTCCACGCACCCAGCCAGCTCCTGTACCGCCAGCACCTCGCCGTACACCGGCCGGTTCTGCTCCATCCGCACCGTCCCCTCCCCGGATACCGCCATCCGCAGAAGGCCCGCCTTGGTCTCCATCATAAACTCCCCCGCGGACAGACGGCCCAGCCGATGCAGCAGGGTAAAGGAGGCAATGGTGGCGTGGCCGCAGAGGGGCACCTCCTCTGTGGGCGTGAAGTATTCGATTTTCCAGTCCGCCCGGTCCGAGGCGGTGACAAAGGCGGTCTCCGAGTACCCCAGCGCCGCCGCCGCGGCCATCTTCTGCGCCGGTGTAAGCTCCGGCCGGTTCAGCACCACCCCGGCCCGATTTCCCCCGCCTCCATCCTTGCTGAAGGCGCTGACCACGTAGACATGGATCATACGTACCCCTCCTGTTCATAGATACCGCCGTGACAGCAGAGATACCGCCGGCACTGGTACTGCTCCAGCCGCCTCAAAGACTGCTCCGCCGCCTCCAAATTGAGGCAGAAGCCGGGATTGGCCACCGCCAGCCGTCCATTCTCCACCACAGCGGCATCCCCGGTGATCAAATACGCATTGTCCAGCGCCCGAAGGGAGATGTGTCCCGGCGTGTGTCCGGGGGTGGCGATGATCTCGCAGCCCCCGCCCCAGTCAAACCGGTCCCCGTCATGGACCAGCACATCCACCGGAACACACCGCAGCGCCTGCAGCCGCCGGCAAAACTGCTCTCCCCAAGCCCGCTGCTCCTCCGGCAGCCGCTCCTGCAGGTCCTCTGCCTGCTGGAGACGCAGGTTCTTCCTCACACCCTCTATATAAGGCGCCTCCTCCGCGGAGGCATAGATCCGCAGCCGGGGGCAGACGGCCTTCAGTTCCGCTGCCGCCCCCATGTGGTCGTCGTCCTGATGGGTCAAAACCAGCCCCGCCAGCTCCTCCAGCGCCACACCGCAGCCCCTCAGCGCCTCCTCCAGCTGCCGCAAAGACCCGGGATAGCCGCAATCCACCAGCACAGCCCCGTCTTTTCCCGCCAGCACTGCCAGCGAGAGCACCTGCTCCGGGTACACCAACCGCAATACCTGATATCGTTCCATCATAAAATTCCTGACTCCTAATTCCTCGTTGGCAAAAGCCGTCCCAAAACCTCCCGGCACGGCCGGAACAGCGCCAGCGTCATCACAAAATTACCCACACAGTGGACCACATCAAAGGGGATGCCCTGCACCCACCAGCTCAGCGCGAAGGCCCACTCGCCGCCGAGAAAGTAGGGCGGGGTGCACAGCAGCCCGAAGCACAGCCCGAAGCCCCCCGCCGCCACGGCCCACCCCACAGGGGAGTCCATCCGCCGGAGGAGAATCCCCATCAGCGCCGGAATGGCCCACACATAGAGGTAGCAGGCAGACCAGAGCCCGAAGCCCCAAGTGGCATACTCCATAGCCACATAGACATATACAGGAAACAGCGCCCGCCAGCCCAGCACCGCCGCGTAGACGAGAATCAGGGGAGTCACCGGCTCAATATTGGGGATCCAGGCCAGCGCCATCTTGGCCGCAAACAGCACCCCGCCTAAGAGCCCCATCACCGCCAGATCCCGGGCACTCAGCGCCGGACGGCTACGAGGCGTGGTCATAGGCGTCTGTCTGGGTGAGGGCCATGTCATAGCCGGTTTTGAAGGTCAGCTCAAAGTGGTCGCCGTCTGCGATGGGGGTGCTGTCGGGGGCGGTGTTCAGCATCACGCCGTCTTGGGTGACATACCACCACTGCTGCTTTCCCTCGTCCGCCGTCTCCCCGTCGGCGGTGAGGATATAGAACCCAAAGGGGCCGTCCTCGCCCTCAGCGATGCCCTCAGCGGCCAGCACCGGCCCTAAATAGGCCTTGTTGGTGCGGATCGGGAAGGACTGGCTGCTGCCGTCGCCGTGGACCACCTCCACGGTAATTGCTTTGGCCCCGGCGATCCCCTGAGGAACCAGAAAATGGTAAATTAGCATCATGACTGCGGATGCTCCCAACAAAACCAGAAGGGCCAAAAGGGACTTGATCTGTGCTTTTTTGCGCTGCTCGCTCATAGATACCTCCATCTTTTGCTCTGTCACAGGATCTGAAATGGGGGGACAGGGGATGTCCCCTCCAGGGCAGAACTGCCTTGTACCCATTATACCAGCGGTGTCAATTCCCAGTGGAGGGGGCGGCGGCAGAAGGGAGTGGGAAAGGGGTCGTTAAAATTTGTGGTTTTTTTGAAAAAAAGAAATGACAAATCCGGAGGGAGGATGTATAATAGACACACCCATGTCATGCCATATTTTCCGGCAGGGCCGTTTTTTCGCGGCCCTGTCTGTGAGAACGTCCGGTTCCGGCTGTACCAGCGGCGCCTCTGCCGCCGCCGGGGGACGACTCCATATTGCCAGAAGGGGGATCCTATGACGCCAAAACAGAAGATATTGATAGCAGACGATTCCGAGATGAACCGGGCAATCCTGTCGGAGATGCTGGGGGAGGAGTATGAGATCATCGAGGTGGAGGACGGAGCCGCCGCCGTGGCCGCGCTGCAAAAGTACGGCGCGGAGCTCTCGCTCCTTCTGCTTGACATCGTAATGCCCAAGATGGACGGGTTTCAGGTGCTGGAGATCATGCGGGAGCGCCGTTGGATTGACGACGTGCCCGTGGTGATGATCTCCTCGGAGAGTGCCTCCTCCCACGTGGAGCGGGCCTACGACCTGGGGGCGACCGACTTTATCAGCCGCCCCTTCGATGCGCGGGTGGTTCACCGCCGCGTGGTAAACACCATCCTCCTCTACAGCAAGCAGAAGAAGCTCATCGACCTTGTCATGGAGCAGATCTATGAGAAGGAGAAGCAGAGCAGCCTGATGGTGGACATTCTCAGCCACATTGTAGAGTTCCGCAACGGCGAGAGCGGCCTCCACGTGCTCCATATCCGCACCCTGACGGAGCTGCTGCTCAAGCACTTGGTGCAGATGACCGACCGCTATCCGCTGACCCCGGCGGACATCACCCTGATCTCCACCGCCTCCGCCCTCCACGATATCGGCAAGATCTCCATCCCCGGCGAGATCCTCAACAAGCCCGGACGCCTCACTGACGAGGAGTTCGCCATTATGAAGACCCACTCGGCGGTGGGGGCCACCATCCTGGAGGAGCTGCCCTTCCACCAGAACGAGCCTCTGGTGCAGACTGCCTACGAGATCTGCCGCTGGCACCACGAGCGGTATGACGGCCGGGGCTATCCCGACGGATTGAAGGGGGACGAGATTCCCCTCTCCGCCCAGATCGTGGCCATGGCCGACGTGTACGACGCGTTGACCAGCGAGCGGGTGTATAAGAAGGCCATCCCCCACGAGGAGGCCATCCAGATGATTATCGGCGGGCAGTGCGGAACCTTCAACCCCTTGTTGCTCCAGTGCCTGCAGGAGGTGTCCGACCAGGTCCGCAAGCCCGAAGACGGCCACAACGGCCTGAGTCAGTACGAGGTGCGTAAGGCCACGGAGGAGCTGCTCCGCCGGGAGGAGCTCACCGCCTCGGACCGGACGCTCCAGCTTTTGGAGCACGAGCGGATGAAGTACAGCTTCTTTGCCGCCATGTCCGGGGAGATCCAGTTCGAGTTCACCTTCTCCCCGCCCATGATTACCCTGTCCTCTTGGGGCGCCGGACACCTTGGGATGCCGGAGACCATTATGAACCCCCTCCAGGATCAGGCGCTGCTGTCGATTCTGGGGGAGGAGACGATCCGGGGCTTGGTGGCGAATATTCAGGCGACCACCCCGGACCAGCCCATCATCCAGTACGACTGTGAGGCGCACCTCTCCGGGGAGCTGCGCTGGGTGCGCTTTATCTGCCGGGCCACTTGGTCTCCCGATGAACCCCCCCAGTGCACCGGGGCCATCGGCAAGGCCGTGGATATCCACGAGGAGCGCAAAAAGCTCAACCACTTGGAGCGGGAGGCCGCCCACGATGCCCTCACCGGCCTTCTCAACCATAAGTACGCCAAGATGCAGATCAAGGATATGCTGAAGGCCCGTACCGACTGCCACTTTGCCTTGGCTGTCCTGGATCTGGATCGTTTCAAGTCCGTCAATGACACTTACGGCCACATGTTTGGCGACGAGGTGCTGGTCTATTCCTCCGGCCGGCTCAAGCACAGTGTCCGCGGCAACGACATCGTGGCCCGCATCGGCGGAGACGAGTTTTTGATCTTCATCGAGTACCAGCAGAATTTAGAGGTCATCGTGGACCGTATTTTCTCCGCGCTGATCTGTACGTATAAGAATTTCCCCATCTCCGTCAGCATGGGCGTGGCCCGGACGGAGGCGGTTGGCCGGGACTACAACGCCCTGTTCAAGGCGGCGGACCAGGCGCTCTATACCGCCAAGCGCACCGGTTCCGGGAAGTATTGCTTCTATATTGACACCATGCAGCCGGGGGAGACGATGGTCTCCCAGATTGAGAGCACAAAGAACCCGGCGGGAGATACAGAGGAGAAAAAGGAGGAGACAACATGAGCCTGACAGAGTGTTATATTGCCTTGGGCGGCAGCTATGAGGAGGTGCTCTCCCGATTGAGCAGCGAGCGGCTGGTGAATAAGTTTGTGCTGAAATTTCTCACCGACCCCAGCTACGACCTCTTGGTCCGCTCCATGGAGAGCAAGGACTGGCCGGAGGCATTCCGGGCCGCCCACACCATCAAGGGCGTGTGCCAGAACCTGAGCTTTACCACCCTCTACCAGTCCAGCAACCAGCTGGCGGAGGCTCTGCGCAATGGCTACACGCCGGAGGCCCCGGCGCTTTTCGACCAAGTTTGTGCGGACTATGAGCGGACCGCCGGAGCGATCCGGGCCTACCAAGCGGAGAGTGAGGTGTAAGGTGCGCAACAAGACGATCCGGTTTCTCACGGTGAGCCTGATACTGGTTTCTCTGCTCTGTGCGGCAATTTTCTCCTTCCTCGCCGTCTACATGAACCGCCGGAGTACCGAGGCCATCCGTGAGGTGGGCGGTATCTACATGTCCGGCATGAGCGAGCAGATCTCCATGCACTTTGGCACCACAATGCGCCTTCGGCTGTCCCAGCTGGAGGCGATTGTGGAGACCTACCCCGCCGGCAGCTCCAGCGGGGAGTCTCTGCGGGAGGAGCTGGCCTACAGCGCCAAGGCCCGGGGCTTTGAGTCGCTGGCCTTCTGCTCCGAGGACGGCAGCTTTGAGATGATCTTCGGCACGGAGGCGGAGGTTGTGGACCTCCAGCCCTTCTTGGAGTCGCTGACAGAGGGGCAGATGAAGATCGCCGTGGCCATGGAGGATGACGGGGACAAGGTAGTGCTGATGGGCATCCCTGCGGCCTACCGCATGGATGGCGGGAACTGTGTGGCCTTGGTGGCAGGCCTGCCGGTGGATTACATCAGCACGACGCTGTCCTTGGATGTGGAAAATTCCTTGGTCTACTCCCACATTATCCGTCGGGACGGCTCCTTTGTCATCCGCAGCGGCGATGCTTTCCGGGATACCTACTTTGACCGCATTTTGGAGACGTGCCAGCCCTACAACGGCACAACGCCGGAGATGTTTGTGGAGCAGCTGGAGCAGGCTATGGACGCCGGACGGGACTACTCCAGCGTTTTCCAGACAGAGGAGGGGCGCAACCACATCTACTGTACCTCTCTGCCCTACTCCGAGTGGCATCTTGTAACTATCATGCCCTACGGCGCCTTGGATCAGACGGTAAATGATTTGGGCAACCAGTGGATGGTGATGGTTCTGGGCGGGTGCTCGGTGATCCTGCTGGCCTTGGTGCTGGTGTTCCTGAAGTACCTGTCCATGACCCGCCAGCAGATGACGGCGCTGAACGAGGCACGGAAGGAGGCTATCCACGCCGCCCAGGCCAAGAGCGAGTTTTTGTCCAATATGTCCCACGATATCCGTACCCCCATGAACGCTATTGTGGGCATGACGGCCATCGCCACCGCCAATATGGACAACCCCCAGCAGGTGCAGAACTGCCTGAAGAAGATTACCCTCTCCAGCAAGCACCTTTTGGGCCTGATCAACGACGTCTTGGACATGTCCAAGATCGAGAGCGGCAAGATGACGCTGAACATGGATCAGGTTTCCCTGCGGGAGGTGGTGGACAGCATTGTCAATATTGTCCAGCCCCAGATCCGCAGCAAGCACCAGAAGTTTGACGTGGTCATCCGGGATATCTCTACAGAGAATGTCTGCTGCGACAGCGTGCGATTGAACCAAGTGATGCTGAATCTCCTCTCCAACGCCATCAAATTTACTCCTGAAGGAGGAACCATAGGCCTCTCGCTGTACGAGGAGCCTTCTGACAAGGGGGAGGACTTTGTCTGTATCCATATCATTGTCAAGGACAACGGCATTGGCATGTCCGAGGAGTTCCAGAAAAAGGTATTCGAGTCCTTCGTCCGTGAGGACAGTGCCCGTGTCCACCATACCGAGGGCAGTGGCTTAGGGATGGCCATCACCAAGTACATCGTGGATGCTATGAAGGGGACCATCACTCTCCACTCCGCCCCCGGTCAGGGCACAGAGTTTGACATCAAGCTGGACTTAGAGAAGGCGGAGGTGCAGGAGGCGGACATGGTGCTGCCCAACTGGAACATGCTTGTGGTGGATGACGACCGCCTGCTCTGTGAGAGTACCGTGGACTCGCTGAAGGCTATCGGCATCACCGCCGAGTGGGCCCTCAGCGGGGAGGAGGCTATCGAGAAGGTGGACAAACACCGCCGCCTTCACGATGACTACCACATCATCCTCTTGGACTGGAAGCTGCCGGGCATCGACGGTATTGAGACTGCCAAGCGCATCCGGACCAGTTTGGGAGGCGACGTGCCCATCCTGTTGATTTCCGCCTATGACTGGGGGGAGATCGAGGAGAGCGCCCGAGAGGCGGGTATCAACGGATTCATCTCCAAGCCACTGTTCAAGTCCACCCTGTTCCACGGTCTGAAATGTTACGTGGAGGAGGAGAGTCTAAACCATGTGGAGGTACAAAAGGAGAGCCGCCATGCGGACTTCACCGGTCGCCACGTGCTGTTGGCGGAGGACAACGAGCTCAACTGGGAGGTGGCGGCGGAGCTGCTCTCGGAGCTGGGCTTGGAGCTGGACTGGGCGGAGGACGGCAAGATCTGCGTGGAGATGTTCGAGAAGTCGGAGCCGGGGCACTACGACGCCATCCTGATGGACCTGCGTATGCCGGTTATGAATGGCTACGAGGCTACCGAGGCTATCCGCAAGGGTGACCGGCCGGACCGGGACATCCCCATTATCGCCATGACCGCGGACGCTTTCTCTGATGATATCAAGAAGTGCTTGGACTGTGGTATGGACAGTCACATGGCCAAGCCCATCGACATCCGGGAGGTAGCCCGCCTGCTGGAGAAGTATTTCAAGTAAGCGCAAAACAGGCATATTTAAGGGAGAGGCAGCACCAAAAGCTGTCTCTCCCTCGTTTTTTTGATCCGTGTCAGGCCGTGTCCCCCCACACTTCACGCCTCCGATGGGGCCTCTATCGCCCGGATCACCTTCCGGAACTGCACGGCAAAGAGAATCGCCGTAAAGCTCACCGCCAGCATGTCGGCGATGGGCTCCGCCATGTACACCGCCGTGGTCCGGTCCACAGGCAGTACCGCCGGCAGCAGATAGATCAAAGGCAGCAGGAGCACAAACTTCCGCACCACTGCCACGGCGATGGAGTTCTTGGCGCTGCCAATGGCGGTAAAAGTGATCTGACAGGCAATCTGAATGCCGAAAAGCGCCAGCGCCGCCAGATAGATCCGCAGGGCTTGGGCGGCAAAGCTGCGCAGCGCCGGATTGGGCGTAAAGATGGCGGCAAAGACACCGGGAAAAAGCATCACCAGTGCCCACAGCGTACAGGAGTAGCAGAGGCTGGACTTCAGCAGCAGCCGGAAGGCGGCCTTCACCCGCCCGGCGTTCCGGGCGCCATAGTTGTAGCTGATAATGGGCTGCGCCCCTTGGCCCAGCCCCTGCAGGGGCAGCATGGCGAACTGCATCACGCTGATGAGGATGGTCATGGCCCCCACGGCGGTGTCCCCGCCGTATTTCTGGAGGGAGGCGTTGAAGCAGATGGAGATCACACTCTCGCTGGCCTGCATGATGAACATGGCCAGGCCTAAGGCCAGACTGGGCAAAATAATACCCGCCTGCAGCCGCAGGTACCGCGCCCGGATTTTCAGCAGGGTCCTTTTTCCGCAGAGGAAGAGGAGCACCCACACACAGGAGATGGCCTGCGAGAAAATGGTGGCCAGAGCGGCGCCCCGTACCCCCATGCCGAGGGCGAAGATGAGGATGGGGTCCAGCACAATATTGGTGGCCGCGCCGATGAGCACCGAGAGCATCCCCACAGTGGTGAAGCCTTGGGCGGTGATGAAAGCGTTCATCCCCAAGGTCAGCTGGACGAAGATGGTCCCCATGGCGTAGATATTCATATAGCTGACGCCGTACTCAATGGTGTCCGGGCTGGCGCCAAAGGCCATCAAAAGATCCCGGTTCCAAGTCAAAAGCACCGCCGTCAGCACAAGGGAGAGCATGACCTGCAGCGCAAAGCAGTTGCCCAGTGTCCGCTCCGCCGACTCCTGATCCTTCTGTCCCAAGAAGATGGAGGACCGGGGAGCACCGCCGCTGCTGACCAGGGCGGCAAAGGCGGAGACCAGCATGATCAGGGGCATACAGACTCCCACCCCCGTCAGCGCTGCCGCCCCCTCCACAGGGATGTGGCCGATGTAGATGCGGTCCACCATGTTGTAGAGCATGTTGATGATCTGCGCCGTCACCGTGGGCAGAGCCAGCCGGCGCAGCAACGGTCCGATGGGTTCCGTACCCAAAAATTCCTTGTTTTGGTTCAAAATTATCTACTCCTTCTCCCAGATTCGGGACAAATTTTCCTGTAATTTCCGGCTCAGCTGGCTGTACTGGTGCAGCTCCTCCTCTGTAAAGCCCGCAAAGAGCCTGCGGTAAAAGTGCTGCTTCACCGCCTCGATCTCTGCCACAATGGGGGACGCCTCCTCCCGCAGGCGCAGCCGCTGCCGCCGCCGGTCGGTCTGGTCCGGCGTCCGAGTGAGGAAACCCTTGCGTATCAAGGACTCTACGCCGGCGGAGACGTTGCCCTTTTGCAGCATCCGCAGCTCCACAATGTCCCGGGCGGTGTCCCGACTGGGGTTGTTGTGGAGAAAGCTGATGATGGTTACCTCCGTCTGGCTCAGGCCGCAGCGGTGGCGGATGGCCTCCAAGCAGCGGTCGTAGCCCTTGATTGTCCGGCGGAAGCCGGAGAGGAATTCTGTGATTTGCTCTGCCATGGATCCTCCTTGCGGTAATTGGTTCTAAACAGAACTAATTATAGACGGTTTTGGACGTTTGTCAAGGGACGAGCGATTTCTTTACAGCGTGTTCATATTTTACCTGTTGCCTCCGCAAAAAAGGGCTTGACATGAGTACGAGATCGGACTATAATGCGAGTACGAAATCGGACAGGAGGCGGGCGTATGGCACAGGAGAAGGAGCGTATGCGGCAGCTTGACCGGATCAACAAGGCGCTGGACGACATCTACCACGAGGTGGCGGTGGGGCAGGCGCTGTCGGACAGTGCGTTGAACGTGTTCTACAGCATCCATGTCCTGGGGGACGGCTGTCTCCAGCGGGACATCTGCAAGATCTCCTTTTTGAGCAAGCAGACGATCCACTCCTCGGTGTGCAAGCTCTGCGCCGGGGGCTATCTCCGCATGGAGGCGGGGCGGGGGCGGGACATGCACATTCACCTCACTCCGGCGGGGCGAAGGGTGACAGAGGAGTGTGTGGCCCCTCTGACCGACGCGGAGGAGCGGGCGCTGGCCGCCCTCAGCGACGCGGAGCAGGAGGCGCTGCTGGACCTTATGGGGAAATATGTGGAGACCCTGCGCCGGGAGACCCGGCCCCTGACCCAAAAAAGAGCGAAAGGAAAAGATATATGACCATCCATTTATCCAGCCATTTTACCTACTCCCGGCTGCTGCGGTTTGTGCTGCCGTCGGTGGTGATGATGATTTTTACCTCTATCTATGGGGTGGTAGATGGGCTTTTTGTGTCCAATTTTGTGGGAAAAGCGCCCTTTACGGCGCTGAATCTGATCTATCCGGTGCTGATGATCGTGGGCTCCCTGGGGTTCATGATCGGCACCGGAGGCAGCGCCCTGGTATCCAAGACCATGGGGGAGGGGGACGGGGAGGGGGCTAACCGGATCTTCTCCATGCTGGTCTACGTCACCGTGGGGTTAGGTGTATTTTTTACCCTCCTGGGTCTGATCTGGATTGAGCCCATCGCTGTGCTGCTGGGGGCGGAGGGGGAGATCCTTGCGGACTGCGTGCTCTACGGCCGGATTCTCCTCCTGTCTCAGACGGCCTTTATGCTGCAAAATGTGTTCCAAAGTTTCCTAATTACTGCGGAACGGCCCCATTTGGGCCTGATTATTACCGTGGCGGCGGGGGTGACCAACATCGTGCTGGACGCGGTGATGGTGGCGGTGCTCCGCTGGGGGCTGGCGGGGGCGGCTGTCGCCTCGGCCCTGTCCCAGGTGGTGGGGGGAGTGGTCCCGCTGTTCTACTTCCTTCACCCGAAAAATGACAGTCCCCTCCGCCTGACGCGGGCCGGATTTGACGGCCGGGTGCTTTGGCGGACGTGTACCAACGGCTCCTCGGAGCTGATGAGCAACATCTCTATGTCCCTCGTGAATATGCTCTATAATCTTCAGCTTATCGCGGTCGCCGGGGCGGACGGCGTGGCGGCCTATGGGGTTCTAATGTACATAAATTTTGTTTTTAATGCCATTTTTATTGGTTATGCCATCGGAAGCGCACCGATTGTGAGTTTTCACTACGGCGCGGAAAATTGGGCGGAAGTGAAGAATTTGTTCCGAAAAAGTATGGTGATTGTAGCCCTCTCGGGGGTGATTATGACGGTGCTGGCGGAGGTGCTCTCGGGGCCGCTTTCCAGCCTCTTTGTGGGGTATGACGCCGGCCTCTGCGCGATGACGCGGCGGGGATTTCAGATCTTCTCCCTGTCCTTTCTGATGACCGGGTTCAACATCTTTGGAAGCGCATTTTTTACCGCCTTGAATGACGGGGTGGTGTCCGCGGTGATCTCCTTCCTGCGGACGATGGTGTTTCAGGTGGCGGCAGTTTGGATTCTGCCCGTGTTCCTGAAGCTGGACGGCGTCTGGCTGTCGGTGGTCGCCGCGGAGGCGCTGGCGCTGCTGGTGACCGCCGGCTTTTTGGCGGCTAAACGGAAGGTGTACCACTACATATAAAAAACATTTAAGGGGAATTTTTTGGGGCAGAAGGGAGGATGCCGCAACGTCTGGGCCGCTTTTCCGTCTATATAGGTGAGTGGATCACACGCCCTGCGGGGCGGTCCCGGAAAAGGAGGATTTTTGATGAAAACAACCGCGCTGCTGCTGTCCCTGCTGCTGTCCCTGCCCCTGTTGGCCTGCGCTCCAACCCAAGATGCCGATGTCCCTGAGGTCCTGAGTACGGTTGACGAAACCGGCGCAGAGGGGGGTGAGGCCCCCGATGCCGTGCCGGAGGAGGATGTCCATGAGTTCGCTATGGAGAGCAATATTTTACCCCATGATAGCGTCGGATACTGCGGAAATACCATTACAACCGTGCGGTGCGGCGGCGGTTTAGAGGGGGAGGAGTGGGTGAAATCCTTCTGGGGCTCCCCCTCGGTGGAATTGACGGATTTGTTGCTTTATTTGGACTATAGCGGCGATATTTGCAGGTGTTTGCCGGAATATGTGGTGGAAACGGAGTTCAGCGACACCGCCTATGGCGTCAATCTTACCGCCGGTTACGTCCGACACGATGGGGGGCAGGTGTCTTTGACAGAGGAGCAGGTGTCCCTGATAGAGAGTATTATTGACCAGATTTTGGAAGAAAGCCTCGATTTGGAGGTGAAATAAAGGCGAAAAAACCGCGAAAAACAGCGTAAAAACGCGAAAAAACCGCGAAAAAGCATGGGTGCGTTGCATCGTTTTGTCATACAAGTTGCACGCCTATGAGGCCCTGGGGCGGGACAAGAACAGAGAGGAAGTGGGAAATTTTCCCACTTCCTCTCTTGGCTTCTACATGTTTTCAATTTCGTCCATCATCCGATCAAACTCCTCCTCGCTGGAGTAGATGTCGCTGGCGGATGAGATGATGTCGTGGTGCTCCTCCGCCGCCGTCCAGCCGGCCCGGTAGGCTTGCTGCATCAGCTGGGCGAGGGAGACGCGGATTTGCTCGTAGGCGTCGGAGTCCAGGTAGCCTTGGAACAGCTCTTTGATCATCTCAGGGGGGGTATCAAATTTTATGGCGAACAGCTCCTCTCCGTCTCCGCGGAGGATTAAAGGTCCTCTGCGGGCGCTTTGTCGTCCTCGGTTTCGATCTGGCCTCCGGCAGCCTGCCAGCCGGCGGAAAAGGCGGTGCGGAGGAGGGAGAACAGGGCGTCCTCCGCGGTGTCGCAGGCGTCGGAATTTAGGAAATCGCTGAACTTTGCTTCAAATTTGTCAGACATTTATGCTGTGCACCTCCTTTTATCTATAGTATATCAGCGCGTCTCCCGTAGGAAAACCATCTATTATGGTGATTTTACACGAGATTAGTTTGTCTATTTTTTTCCTTTCTTTTGATACAATAGAGAGCGGAATGATGGGGAGGTGTTCGAGATGGGGGATGCGTACTATGATATGCTGGCAAAGATCGGCCTGAATATTGTCTATTACCGCAAGGAAAAGGGGTATACACAGCACCAATTGGCCGAACGGACATCGTACAGCAAAAATCACATCCAGCAGATTGAGACGGCGAAGGCCACGCCCAGCGTGATTGCGCTGTTTGATATTGCAAAGGCGTTGGATATTCCGGTTTCCAAGTTGTTTGAGATTAGATAGATAGACATATATGTGATGAGGGCTGATTTGTAGGGGCGCACATTGTGCGCCCTTTTGTCGTTGTGCGGCGGTGTGGGGGAGAGCGGGCGCACAATGTGCGCCCCTACGGGTGGGGTGTCGGGGGAGTTGCGGGTGGCAGGGGGTGGGCCGGTGAGGACACCAGCCAGTACAGTGGGGTGTCGGGGGTGCGGTGGGTGTTGGGGGGCGGTGCCCGTCGGTTTTGGTTGGTTGTCGGGGGTGCGGTGGTTTGTTTGGGGGTGTTCCGGGCGACGGGGGACGGCGGGCCGGGGTCGTCCCGCCCTACGGGTGGGGGGCGGGCAGGTTGCGGGTAGCGGGGGACGGGCCGGTTTATGTTACAAATTTATGTTATATATTTATGACACAACATATAACATATGAAAGCCAAGAGAGATAGGTTATAATGGTTTCAAGAAAATGGTGAGGGGGGTGCAGGGAATGGGGATGTGCATTATAATATGTTGGTGAAAATCGGTTTGAATATTGCATATTACCGCAAGGAAAGGGGGTACACGCAGTGTCAATTGGCCGAGCGGACATCGTACAGCAAAAATCACATCCAGCAGATTGAGACGGCGAAGGCCACGCCCAGCGTGATTGCGCTGTTTGATATCGCAAGGGCATTGGATATTCCGGTTTCCATGTTGTTTGAGATTAGATAGATGGGGATGTATGTGATGTAGAGCGATTTGTAGGGGCGCACATTGTGCGCCCTTTTGTCGTTGTGCGGCGGTGTGGGGGGAGGGCGGGCGCACAATGTGCGCCCCTACGGGTGGGGTGGCGGGGGAGTTGCGGGTGGCGCCCGTTGGTTTCGGTTGGTTGTCGTGGGGCGGTGTTCGGTGGATTTTTTATTTTAATTTTTGCGGTTGAATTTGCGGGATTTTTATGGTAAAATAGAACAAGGAGGTGACTATTATGGGAATGACGGATTTACAGTTTAAGAGTTATGTTCGTAAGCTGCTCCACATGATAGACGAGGCTACGGAGAAGGAGACCAAGGAGGAAATTCTTGCGGCCGTTGTGAAGCTGAAGGAGGAGCTGGAGCTGGACTTGCAGGGCTGATTTGCTGCTGGGCTGGCGAAAAAAGGACCGTATCCGGAGGATACGGTCCTTTTTTTAGCTTTTCAGCCAGCCGAAGAGGCCCTCGGGCTGGGCTTGGCTCTCTATGAGGCGGAGGGCGGAGACCAGCATCTCGGCGGCCTCGGCGCGGGTGATGGGCTCGCTGGCGGCGGTGCTGCCGAAGCTGCCGGCGGCGATGACCTGCGCGGCCTCCATGTTGGCCACGGACTGGGCGGCCCAGTTGCGGCCGGTGGAGACGGTGGGCACGGCGGTGTCGCCCGTGTTCAGCAGGCGGTCCATCACGGCGGCGGCCTCACATAGGGTGATGGCGTCCTCGCCGCAGAAGCTGAGGCCCTCGGCGGTGGAGACGCCGGTGATGAGGCCCTCCCGCACGGCGGCGGAGGCGTAGCTCTTGGCCCAGGTGGGGATCACGCCGTCATCGGCGAAGCCGGTGAGCTGGACCTCCTCCGGCACGGCGAGGGCGGCGGCGTCCATGGCCATGGCCAGGAACTCCGAGCGGGTGAGGGGTTCCTCCGGCTCGAAGAAGTAGGACGAGCCGATCTGGCGGCCCACGTAGAGGCCCCGCTCGGCCAGGGTGAGGGCGGCGTTGTGGGCGGTGCTGCCGGCCATATCGCTGTAGAACACGGCGGTCTTTTGCCTGAGGATCTCCACGGTGACGGCGGCGGGGGCGGAGGTGCGGCCCGCGGCGTCTGTGGCGGTGTAGGTGAAGCGGTCTGTGCCGGACTTCTTGGGGGCGGGGGTGTAGGTGAAGGTGACGCCGTCCTCGGCGAGGACCACCTCACCCTTCCTGGGGGCGTCCACGATGGTGAAGGTGAAGCTGCCCTCCCCGGCGGAGAGGGTACCGGTGTAGGGGACGCCCTGGTAGGTCTCCACCGACAGGCTTGCGGCGGTGGGGGCGTCGGGGGAGAGGGGGGCCTCCTTCTTCCCGAAGAGGGCGAAGGCGGGGACGGACGCCGTCAGGGCGACGGCTGTCAGGGTCAAAAGGGCCAGCGCGTGACGAATATGGCGCAAGATGATTACCTCCTATGCAGTAAGTGTGTGGAGGTAGTGTCTGCCGGAAGCGGTAAGTTATGTGTGCTTTTTTGTTTTTGGCATTGGGAATTTTTTGCGGCGGGGGCGAAAAAAGACTTGACAACCGGTGGGCGCCTGTGCTACAGTAGCTCCATCAAACCGATGAGGAAGGGTAAGTACCTCCTGTGTTCAGCGTTTCAGAGAGCCGCCGGTGGTGGGATGGCGGTACGGCACGCGGGCGGGGAATGGCCTTCTGAGGGCGGACCGAAAGAGGAGTAGGCGAGCCGGAGGGGAGCTCCGTTATCAAAGCCGGCGTATGTCAGTACGCGCAGAGTGGGCGGAATATAATCCCGCCAAGCCGGGTGGCACCGCAGAAGCTGTCGCTTCTGTCCCAGCAGATGAGCTGAGGGACAGAGGCGTTTTTCTTTTGTCCCGACGAACACTGGAAAGGAGAACATCACCATGAGCGAGTGCAAAATTCCCTACAAAATCTACCTCTCTGAGGAGGAGATGCCCCGGGTATGGTACAATGTGCGGGCGGATATGCGCAATAAGCCGGCGCCCCTGCTGCATCCCGCTACCCATCAGCCCATGACCGCCGAGGAGCTGTCCGCCGTGTTCTGTGAGGAGCTGGTGAAGCAGGAGCTGGACGACACCACGCCCTTTTTCACCATTCCTACGGAGATTCGGGACTTCTATAAGATGTACCGGCCCTCTCCGCTGGTGCGGGCCTACTGCCTCGAGGAGGCGCTGGGGACACCGGCCAGGATCTACTACAAGTTTGAGGGCAACAACACCTCCGGCTCCCACAAGCTCAACAGCGCCGTGGCCCAGGCCTACTACGCCAAGAATCAGGGGCTTAAGGGCGTCACCACCGAGACCGGCGCCGGTCAGTGGGGCACCGCGCTGTCCATGGCGTGCAGCTATTTGGGGCTGGACTGCAAGGTCTATATGGTCAAGTGCTCCTATGAGCAAAAGCCCTTCCGCCGGGAGGTGATGCGTGTCTACGGCGCGTCGGTGACGCCCTCCCCCTCGGAGAGCACGCAGGTGGGGCGGAGGATTCTGGCTGAGCATCCCGGCACCTCCGGCTCTTTAGGCTGCGCCATCAGCGAGGCGGTGGAGGTGGCCACCTCCCAGCCGGGGTACCGCTATGTGCTGGGGAGCGTGCTCAACCAGGTGCTGCTCCACCAGAGCATTATCGGGCTGGAGTGCAAGACGGCGCTGGATAAGTACGGCGTCAAGCCCGATATCATCATCGGCTGCGCCGGCGGCGGGTCCAACCTGGGCGGGCTCATCTCCCCCTTTATGGGCGAGAAGCTGCGGGGGGAGGCGGACTACCGCTTTATCGCGGTGGAACCCGCGTCCTGTCCCAGTTTTACACGGGGGCGCTTTGCCTACGACTACTGCGACACGGGGATGGTGTGTCCCCTGTCGAAGATGTACACGCTGGGCAGTGGGTTTATCCCCGCGCCCAACCACGCCGGGGGGCTTCGCTACCACGGCATGAGCGCTACGCTGAGTCAGCTCTACCACGACGGGTATATGGAGGCCGTGTCGGTGAAGCAGACGGAGGTCTTTGAGGCGGCGGAGCAGTTCGCGCGGATCGAGGGCATCCTCCCGGCGCCGGAGTCCAGCCACGCCATCAAGGTGGCTGTGGACGAGGCCCTGCGGTGCAAGGAGACCGGGGAGGAGAAGACCATCCTCTTTGGGCTCACCGGGACGGGGTACTTTGATCTGGTGGCCTATGAGAGGTTCCACGATGGCCAGATGACCAACTATGTGCCCACCGATGAGGACTTGGCGGTGGGGTTCGCCGGTCTGCCGAAGATGGACTGAGGCGGCTGGGCGCGACTTTAAGGGGTATCCCGCTGTAGAGCGGGATACCCCTTTTTGGCGCTGTATGGATGGTGCAGGCGTCAGGGGGAGGGGCGGCGCAGGGCGCGGCTGAGCTGGGCCGCCGCCATGCCCGCTACCGCCAGCAGGCAGAAGAGACCGCCCCCCGTCCGGTAGAGCAGCAGCACCGAGGCGCCCAACAGCAGCGCCATTACGATCAGGTTGACGGCGCGGGAGACGCGGAGGGCGGTGAAGGGCTCCGTGCACCAGGACAGCAGCAGGAAGAGGGCCCGGCCGCCGTCCAGGCCGTCGACGGGCAGCAGGTTGTAGACGCCCAAGATGGCGTTGGCGCCGGCGAAGAGGTAGTCTTTGCAAAGTCGGGCGAACAGGAGGGCCAGGATGAGATTCACCGCCGGACCGGCCAGCACCGCCAGAAGCTCCCGGCCGTAGGAGAGCTTCTCCTGCTCCGGGGCGGTGATCACGGCACCCAAGGGGGAGAGGGTGAGGCGCTCCACCGGGACATGGAGGCACCATAAAACAAAAAGATGGCCCAGCTCGTGGCAGAGGGCCGAGAGCAGCACCAGGGGCAGTACCGTCCCCGCGCCGCAGAGCAGGGCGGCCAGCAGGGCGGGGAGGCAGAAGGGGGAGACGCGGAGTTCAGTGGACTTCCACATAGTAGATGGGGTTGAGATAGGTGTCGCCCTGCAGGATCTCGAAGTGGAGGTGGGGGCCGGTGGCCGCGCCGGTGGAACCCACTTCCGCGATCTTCTCCCCCTGGGAGACCTGCCGCCCCGCCGAGACCACCACCCGGTCACAGTGGGCGTAGATGGTGGTGATGTTGTTGGGGTGGGTGATCATCAGGTAGCGGCCCAGGCTGCTGCTCTCGCCGGTGGCCTTCACAGTGCCGTCGGCAAAGGCGCCGATGGTGGTGCCCCGGTTGGCCGCCAGGTCCAGGCCGTAGTGGAAGCGGTTCCCGCCGTAGATGGGGTGCTCCCGGTAGCCGAAGGGGGAGGTCATTTTGCCCTGAAGGGGGGAGGCGTAGGGGAAGCCCAGGACCCTCTGCTCGAAGGAGACGTTGGAGGGGGTGGCGGTGGAGAAGTAGATGAGGGCCTGGTCGGTGGTCATCTGGACCTCGGCGGTCTGGATGGTGGCCTCCTGGGAGGCACCGGCGGCGGACACCGCGTTAAGATGGAGCCGCAGGCGTTCCGCCGGCAGCTCCATGTGTTCCGCCGCCTCCAGAATGGCCGAGGCCTGGGCGGCCCGGTAGGCCTCCGGGGCGAAGACGGCGGTGTAGGCCTCCTGGAGGGAGTCCCCCACGGCTCTCTCCCCGGCGATGGCCTGGCCCACGGCGGCGAAGGCCGCCCGAAAATCCGCGTCCTGCCTTAAACTCTCCCGCATGGTCAGCGCGAAGCCGCTCAGGCGCTGGGGGAGGAGGAGCTTGAGCATCACAAGCAGCACGAAGATGCCCCCGGCCACCATCAGCTGCACCGTGCGGCGGCACTGCTGGGGGGTCAGCTTCTGGTCGGCGCGGGGCCGGCCGCGGGGCGCCGGCCGACGGCGGGGGGCCGTCCGTTTGCTGTGGTATCGCGGGGTTGACATGGTTTGCCGCCTCCTTCCGTTTGGAGACAGTATATGCGGGGAGGGAGGCGGGCAGAAGGGGGACGGCTACTTTTGATTCAAATATTTCTCCGCCGCCTTCAATACCTCAATGTCGGTGGCGAAGGTGACAAGGGGCTGGGCCTCCTCGAAGGAGAACCAGCCCAGCTGGCGGATCTCCTCCTCCTGCGGGTGCTCCGTGCCGCCGGTGGGGGTGGCCAGGAAGAACACCACGTCCTTGATTACGCCGGCCTTGGGGTAGTAGGTGACCACCTCACGAAACCGGGTGTCGATATCCACCTTGAGGCCGGTCTCCTCGAGGATCTCACGGGCGGCGGTCTCCACCTCCCGCTCGCGGCCCTCCACGTGGCCCTTGGGGAAGCTCCAGTGGCTGGCGCCGTGCTGGGCCAAGAGGTAGCGCCGGCCCTCCGGCCGCTCCTGGTAGATCACCGCGCCGCAGGACTTCTCCTCCGCCGCCTTGGTGAAAACGCCGCCGTCCCCCCAAGTCCAGATGCCGCCGTGGGCGCCCACCTCAAAGTGGTATTTGGCAATCCCGAGGTCCACCAGGGCGAGGTTGTGGTGCTCCGTCAGCTCCGCCGCCACGCTGTCCCCCTGACAGCAGAAGCGGACGGGCTGCAGGTTTCTGGCGGAGGGCGCCCGCTGGACGGCGGCAATGCCGGACATGAACCAGTCCGGCCCCACGCCCTTGGACAGCTCCGCCAAGGGCTTGCTCTTGCGCAGCATCACGCCCCGGATCAGCTTCTCCTTGACGCTGGGATTCTCCGGCACACGGCCCACGGCCACGACACAGCACAGGCGCTCCCCCTCTCCGGCGAAGCCCCGGCAGGAGGCCTTGTCGTAGGTGGCGGCCATCCAGCAGGTGCCCAGCCCCATAGCGGTGGCGCTGAGGACCACCTTCTCCCCGTAGTAGCCGCACTTCTCGTCTAAGTCCGGGTCGCTCTCCGGGCCGGTCAGGGCGATCAGGTTGGTGACGCCGGAGAAGATGCCGTAGCTCCTCATGCCGGAGAAGGGACCGGAGAAGTCGGTGAAAAGCTGGAAGCGGAGGCCGCCGGCCTCGTTGCACTGGTCGATGACCTTTTGCAGCTCGGCGCTCTCCTCCGGGGTCAGGGGGACGGGGAGGTAGGTTCGGTTGGAAATTCTGCGGATAACGGCTTCGGAATATGTCATATGACCAACCCTTTCTGCGCATCGCGCCAAATTCGGCGCAGAAGCGGCGCTTCTGCGGCGATCAGGAGACTTCTTTTCGGATGGAGGGACCGGATAATGGGGAAAATTTACCTTTTATGGGCGGCGGTCCCGATGATTCCATTATACTACACAATTTTTAGATATGCAATCGGTTTTTTCTTGTGCAAGTCGGTGAGGGAAAAGGGCGGAAAGGGGAGAAAAGGGGCGGAATTTTTTGGGCGGATGTATAGAGGGCGTTTCCTCGGGCAGACTATCCGGCGAGGCCAAAACTTGAATAGGGAGGTCGACGCTATGTTGATTGACAAGATCGCTCTGGTCCTCGCGATCATCGGCGCGCTGAATTGGGGCTCCATCGGTCTGTTCGGATTTGATGTGGTTGCCTTTATCTGCGGCGGTCAGATGGCCATTATCAGCCGCATCATCTACACGCTGGTGGGTCTGGCGGGTCTGTGGTGCGTATCGCTGCTGTTTCGGGAGAGCGCCGTCAGCGACACGAACTGAGCCGTCCAGAGGGCATGGCTGCGAAAAGGGGCAGGCGGAAGTATCGGCCTGTCCTTTTTTGCGCGCCGGGGGCAAAAAATATTTGCGCGGAATCGAAAAAAGGGATTGACATTTTTTGCGGCCTTTGCTATAATCAAGAACGTTCCGCACGGGACACAATATCTGGGGGTATAGCTCAGCTGGGAGAGCGCTTGAATGGCATTCAAGAGGTCAGCGGTTCGATCCCGCTTATCTCCACCACTTACAACTGAATATTGTCGTGGGGGTATAGCTCAGCTGGGAGAGCGCTTGAATGGCATTCAAGAGGTCAGCGGTTCGATCCCGCTTATCTCCACCAGATGCACCGATTGGTGCAAGAAAAACCGTTGTAATCGTGAGATTATAGCGGTTTTTCTTTTTGATGAGAGGATGCTGTGTGCGCCCCTGCGGCATATTGTGGCGAAAATGCGCTGCGGGATGCGCTGTTTTGATGAAAGAGGTGGACGGAGGGGGGAGGCTGTGGTAAAATAGATAAATTCAAGGACTGTGGAGGCGTGTATCCATGACGAAAGCGGAATTTCAAAAGCTGGCTCGGCGGCCGGTGCTTCTGGACGGGGCCACGGGCTCCAATCTTTTGGCCGCCGGGATGCCCCGGGGGGGCTCTACGGAGCGCTGGATTCTTCAGCATCCGGAGGTGCTGGCCGGGCTTCAGCGGGCCTATGTGGAGGCGGGGAGCCAGATCGTCTACACCGCTACCTTTGGGGGGAACCGGCGGGCGATGGCCCTGTCGGGGAATACCGAGGAGATCGGCGCGTTTAACCGGCGGCTGGTGGAGATTACCCAAGGGGCCGTGGAGGGGCGGGCCCTTGTCGCCGGGGATCTGACCACCAGCGGTCTGGTGCCGGATGCCTCGGAGGAGTACACCTATGCCGATGCGCTGGAGCTCTACAAGGAGCAGATCAGTTGTCTGGCGGCGGCGGGGGTGGATCTGCTGGTGGCGGAGACCATGATCAGTGTGGACGAGGCCATGGCCGCGGTGGAGGCGGCGGGGCAGGTGTGCGATCTGCCCATCCTCTGCTGCCTGACCGTGGAGGCGGACGGCAACGCCTTCTCCGGCGGTCACGCCGCCGACGGGGCAGCGGCGCTGGAAGCCCTGGGGGCCGACGCCGTGGGGATCAACTGCTCCGTGGGGCCGGATCAGCTGGAGGCGGTGGTGGCGGGCATCCGGGCCGCGGTGCGCCTTCCCGTCATTGCCAAGCCCAACGCCGGGATGCCCGCCATCACGGAGCGGGGCGAGGTGCTCTACAGCATGGGGCCGGAGGATTTCGCCGGGCATATGGAGCGGCTGATGGCCGTCGGGGCCACGCTGGTGGGAGGGTGCTGCGGCACCACGCCGGCGTACATCCGCTGTCTGCGGCAGCGATTGCAGGCGGCGGAGGGGCGGCTGTGACGGCCGCGCGGAGCGGATAATATTTCCGAATGAAAAATTCGGAAATAATACATTTGATTTGATCCGTTTTGCTCGCCGCCGTTACGGCGGCAGCCGCAAAACATGGCACATAATTACTTCCGACCTTTCCGTTCGGAAGTAATTATAGAAGGAGAGACTGCATCACCGGCGGGTGGTGGGGTCTCTCCTTTTTTGGCGGTTTGGGATGTGTACAGGGGCGATGGGGCGGGGGCGTCGGCACGGATATCGGAGCTTTTGGAAGGGCGCTTTAGTTCAGCAGCAGGCTGGCACCGGAGATGATCAGAAGGACGTAGGTCAGCTTCAGGAAGAGGGCTTGGCTCATTTTTTTCGCAAGGATGCCGCCAAGGAGGACGCCGAGCAGCAGCATGGGGATGCCCAGCGCGGTGATCGACAGGGTGGAGGCGGTCAGAAGGCCAGCGGCGTACTGCTTGATGATCAGGTAGAGATCCAGACAGATCCAGATCAGCGACAGCGTGGCGCGAAAGCGGTTCTTATCCGGCAGCTTCCGCACTGCGTAGATGATCAGCAGCGGCCCGCCGGAGATGAACATGCCGTGGATCACACCGGCCAGCAGTACGCAGCCGCACATGGCCGCCTCCGGCAGGTTCCTGTCTTTCCGCTTGAGGAGGCCCAACAGGGCGATGGCGATGATGAACACCGCATAGATTTGCAGCAGCACGCCTGTCTGGAAAAGAGGGTAGAGGGCTTCCCCCGCCAATACGCCGGCGAACATCAGCAGGATGATTTTGAAGAATTCCCGCCACGCAATATGGCGGAAGTTCCGGGCCGTGATGAAGAGGCAGGCCAAGGTGGTAAGGATGGTCAGGGACGGCTTGGCTACGTCGATCCCATAGAGCAGGATGGTGAAGGGCATTGCCAGCACGGTTCCGGCAAAGCCGGTGATGCCCTGGATGACGTTGGTGAAAAAGACTACCAGCAGGTAGAGAATGGCTCTGATCATATGCGGCTCCCTCTTTCGGTTTGACATGTGGTGGTATCTATGACAGCAAGCTGTGTGCCAGGTTTTCCGGATCGTCTGCCGGCGGGTGAGGGGGATGGAAAGCTGGTATGGTTCTTGCTAAGGAAAGGGGGTATCCTGTACCGGCCTTTCATCAGACGGGCCTTGCCGCTTCCGCTTTCCTGTACGGCGGCGCCTGCGGCGCAGTCCGCGCCTATGGGGAGCTGACCGCGGAAAACAGCGGCGGCGGCGGTCTGCGCGGGCGGGGCGTCAAAAAGAATTTACAGAGCTTGTAAAAATTTTTTGCGCCCGCCTCGGGGGACGGAGGGAGGCCTGAGCGAAGGCAGGAAGAGCCTTTTTCCAAAATTTCTTTTCAAAGGAGGCAGCAACATGCGAGACTATTTTGACATTGACGCCATCCCCGGTGAGCGCTGGTTCCCCAAGGAGACCGGTTTTACGGAGGATCTGCCCCTATACTGGGGGGACTGGGGGGTTTCTTCCGAGGTGGATACCCTGCGGGCTGTCCTGATGCGCCGCCCCGGGAGAGAGGTGGAGAGCTTTGACGCGGCGGCGGTCCGCTTCTCCGACGAGCCCATTGATGTGGAGCTGATGCGCCAGCAGCATGACGCGGTTGCCGATGTGTACCGCCAGAACGGCGTGAAGGTCTACTACGTGGAGGAGCAGCGGGAGGACCGGCCCAACGCGGTGTTCTGCCGGGATCTGCTGTTTATGACGCCGGAGGGGGCCATTCTCACCCGTCCCGGTATGGCCGCCCGGCGGGGGGAGGAGCGCTATGTGGCCAAGGTCCTCTCGGACATCGGCGTCCCCATTATCAAGACAGTCAGCGGCGACGGCTTTTTTGAGGGGGCCAACGCCATGTGGGTGGACCGGCACACCTGTGTGGTCTCCACAGGGAGCCGCTGCAACCGGAGCGGCTTTGAGCAGGTGCGGACGGAGCTGGAACGGATGGATGTTGCGGTCTACCATATGCAGCAGCCCTACAGCAACATCCACATTGACGGGATCATGAACCCGGCCAGCAACGAGGCGATCATGGTCCATGCCTCGCAGGTGCCCTATGACATCATCGACATGCTGAAGAAGAAGGGGTTCAAAATTCTGGAGGTCCCCTCCCAGACTGAGCTGCGGGAACACTTCAGCTGCAACTTTGTGGCGCTGGAGCCGGGGCGGGTCCTCATGCCGGAGGGCAGTCCCCGCGCCCAAGAGCTGCTGGAGAAGAACGGGATTCAGGTGGAGACGATCAATATTTCGGAGATTATCAAGGGGAAGGGGGCGCTTCACTGCATCACTGCCTTCCTGAAGCGGGGCTGAGACCATTTGACAGCTCTCCCCACAAAGGCGCGGCACAGACCGCCGCGGTTTTGTGGGGAGGGCGTTCTTTTATACATGGAGCGGGGCGGAAAAGTGATAGTTTTCCGGCCTGTTCACGGAAAACTTGCAAAACACGGCGCTACGCGGTACAATATGGACAGTTTGCAGAGAAGCACCTGCTTGGACAACAGAGGGACGCGCACGGGAGGGTTAGACATATGCTGACAAATTATATTGAGCAGTTTTTTCAGTTTGACAACTATTTTGACGGGCTTCTGGTCACAGACAGCAGAGGCTATATCGAGTGCTTTTTGAGCTATCGGCCGGATCTCAGCGGCGCGAAGCCGGAGGAGCTGATTGGCAAGCAGGTCCTGGACGTCTATCCCTCCCTGACGGCGGAGACCTCTACGATTATGCGGGTGCTGAAAACAGGGGAGCCAATCTACAACGCCAGCCAGACGCTGGTCACAAAGAAGGGGAAGATCTTCCACGCCATCAACACCACCCTGCCCATCTGGGACGGCGGAACGGGGAAGATTATCGGGACCGTTGACGTGTCCCGCTACATGGACCGGTTTTATGAGAAGCAGGGGATCAGCGTCCACCTCCCCCAGGAGAAGAAGGACTCCTTCTACCACATTGAGGACATTATCACCGAGCACCAAGGGCTCAATGAGATCAAACGCAAGATCCCCCTGATTGCGAGGACCAACTCCTCCGTCCTGATTACCGGGGAGTCCGGCACCGGCAAGGAGCTGATCGCCCAGGCCATCCACACCGCCAGCAGCCGGAAGCAGCCGCGTTTTATCTCCCAGAACTGCGCGGCAATTCCCGCTACGCTGCTGGAGAGTATCCTGTTTGGAACCGCCAAGGGCAGCTATACCGGCGCGGAGAACCGGCCGGGGCTCTTTGAGATCGCCAACGGGGGGACGCTCTTTTTGGACGAGGTCAACTCCATGGACATCAGTGTGCAGCCCAAGCTGCTCCGCGCCATCGAGGAGAAGAAGGTGAGCCGGCTGGGAACCTACCGGCCGGTGGATGTGGATGTGAAGATCATCGCGGCTATGAATGTGGACCCGCAGCGCTGCATCGCGGAGGGGACCCTCCGTGAGGATCTGTACTACCGCCTGAGCGTGGTGCGGGTGGACCTGCCCACCCTGCGGGAGCGGCGCTGCGACATTCCGCTTTTGACCGATTATTTTGTCAGCCGGTTCAATTGCAGCATGAAGCGGGACATCAGTGAGGTGGACGACGCCGTGCGGGAGATTTTCGCCGAGTACCCCTGGCCCGGCAATGTGCGGGAGCTGAAGAACGTGATTGAGGGGGCCTTCAATGTCACGCAGGGGCGGTGTATCCGGCGGGGGGATCTGGCGGAGTATATCACAGGCGGGGAGGGGGGCGGGAATCCGCCGGCCCGCCCCCTCAGCCCGGAGGAGAGCTGGCTCAGCGCCGGGGGCGCGCCGCTGGATCAGTACATGGAGCAGGTGGAGCGGGGGATCATTGAGCGGACGGTGCAGGACGCGGCGTCCTACGCCCAGGCGGCGCGGCGGCTGGGACTGTCCAGACAGGCGCTTATGTATAAGCTGAAAAAGTATCATATCGGCGGGTGAGGGCGGTATGTGTAAAAAAATTTTGCGCACCAATTGGTGCGCAAAATTTTTTTACAGAAGACGGGCTTGAGGGCGGTCCGCCGCCGCCGTGGTCCGCGGAGGCAAAATTTTTGCGGTTCAATCGGATTCCGGCATTTTTTAGCGGCTTTTGGATGGAAATTTTCCTGCGGCGGTCCTTTGGTGCGGGTTGGCATGAAACTTGCTTGCAGTAAAGCGGCATCTGCGACCCACAAATTCAAAAGGAGGTTATGGGCAAATGATTGACGAGAGACGCGATATCGACGCCTTGGCCGGCGAGAGGTGGTTCTCCCTCGAGACGACCATCACGGAGGATATGACCAAGCTCTGGGGGGACTGGGGCGTTGCGTCCGAGGTGGACACGTTGCGGGCTGTCCTGATGCGCCGCCCCGGGAAAGAGGTGGAGAACTTCGACTGGCAGGCCGCCCGCTTCCGCGCCCCCATCGACCCGGAGAAGTTCCGGGCCCAGCACGACGCCCTCACCGACATCTACCGGGCCCACGGTGTGCAGGTCCACTACATTGATGAGCAGCGGGATGACCGCCCCAACGCCATCTTCTGCCGGGACCTGGTGTTTATGACGCCGGAGGGGGCCATCGTCACCCGTCCGGCCATGGACGCCCGCCGGGGAGAGGAGCGCTACGCCGCCCAGAAGCTGGCGGAGCTGGGGGTGCCCATCATCCGCACCGTCTGCGGCGGGGCCACCTTTGAGGGGGCCATGGGGATGTGGATCGACCGGCACACCGTGATCCTGGCCAGCGGTGTGCGCACCAACCGGGAGGGCTATGAGATGGTCAAAGGGGAGCTGGAGCGGATGGGCGTGACCCAGATTCTCCACATGCAGATCCCCTACGGCCACGCCCATATTGACGGGCTGATCAACATGGCCAGCCACGATGTGGCGCTGATGCACGCCTCCCAGGTGCCCTACGATGTCTGCGACGCGCTGAAGAAGAAGGGAATCAAGCTCTTGGAGTGCCCCTCCCGCAACGAGGCCAAGGAGACGCTGGCCATCAACTATGTGGCCCTGGAGCCCGGCCTTGTGGTGATGCCCGCGGGCAATCCTAGGTCCCAGGAGCTGCTGGAGAACAATGGCATACGGGTGATTCCTGTGGAGATTGACGAGATTCTCAAGGGCTTTGGCGCCATGCACTGCTGTACGGCGTTTTTGAAGAGAGGGTAAAGAGATACCAATACGCGGGTATCTGGGTGAAAGGAGAACGAAGCTATGAGTAAAAAGAGGATCATCAGTTTTCTGCTGGCGGCGATGATGCTGCTGTCTTTGTGCACCGCCTGCGGTCCCAGCGGCGAGGGCAATACTGGCGGCGGTGATGAGGACACGCTCTACCTGCGCCTGTCCACCGCGCTCCAGAGCACGGACTGGCAGCAGACCGCCATTATGGAGAGCAGCAAGATCACCTACATCCAGCTGTTCGAGGGGCTGTACGGCATGGACGAGTCCGCCGGCGGCTACTACAACCTGCTGGCGAAGGATGTACAGCTCAGTGAGGACAATCTGACCTACACCATTGAGCTGGTGGACGCCACCTTCCAGAATGGCGATCCCCTCACCGCAGAGGACGTGGTGTTCAGCTATCAGCTGGCGATGGAGAACCCCAAGTTCGGCTATGTCACCTCCATGATCGACACCGTGGAGGCTCAGGGGGACAAGATCGTTGTGGTCACGCTGAAGTTCCCCTACTCCGCCATCTCCCACACCTTCTTCACCATCAAGATTTACAGTAAGCGGGAGTATCAGGAGATCGTGGACAGCGGCGTCACCTTCGGCACCACGCCGCACACGGCGGGCACCGGGCCTTACTATGTGTCCGAGTACGACATCTCCGCCGGCGTGAAGCTCAAGGCCTACGAGAACTACTGGCAGGGCGCTCCCGCGATCAAGAACGTGGAGTACCGTCTGATTACCGAGGACGCGGCGGCGGTGATCGCCTTTGAAAATGGCGAGCTGGACTATTTGATTGACGCCCCTCTGTCCGAGTGGGAGGACATCGAGGCCGCCGCCGGCGAGCGCTGCACACTGCAGAAGGCCAACGACATCCAGTTTTTGGCCATCAATTACCAGTCCCCCTCCAACAACGGCATCTTGGCCAACCCCAAGGTCCGTGAGGCCATCTTCTACGCCGTCAACAAGGACAACGTGGTGAAGGCCGCCACCAGCGGCTATGGCACAGCCGCCACGGAGTACATGGTGCCCGACTATGTGGCCACCTCCCCCCGCGTCACCGACGGGAAATTTGAGACCTATGACTACAGCAAGGAGAAGTGCCATCAGGCTCTGCTGGATGCCGGCTTTACGGAGGAGGAGATCGCCGCCGGAATTCCGGTGGGCACTATCGTCACCTACAACTCCGATACCGCCCCCAAGGCCAAGGCCGCTGTGGTGATCCAGGCCTGTCTGGCGGAGAATGGCATGATTGCCGAGGTGGAGATCGGGGAGAACGCCCCGATCACGGACCGGCTGTACAAGCTGGACTATGACATGTGCGTCTACGCGGACAGCGGCAACTACGACTATAACAATATCCGTCAGCAGGTCCACTCCGAGTCCGTGGGCATGTATGTGGTCTGCTACAAGGACGACAAGAACACCTTCGACTGGCAGAAGATAGAGAGCCTGGTGGATCAGGGCGTCCAGACCGCCGATGTGGGGGAGCGCTACGACATCTATACCGAGCTTTGGAGCATGGTGATGGATACGGCCACCATTCTGCCGCTGTACCATAACGCGGTGGGCATCGCATGGTCCGACCGGGTGGAGCTGGCCAGCATTGACCCGTTTTACTACCATCTGACCGATTTCAGCTGGGCGAAATAATTCTATCCGCTTGAAATAAGCCGGTCTCCCGCCGCCGGCCGCCAGGCCGGCGGCGGGGCATCGGCCTGAAAGGGGGATACTATGCACAAGTACATTGCCAAACGAATCCTGTTTCTGATTCCGACCATTATTGGTGTAACGCTGATCATCTATCTGGTGATGAATATCACGCCGGGGGACCCGGGACGGTCTATTCTGGGCTCCGGTGTGTCCCAGGCGGATGTGGACGCCTACAACCATCTGATTGGGTATGATCTGCCCTTTTTTCAGAAGTTTTTGAACTATCTAAAGGATGTGTTTCTCCATCTGGACTTTGGCATCTCCTATGTGACCAAGCAGCCGGTATTTCATGAGATCTGGCCCCGCTATATCATGACGCTGAAGCTGGCGTTTATCGGGATGGTGCTGTCCACCGTCATTGGGATTCCTCTGGGGATGTATGCTGCGGTGAAGCAGTACTCCCCCATGGACACGGCTGCGTCGATTATCTCGTTCCTGCTGGCGGCCATTCCCACCTTCGTTTTAGGGCTGGTGCTGCTGTTTTTCTTCGCGCTGAAGCTGAAGTGGCTGCCCTCCTATGGCATCCCCGACTGGAGCGGGTATATTATGCCCGCGCTGGCCATCTCCCTGCCCATTGCGGCACAGAATTTCCGCTTTACCAAATCCTCCATGCTGGACGCGATCCGGCAGGACTATGTCCGCACCGCCCGGGCCAAGGGCGCCACGGAGCAGCTTGTAATCTGGAAGCATGTGCTGAAAAATGCGCTGCTCCCCGTGATTACGCAGGTGGGCATGAGCCTGGGACTGCTGCTGTGCGGCGCGGTGGTGGCGGAACAGCTCTTCTCCATCCAGGGGATCGGCAGCCTGATTGTGGAGCGCATCACTTACAAGGACGAGCCTGTCATCATCGCGGGGACCATCCTGATCTCCATCTGCTTCACGGTGGTCATGCTGGTTGTGGACGTGATCTACGCGATGATTGACCCCCGTATTCGGGCCAAATATACTAAAACGAGCAAGAGGTGAGTCTATGGCAACGAAAAAGAGTCCCTCCGGCGCGTCCTATGTGGGCGGCGGAAAATGGAAGGAGATCTGGCGGCGCTTCAAGAAAAACCGGGGCGCGGTCATCGGACTGATCATGCTGGCAGTGCTGGCCGCCGTCCTCCTGGGCGCCCCGCTGTTTGTCTTCTATGAGGAGGCGATTACACAGAATATGGAGTTTATGCTGGAGAAGCCCTCCGCCGCCCACATCTTTGGCAATGACGGCTATGGCCGGGACATCTTCGCCCGCATCATCTACGGCGGGCGGGTTTCCGTAGCCATCGCCATTTTGGCCACCATCTGCTCCTGCTTGGTGGGGAGCTTTTTAGGTGCCATCGCGGGTTACTTCGGCGGCGTGGTGGACAGCGTGATCATGCGCTCCCTTGATATCTTTATGTCCGTTCCGGATATCCTCTTTACCATGGCGGTGGTCTACGCCCTGGGGGCCAATTTTGTCAACCTGATTGTGGCGCTGACGCTGGCCTACTTCACCAACTATGTGCGCCTGGTGCGCTCTGAGGTGCTGACCCTCTCGGAGCAGGACTATGTGGAGGCCTCCCGGGCGGGGGGAGCCGGCGGACTGCGGATTATCCTCTCCCACATCATTCCCAACGCCATTGGCGTCATTATTGTCAACACCACCTTGAATATAGCGAAGATCATCATATATGAATCGACCCTGAGCTTTCTGGGGCTGGGTATGCCCGCCCCCCAGCCGGAGTGGGGGCAGATGCTCTCCGAGGCCCGTGAGTTCATGCGCAAGGCACCCCATCTGATGTTCTTCCCGGCGCTGTCGATTGTCATTACAGCCTGCTCCGTCAACCTGATTGGCGATGGGCTGCGCGACGCCCTGGACCCGCACCTGAAGTCCTAGTAGGCAGGGAGGAGACATGATGGAACAGGAAAAGAACCTGATTTTAGAGATTGAGAATCTGCGCGTTACCTATGAGACGGATCTTGAGACAGTGGAGGCGGTCAATGGGATCAGCTTTCAGATCGAGAAGGGCAAAACGCTGGGTCTGGTGGGGGAGACCGGCGCGGGAAAGACCACCACGGCGCTGAGCATCCTCCGGCTGCTGCCGGAGACCACGGGGAGGATCAAAAGCGGCGTCATCCGCTTCGAGGGGAAGGACCTGCTCTCCGCCAGCGAGGAGCAGCTTCGCGGCGTCCGGGGCAACCGGATCTCCATGGTCTTTCAGGACCCCATGTCCTCTCTGAACCCGGTCTACACAGTGGGGGATCAGATTGGGGAGGCCATTCGGCTGCACAATGCCGGCATCTCCCCCCAGGAGGTGGAGCGGCGGGTCGATGAGATTTTGGAGATGGTGGGCATTATGCCCTCCCGCAAGGTGGAGTACCCCCACCAGTTTTCCGGCGGCATGAAGCAGCGGGTGGTGATTGCCATGGCGCTGTGCTGTGAGCCGGAGCTCCTGATTGCGGACGAGCCAACCACCGCCCTGGATGTCACCATTCAGGCGCAGGTTCTGGCGATGATTGCCCAGCTGCGCAAGCGATTGGGCACCTCCATGCTGATGATTACCCACGACCTGGGCATTGTTGCCAAGACCTGTGACGATGTGTGTGTGATGTATGCGGGCAAGCTGGTGGAGTCGGGGACGGTGGAGGATATCTTCCGCGGGGAGCGGCACCACCCCTATACCGAGGGGCTCTTTGGCTCCATCCCCAATCTCCGGACCAAGGCCCGCCGGCTCAAGCCGATTTTGGGTCTGATGCCGGACCCCACCGACCTGCCCAGAGGCTGTGAGTTTGCCCCCCGGTGCGAGAAGTGCATGGAGATCTGCCAAACAACCAAGCCGGAGATCTACCGTGAGGGGACGCACAGGCTCTACTGCCACCTTTTTGATCCCCACATCTTGGAAACGGGAGGCGCTGCCAATGGACATGAATAAGAATGCTCCGCTGCTGGAGACCCGGGATCTGAAAAAATACTTCAAGGTGGGCGGCGGCACCCTGCACGCGGTGGACTCCGTCAACATCAGGCTCTATCAGGGGGAGACACTGGGCGTTGTGGGGGAGTCCGGCTGCGGCAAATCCACCCTGGGGCGCACGATCCTCAAGCTGATTGAGCCCACCTCCGGGCAGATCCTGTATGACGGCAGGGATATTACCCGTCTGGGGACCCGGGCCATGCGGCCCCTCCGCCGGGAGATGCAGATCATCTTTCAGGACCCCTACTCCAGCATCGACCCGCGGAAGTCCGTTATTGAGACCATCGCGGAATATATGCTGATCCACAAGGCCTACCCCAGCCGCCGGGAGATTATGGATCGGGCGGTGGAGCTGATGGACCTGGTGGGGCTGGCGCGGCGCTACGCGGACTCCTATCCCCATGAGCTGGACGGCGGACGGCGGCAGAGGATCGGCATTGCCCGGGCGCTGTCCCTCCAGCCTCGGTTTGTTGTGTGCGACGAGCCCGTCTCCGCCCTGGACATGTCGATTCAGGCCCAGATTCTCAACCTGCTGATGGACCTTCAGGATGAGCTGGAGCTGTCCTATATGTTCGTGACACATGATCTGTCGGTGGTGAAGCATATCTCCAACAACATCATGGTGATGTATCTGGGGACCTGTGTGGAGTTCGCCAGCTCGGAGGAGCTGTTCGCCTCCCCCCTCCATCCCTATACCAAGGCGCTGCTGGCGGCTATCCCGGAGCCGGATTTGGACAGCCGGGAGAAGGGCTTCCAGTTAATCCGCGGCGAGGTGTCCAGCCCCATCAACCCGAAGCCGGGCTGCCGCTTCGCCGGGCGCTGCGAGCAGTGTGTGTCCCAGTGCCATGAGAGGACCCCGGACTATGTGGAGACAGCGCCGGGCCACTTCGTCGCCTGCCATCAGGTGAACGGCCGATAGGGCACAGCGGGGGGCGGCGCTCCTCTGGCGCCCTGCGGTAAACAGAGCGGCCCGCCGGTGCCGCGGTGTGTTCAGATTGGAGTGATTCCCTTGAAGCTGATCCAATCCCCTTCCCAGCTCCAGCAGCTCAGTCAGTTCCAGCTGCAAAGCGTGGAGGTGCTGCAGATGAGCGCGGAGGAGCTGGACGCCTATATCCGTGAGCTGTCGCTGAGCAATCCGATGATCGAGCCGGAGGAGGTGTCCCTCCCGCCGGCGGACAGCCGGGGGGAGGCGCTGCTCCTCCGCCTCCGCTGGCTGAAGGACAACGACTGGCAGAACCGGTACTACCAGCGCCGGGAGGAACCGCTGGACCCGCTGGCCTTCGTGGGGACAGAGGGCGGCTTGGAGGAGACCTTGTTCCGCGCCCTCTCCCGCCAGATCCGGCAGCTGAGGCTGGACGAGGACACCGCTGAGGCGGTCCGGTATCTGGCGGCCTGTCTGGACGACAGCGGGTACCTCCGCGTCCCCCTGGAGGAGCTGGCGGAGGAGCTGCATACGCCCATCTCTCTGCTGGAGCGGAGCTTATCCATCCTCCAGAGCCTGGAGCCGCCGGGGGTGGGGGCGAGGGATCTGTCCCAGTGCCTGTCCCTCCAGCTGGAGCGGCTGGGCCAAGGGGGAGCGGCCCTGACCATTGTGAGGGACCATTTGGAGCCCCTTGCCAAGCGGCACTACCGCCTGATTGCCGCCCGGATGGGCATCCCGGTGGAGGAGGTACAGGCAGCGGCCCAGCTGATCCAGTCCCTTCAGCCGCGGCCCGGGGCGGTTCTCCAGAGGGAGGGGACAGCTCCGTATATTCTGCCCGATGTCTTTGTGGAGGAGAAAGACGGGCGGCTTGCGGCCCGGACCCGCCGGGGCGGCCGTCCGGCGTTTCAGATCAACAGCTACTACCGGGGCCTTCTGGACAGGTCGGGGGATCAGGAGATACGGGAGTATCTGATGACCAAGCTGCGCCACGCGGAGAATATCCTGCGGGCCGTCAGCCAGCGGGAGAGCACCTTGCAGAGCTGCGCCCAGGTGATCGCTGACCGGCAGGAGGCCTTCTTTCGTGACGGCCCCTGCGCGCTCCGGCCCCTGCGCATGGCGGACGCCGCCTTGGAGCTGGGGGTGCACGAGTCCACGGTCAGCCGGACGGTGCATGAGAAGTATCTCCAGTGCGCCCGCGGCATCTATCCGATGAGCTACTTCTTTTCCCGGCCCAGTACGGCGGAGAGCGATTTCAGCCGCGCCGCCGCATGGGTGCTGCTGCGGCAGCTGATCGAGCGGGAGGACAAGCGGCGCCCGCTCTCGGATCAAAGTCTGTCGGAGGAGATGGCGCGGAACGGGTGCCCCATCTCCCGTCGCACGGTGGCCAAGTATCGGGAGGAGATGGAGATTCCCAGTGCCTCGGGCCGGCGGGCCTATGGGTGAGCGGGGGCGGAATGGCTTTGAGGCTGAGAGAAAGCAGAGATGCCGTAGGCTAAAAGCCTACGGCATCTCTGCTGGGGGGTAGGGTGGAGCTGGTGGGGTGACTTGAACACCTGACCTGCTGATTACGAATCAGCTGCTCTACCGACTGAGCTACACCAGCGCGTTTGGTCTGTTTTGCGGACCGGTCCGCTCCGGGCGTCCGCGAGGAGTATCATACCACAGATTTCTCCCTCCGTCAACTCCTTTTCCGCACAAATCCTTCCGCCAAATCCGCTCCCGTTTACGAACAGCCGGCCCAGGACTTCCGCCTTGGGCCGGCTGTTCTTATACCGCGCTCAGTACCTCGCCGATGGCCCCCATGATGGTCAGATCCGCGCCGGCGTTCTCCAGGGGGGTCTTGTTGATGACCACCAGCTTGTCTCCGCTGTAGTAGCGCACCAGACCCGCCGCGGGGTAGACCACCAGGGATGTGCCGCCGATGATCAGCACGTCCGCCTCGGCGATGGCCCGCACCGACTCCTCGATCACACGCTGGCTCAGCCCCTCCTCGTAGAGTACCACGTCCGGTTTGATGGGGCCGCCGCAGGTGCAGCGGGGGATGCCCTCGCTGCAGAGGATCTGCTCCGCCGTGTAGAACTTCCCGCACCGCTCGCAGTAGTTCCGGTGGACACTGCCGTGGAGCTCCCAGACGGTCTTGCTCCCCGCCTTCTGGTGGAGGCCGTCGATGTTCTGGGTCACGACCGCTCTCAGCTTCCCCTCGGCCTCCCACTGGGCCAAGCGCAGGTGGGCCGGGTTGGGCTGGGCGTCCAAGCACAGCATTTTGTCCCGATAGAAGCGCCAGAACTCTTTGGGGTTGCTTTTATAGAAGCTGTGGCTTAAAATAGTCTCCGGGGGATAGTCGTACTTCTGGTGGTACAGCCCGTCTACGCTGCGGAAGTCCGGGATGCCGCTCTCCGTGCTCACCCCGGCTCCGCCGAAAAAGACGATGCTGCCGCTGGTTTCGATCCACTGGCGCAGGGTCTCCATTGCCTCCATAAACGATGCCCCTTTCTATGTCCATTTTTTTGGTAAGATACCGTGCTTTATCAGAAGGGTTTTCCCAACTGCCATATGACGCGCACACGCGCGGGGAGGTCACTATGAACATTCAAATCTTCGGCTCCTCCAAGTGCTTTGACACCAAGAAGGCGGAGCGGTACTTCAAGGAGCGGCGCATCAAGTACCAGTACATTGATCTGCCCAAGAAGGGGTTCTCCCCGGGGGAGTACCGCAGCGTCCGCGCAAAGCTCTCCTTTGAGCAGCTGGTGAACACCAAGTGCCGGGCCTACCAGGACCTGTACATGGCCTACATCACCCCCGACGCGGCGGAGGAGAAGCTCTTCGATCACCCCCAGCTCTTCCTGACCCCCATTGTCCGCAACGGGCGGGAGGTCACTGTGGGCTACTGTCCGGAGATCTGGGCCAAGTGGGAGTGAGGGCGGCCCTTTGAGCCCATTATAGCAAGAGCGGTCCCAAAATACAAGGCGGAATCCCGCCGGCGGCTCTGCCCTTTCAGCGGGGCGGGTGAAAGCGGCTCTTTTGCGGGAAGGGGGAATGGGCGTGATGGTCTACGCGGCGTGTCTGTTTTTGGCGGCGGCTGTATTTTTTGGCGTTGCCGCCGCTATATACAGGGGGCATACAGATTTGATCCACTCCTGTCACCGGGCGCATGTGGGGGAGGCGGAGCGGAGGGACTACGGGCGGTCGTTTTCGAGGGGGCTGTTTGTGCTGGCCGCTTCGCAGGCTTTGAGCGCTGCGGCGGCTCTGCTGGGGGAGACGGCGCTTGCTGTCGCGGTCTCTGTCGGTATTCTGTTTGTGGGAATGGCCGTCTCCTTCATAATAATAGCAGGGGTGCAGAAGAAATATAACGGCGGGTTCTGGTAGACCTGTGCCTGCGGGGGAAGATGGGGCCGGTTCCTCCCTATGGGGAGTGTCCCAATCGGAAAATTTAACGTGTAGGGGCGCACACTGTGCGTCCGTCCTCCCACGGTGCGGTGGGTATCAATAGAGCGGGCGCACAGTGTGCGCCCCTACGGACAGTCTGTCGAACCAGTATGGGCAATGGGAGACGGCGCGCCGGGGGCGGTGCGCCCTACAGAAATGCTGGGTGTTGGGAGGCACCTCTCTCTATGCCTGTGCTTGTTTTATTGCTTCAAAACTGGTATAATAGATAAATAACCACTTGTCAAAACGCCAATTCGCGGCCGCTGGGCCGCCGGAGGAAACCTATGAAGCTGATGGTCTTAGACGGCAACAGTATTGTCAACCGCGCCTACTACGGCATCCGTCCCCTGACGACACGGGACGGGCTCTACACCAACGCGGTGTATGGCTTTGTCACCACATTGCAGAGGCTTCTGGAGGAGGAGCAGCCGGAGGCGCTGTGCGTCACCTTTGACCGGAAGGAGCCCACCTTCCGTCACATAGCCTATGAGGGCTACAAGGCCCAGCGCAAGGGGATGCCCGAGGAGCTGGCCATGCAGATGCCCGTGCTCAAGGAGGTCCTGGACGCCATGGATGTGCCCCGCTACGAGCTGGCGGGCTACGAGGCCGACGACCTCATAGGCACCATCTCCCGAAAATGCGAGAGCGCCGGTTGGGACTGCGTGGTGGTCACCGGGGACAAGGACAGCCTCCAGCTGATCACCGACCACACCAAGGTGAAGCTGGTGTCCACCCGCATGGGGCAGACCACCACCAAGGACATGACCCCGGATACCTTCCGGGAGCAGTACGGCTTCGATCCCATCCACATCATCGACCTGAAGGCCCTCATGGGGGACAGCAGCGACAATATCCCCGGCGTCAAGGGCGTGGGGGAGAAGACCGCCATGTCTCTGGTGCAGCTCTACCGCACGGTCGAGCACCTGTATGACCACATGCCGGACATCTGCTCCGCCCCCAATGTGGATGCCAAGCCGGGGCTGGTGAAAAAGCTGGCCGAGGGGAAGGACATGGCGGAGATGAGCAAGAAGCTGGCCACCATCGTCACCGACGCCCCCTTGGACTTCGACCCGGCGGAGAACCTGCGCCGGCCAGTTAAACCGGAGCTCTACAGCGTCTTTCTCCGTCTGGAGTTCACCAAGCTCATTGAGAAGATGCGCCTCACCGGGGAGGGGGCGCCGGAGCCGGTGTCAGCGGACAAAAAGCCGTGTCAGGTCACGGTGACAAAGGTCACGGACTCCGCGCAGGCGGAGGCGCTGCTGGAGCGGTGGCGGGCCGCGGACCACGTGGCGGTGCTGGCGCTGGACGATCTCTCCGCTGTGGGCGTCCAGTGCCGGACCGGGGAGGGGGAGGCGGTGCTGGCGGAGCTGTTCTTCTCCCGCTATCAGGGGGACTGGAATGCCCTGCTTGCCGCCCTCTTTGCCGGGGATATCAGGATTGTCTCCCACAACGTGAAGGATCTGACCCGTATCCTCCTCGAGAACGGTCTCCCCGCGGAGGGGTTCGTCTTTGACACCGCGCTGGCCGGCTACCTGATCGACGCCACCGCGGGGCACTATGAGCTGCCTCGGCTCTTTGTCTCCTACTTCAGCGCCGAGCTGCCCAAGCCTCTGTTCCTGGAGCCGGAGGCCTTCTCCCTTCTGGGGGACGCCGCCCAGTCCTCCGCCGCCTTCGACAGCTATGTCTCCGCCATTGACGCCCTCTATAGCGCCATGGCGCCCAAGCTGCGGGCCATGTGTGTGGAGGAGCTCTACCGCACCGCGGAGCTGCCGCTGTGCCGGGTGCTGGCGGAGATGGAGCTGGCGGGCTTCCGGGTGGACAGCGCCGCCCTGCGGGAGATGGGGGACACCCTCACCGCCGCCATGGAGTCTCTGGAGCAGTCCATCTGCGCCCACGCCGGGAGGTTCAACATCAACTCCCCCAAGCAGCTGGGCGAGGTGCTTTTTGACCGCCTGGGTCTGCCGGCGGAGAAGAAAACCAAGACCGGCTGGTCCACCAACGCCGAGGTGCTGGAAAAGCTCCGCCCCCACCACCCCATTGTGGGCGAGGTGCTGGAGTACCGGCAGTACAGCAAGCTGAAGAGCACCTATGTGGACGGCCTTTTGAAGGTCATCGGGCCCGACGGCCGTGTGCGCACCAGCTTCCAGATGACCGTCACCGCCACCGGCCGCCTCAGCTCCACGGAGCCCAACCTCCAGAACATCCCCACCCGGACGGAGCTGGGCAGTGAGCTGCGGCGCATGTTCGTGGCGGAGCCGGGGATGGTGCTGGTGGACGCGGACTACAGCCAGATCGAGCTCAGGCTTCTGGCCCACATCTCCGGCGACGAGCACATGATCGAGGCCTTCCGCACCGGGGAGGACTTCCACACCGTCACCGCCGCCCACGTCTTTGGCGTGCCGGTGGGGGAGGTCACCTCCCAGATGCGCCGGGCGGCTAAGGCGGTGAATTTCGGCATTGTCTACGGCATCTCCGCCTACTCCCTCAGCGAGGACTTGGGCGTCAGCGTGGCAGAGGCCAAGGACTATATGGAGGCCTATTTCCAAAAGTACGACGGGGTCCGCCGCTACATGGACGCGGTGGTGGCCCAGGCCAGAGAGCGGGGCTATGTGGAGACCCTCTACCGCCGCCGCCGGGCTCTGCCGGAGATCAAGTCCTCCAACTTCAACATGCGCTCCTTCGGCGAGCGGGTGGCGCTGAACATGCCCATCCAGGGGACGGCGGCGGACATCATGAAGCTGGCCATGGTCCACGTATTCCGCCGCTTGAAGGCGGAGAACCTGTCGGCGCGGCTCATCATGCAGGTCCACGACGAGCTGATCGTGGAGTGCCCGGAGTCCGAGGCGGAGCAGGTGAAGCGGCTGGTAGCGGAGGAGATGGAGCGTGTGGCGGAGCTGAGAGTGCCGTTGATCGCGGAGGCGCATAGCGGGAGGGACTGGTTGGAGGCGAAGTGAGTTGGAGTTTGCGCCTTGGCGCAAATCAATTGAAATCGTTTTTCCGGAAACCGCGTTTTCGGAAAAACACTTTGCAAACCGCGCTCGGTTTGGACCTTTTTTCCAAGAATCGCCCCGGCGCTTCTTGGAAAAAAGCCCCCCGCAAATAAAATCCTCATTTGAAATCTGAGGATTTCAAATGAAAACCATTTTCCCCCTCGCTTGAAATCCGCAGATTTCAAGCGAAAGTTTCTTGGAGGTGTGTTTGGTGCGCTTTGCGATCATGCCTATGACCTATGACCATATTGCTGAGGTGGCGGAACTGGAGCGGCTCTGTTTTCCTGATCCCTGGTCGGAGCGGCTGCTGGCGGAGCAGCTGGACAGTGAGAATGCCGCCGCGCTGGTGGCGATGGGGGAGGATGGCGGACTCTTGGGCTATGCCAGCGTGTCGGTGGTGCTGGATGAGGGGTACATCGCCAATGTGGCCGTGCAGCCCGGCTGCCGGCGGCAGGGGATTGCCAGGGCGCTGCTGCGGGCCTTTCGGCGCTTCGCGGAGGAAAGCCGCCTGTCCTTTCTCACCCTGGAGGTCCGCGCCTCCAACGCTCCGGCTATCGCCCTCTACGCGGGGGAGGGCTATCGGGAGGCGGGGCGGCGGAAAAACTACTACCGGCATCCCATGGAGGATGCCATCATTATGACATTGGAGTTTCACTATGACACTGACCATACTGACCCCTGACGAGCTGAGAGCCGTCTACGAGACCCATCTCAAAGAGGCCTTTCCCCCTGAGGAGCTGAAACCCCTGTGGTCCATGGAGCGCCTGCGGGAGGAGGGGCTGTACGATCCCCTCTGTCTCCGGGACGAGGCCGGGGAGGCCTTGGGCTATGTGCTGCTCTGGCGGCACACCGGCGGCCGCTATCTTCTGGTGGACTACCTCTGTGTCCCCGCCGCCCGGCGGAACGGGGGCATCGGCGGAGTGCTGCTGAAGGCCATGCTGGACCGCTACGGCGCGGACACCGTCTTTATCGGGGAGAGCGAGGCGCCCACCGGGGACGCGGCGGCGGACGGGATGATTCTCCGCCGTCTGGGCTTCTACAGGCGAAATGGCGCGGTGACGCTCTCCTATGACACCGCCCTCTTTGGCGTACATTTTAAGACCATCTGCTGGACGCGGGGGACCATGCCCGCGGAGGCGGAGATCCTTCAGGCCCATCAGGAGATCTATTTGCAGCGGTTTGGCCGGAAGAACTACGACCGGTTTATCCAGATCCCCCTCCATCCGGGGGAGGAGATCTTCCCGGTGACGGAGTGGACAGAGGAGGAGGCGCGGCATGCTGATTTTGGCCTTTGAGTCCTCCTGCGACGAGACCGCGGCGGCGGTGGTGCGGGATGGGCGCACCGTCCTCAGCGACGCCATTCTCTCCCAGGCGGACATGCACGCCCTCTACGGCGGCGTGGTGCCGGAGATCGCCTCCCGCAAGCACATCGAGGCCATCGCCGCCCTCAGCGATCAGGCCCTCCGGGAGGCCGGCGTGGGCCGGCGGGACATCGACGCGGTGGCCGTCACCTACGGTCCCGGTTTGATTGGCGCGCTGCTGGTGGCGGTGAACTTCGCCAAGAGCGCCGCCTATGCCTTGGGGAAGCCCCTGATCCCGGTCCACCACCTCCGGGGACACATCGCGGCCAACTACATCGCCTTCCCGGAGCTGGAGCCCCCCTTTCTGTCCCTGTGCATCTCCGGGGGGAACTCCATGATAGTGGACGTGCAGGGGTACACGCAGATGCGGATCGTGGGGGCCACGCGGGACGACGCGGCGGGGGAGTGCTTCGACAAGATCGCCCGCGTCCTGGGCCTGCCCTATCCGGGGGGGCGTCCCATGCAGGAGCTGGCTCAGGGCGGGGACGACAGGGCCTACACCCTGCCCAAGGCCCATGTGGCGGACAGCGACTTGGACATGTCCTTCTCCGGGCTTAAAACCGCGGTGGTGAACCTGGTCCACAACGCCGAGCAGAAGGGGGAGGCCATCGACCGGCCCGGCCTTGCGGCCTCGGTGGCGGCGGCGATCAGCGGCGAGCTGGTTCCCCGGACCATTCTGGCGGCGAGGCGGTACGGCCACCACACGGTGGTGGCCGCCGGCGGCGTGGCGGCCAACGCACGTGTCCGCGCCGACCTCCAGCGCGCCTGTGAGGAGGCGGGTCTCCGGCTGTTTTTGCCCCCCCTGCGCCTCTGCGGCGACAACGGCGCCATGATCGGCGCGCAGGCCTACTACGAGTATTTGGAGGGCGCCCGGGCGGGCATGAGCCTGAATGCCTACGCCAATTTGGAGATCTAATGGGAGCCTCCCCCCGCAAATTTTCATGTAGGGTGCATCGGTTTTACCGATGGTACATGGGAAATCAAGGGGGTATCGGTTTTACCGAGAGTGCATGGGAGATTAGAGGGTCGGCGCGCCCCGCATAAGAGCTGCGTGTTTGGATGCTCTCAGATATATTCCACAGTTTCACAAAAGAACAGGAGGAAAGGACAGATGGAAATGCAGGTTGATCCCGCGGCCCTGCGGGAGAAGTACAGCCGGGCCATGGAGCAGTTCACCTATGCGGGCAAGGAGCCGGAGGCCAAGGAGCGCCTGCGGTATCTGTTCCACAGCCAGCGTGTTTCTTTCAGTTCCATCGCCCCGGAGTGGGAGAACTGGAGGACCTGGGCGGAGGCGTGCATCGAGGAGGAGGACTGGCCCGGCCTGTGCCGGGTGCTCAGCCAGTGGGACAAGCTGCTGATGCTGCCCTGTATTTACGGCAGCTACACCTATGAGAAGAACTTTCACTGTGCCTTGGAGTGCCTGGTCACAGGGGACGTGCTGGCCATCGAGCGGCTGCTGCCCCCGGAGCTGGCCAAGGTGAAGGACAGCCATACCCCCTTCTTCCCCGCGGCGGCCCACCTGATGCTTGGACTTTGGTACAAGGACGCGGCGGTGCTGGAGTGGGCCGTCCCCGAGGCGGAGGCCCTGCTGGGGACCAAGAAGGTCAACCAGATGGAGCGGGCCATGCTCTCCTTCCTGCTGGACATCGTGGGCGGGGACATGGTGAAGGGCAGCGAGGACCTGCTGGCGGTGTGCAAGGCCTTTGGCCGGGACAAGCGCTATGTGCTGGGGGCCCGGCCCTTCTGTACCTATGCCCACGGGCTCTACTGTCTGGCCCAGCTGCTGCTGCCGGAGGAGGTCTTTGACGCGCTGGAGCCGCCGGACTATAAGAGTTTCCTCCCCGCCTTCGCCCGGTGGCGGCGGGAGAACCCCAATCCGGACCGGTCCCTCTGGTATCGCTATCCGGAGGACTTGGACATCTTCAACCAGATCTACACCGCGCCTCCGGCCAGGCTGGTCCTCTTCCAGCCCCTCTTGGACAACCCCAACGTCAAGCCTCGGGAGCGGCAGCACTGGATGGCCCACGGCGTGAAGTGTGTGGACAACTATGTGGACGAGCTCTGGAACATGGGCATCGGCAGGGAATGAGCACCTGCCGGTGTCTCGACATGCGGATATAGAGGAAATACCCCCGGCGGAGGAGAGCCTCGCCGGGGGTGTATTTTATGCGGCGGCGCTTTTTTTGGTGCGGCTTGCAGCGGGGAAGGCGTGCTGTCCTTTCGGTGTCCATGGGGCAGAAAAAACAAAAAATTACCGCGTTTAACCGCTGAATTTCACGCCGCTGTACAGAGCCTTGTCCGCTTGTCGCTGTCGGGGGAGCAGGGGGATGTATGAACACCGCGGGAAAACCGGGGAAGTGGTGAATATATGCAGGTACTGTCGTTATGTAAACTAATTTGGGGGGATAGAGAGGTGTGGAAAGTGTGGGTACAGGGGATTCCATAAACTGTAAATATTTGATGAAACCATTGCAAATACAGGGTTTTTGCTATGTGGAAAACCCTGTGGAAAATGTGTATAACTCGATGTTGTGAGATATTATTGCGAAATTTATGTAAATTGGAGAGAGCCTGTCAAGCCGGCAATTTTTCATGAGATTACCGGGAGAAAATCACTGAAAAAGAGCGGAAATGTAGAATATGGCAGAGAAAAAATCGGCGCTTCAGAGGGGAGCGAGGGCGGATGCAGTCGGATATTCATTTTTTCGTGAAAAGTCTGATCATTCCTCTGGGCGCATTACAGAAGGTAATCTCGCCGGTCCGGAGGGGTGGCTTTTTGGCCGGCGGGCGGAAATTCGCGGTAAAAGCCGAAAATAGTGGTTGACAAACCGGTGGGAAGCGGCTATAATAATCCTGCTGTCCCGCGAGGGAAGAAGAAAATGCGAGTGTGCTGGAACTGGTAGACAGGCACGTTTGAGGGGCGTGTGACAACCGTCGTACGGGTTCAAGTCCCGTCACTCGCACCAGCTTTCCTTCAGGACAGCGGCACGCGCGAGTGGTGGAATTGGCAGACTCGCTAGATTCAGGTTCTAGTGTGCAATACGCACGTGCGGGTTCAAGTCCCGCCTCGCGCACCAAGTTGCATTGA
>JAAWSV010000111.1 GCA_022801715.1 Oscillospiraceae bacterium
TATCCAGCCGGCCAGCACCTGATAGGTGACGCCGCCGTCGGTATAGAGGACCTCGGCGGCGCCGTTGTCGTAGACCTGGGGACGGCTGCGGAGGTAGAGTCCCCCGGCCAGCAGCAGGGCGGCGAGGACCATCAGGGCGCTGTACAGCGCCCACCTCGGCATATGCCGAGGTGGTGATACCTCCCTGCGCTGGCTGATATCCTGCGCGCAGTGGGGACAGAAGGACGCCCCCACTGGAAGCTGTGCCCCGCAGTGGGGACAGGGTTTTGTCTCCTCGTTCATCACTCTGTATATCCTCTCTACTCAAAGATGGCCTCCGCGATGCTCACCTCCTGGCCGCAGCGGTTGTCGATGTCCGTGCCGTTGCCGGAGAAGCGGGTCCCGGGGAAATTCAGCGGGGTGTCGCTGCCCACATGCTCCAAAAGGACGGCAGTGCCGTTGTTTTGGAAGGTGTTCCCGGTGTAGAAGTTGTCGGACACCATGGGGGTATCCGCCGAGTCAAAGCACAGCCCCACTTGATTGTCCGCAAAAATGGTGCCGTCGGCGTCAATCCAGGCGCTGTCCACGGCCTGAAGACCGGTTTCCCAGCCGGAGACCCGGCAGTTGACCAGCTGGAGCCGGGTGGCGCCGGAGACCAGAACCCCTACCCCCTGTCCACTGCCTGAGAAGGCGATATCCTGAAATTCCAGAACACCTTTCGGAGAGCTGATGCGGGTCGTATCGGTGAAGGTGGTACGCTGCCCATCGTGTCCCACGCTGCCGTAGAGCCGAACCAGCCGCTCCTCGATTTCCAGACCGCCCGCATAGGTGACGGCGGGGAGATGGATGTGGATCTGGTCGTACTCGCCGCTCTCCTTACTGGCCCTCTCCAACAGAGCCCGCAGCTCCTCGATGGTATTCATGGGCGCATCCTGGGCGGTGTACGTATAGGTGGTGATGCTCTCAAAGGTTAAGGTCTGCCGCATGCGGATCACATCGCCGTTTTTCATGGTGACGGTGTAGAGAAGCTCCGCCGCGCAGCTTCCCGGCCCCTTCAGGCTGATGTCGACAATGGACATAAAAGCGGCGTCCGGATAGTATTCACTCCGTATCTGCGGCTCCGTACAGGTGACGTTCAGCGCGATATCCGAGCTGCGCACCTCGGCGGTGACGGAGGCCATCTCCTCCAGAAAGGCATCTGCCATCATCGCGCCGTCCTCCGGAGAGACGGCATACAGGGGGGAGGGGTTGCGATAGCCGCGGTCCACCATCGCGTGAAAGCTGGCCAGGGGGACCGGCTCGACCTCCCGCCCCTGGGTCAGCAGGAGACGGTATCCGCCGTAATCCAGCTCTCCGGTGTCGCTCTCATAGGTCTTGGGGCGAGTTTGGCCCCAGACAGTCAAGGCCAGAACCATGACCGCCGCAAGGAGGACCATCAGGGCGCTGTACAGCGCCCTCCTCGGCATGTGCCGAGGAGGGGATACCTCTTTGCGCTCCTGGATGCTCTGCGCGCAGTGGGGGCAGAAGGAGGCCCCCTCTGGAAGCTGTGCCCCGCAGTGGGGGCAGGATTTTGTCTCCTCGTTCATGGCTTATGTTTCCTCTCTACTCAAAAATGGCGTCCGCGATGCTCACCTCGTGGCCGCAGCGGTTGTCGATGTCCGTGCCGTTGCCGGAGAAGCGGGTGCCATCGAAGTTTAGGGCCTGATTGCTGGGGACGCTCTCCAGCAGGACGGCGGTGCCGTTGTTCTGAAACAGGTTGCCGCTGTAGTGGTATGTAGTGGGGGTAGCGTTGGAGGCGTTGAAATGGAAGCCCACGGTATTGTCCTCAAAGACACAGTCCTGGAAGTTAACCCAGGAATTTCCATAACACAGCAGGCCGGTCCGCCACCTGCTCAGGCGGCAGCCGGTGAGATGGAGCCGGGCGGAGACAGACACGCCCACCCCATCGCCGGAGCCGGTAAAGTCGATATTTTCAAAACTGTAGATATGGCCGGCCATAGTGGCACGGACGGGGCCGGTGAAGGTGGTCCGCGCGCCGTTTTCCCCCTCACCGCCCAGGAGGTTGATGGGCCGGCCCTCCATCACAAGGCCGCCCTGGTAGGTTACGGCGGGCAGGTGAAGATAGACAATGGCTTCCGGGTCCGCAGTCTTGTTGATCTCGTCCACCAGGGCCTGGAGCTCCCCGGCGGTATTCATAGCGTAGTTCTCCGGGGTGTAGTGGAGGGTGGGAATGACTTCCAGGTCAACCTGCTGGTACAGCCGGATGGTATCGCCGTTTTTCATCACAAGGGTCCACCGAAGCTCCATGGGTCCGCTTTCCGCCGAATAGGTCAGCAAGCTGATCCGTGCGGCCTCCGGATCGAAGTCCATCTCCACAGGCGGTTCACAGCGCCAGGGAGAGGCGCCCTCGCCGCCCTGTAAAAGCTCCACGGCGACACCCTCCACCTTTTGGAAAAAAGCCTCCTTGGCGTTTTCCCCGGCGTCCGCATGGTTGACATACAAGCGGGAGGGCATTCGGTAGTCCATGCCCTCCTCCACGGTCTCTGTCATCTCGTGGGCGGGCCGAAACCGGTCCGAGCCAAATCCGGCCAGGAGCTGATAGCTCCCGTCATCGTCGGTGTAAATCACCTCGGCGGTGCCGTTGTCGTAGACCTTGGGGCGGGTATAAGTCCAGGCTGCCAGGGCGACAGCCAGGATAAGGAGGACCATCAGGGCGCTGTACAGCGCCCTCCGCGTCACATGACGCGGAGGGGTTATCTCGTTACGCTCGCTGATAGTCTGCGCGCAGTGGGGACAGAAGGAAGCCCCCACTGGAAGCTGGGCCCCGCAGTGGGGGCAGGATTTTGTCTCCTCGTTCATCACTCTGTATATCCTCTCTACTCAAAGAT
>JAAWSV010000031.1 GCA_022801715.1 Oscillospiraceae bacterium
CGACGGCCCCTGCATGTACGTGGCCGCCGCCGAGGGGGACGGCGACCTGATCAACGGCCGGGGCGACGCCTACTGCGGCATGCTCAACTGCTCCTACAACCTGGGGATGCGCCATCTGAAGGCCTTTATCCCCGAGTACCCCGTGGGCACCGCCGAGGATATCGCCAAGATGATCGGCGAGTTCAAGCCCATCGCCTGTGCCCTGATTGGTCTCAGCCAACTGAAGATCATCACCTTCGGCCCCCGGCCCCAGGACTTCTTCGCCTGCAACGCCCCCATCAAGGGCCTGTACGAGATCGGCGTGGAGATTGAGGAAAATTCCGAGCTGGACCTGCTGGTGGCCTACAAGGCCCACGCCAACGATCCCCGTATCCCCGAGGTGTGCGCTGACATGGCCAAGGAGATGGGCGAGGGCTGCTATTACCCCGAGATGAACGAGCGGATGGCCCAGCTGGAGCTCACTCTCCTGGATTGGGCCGAGGAGCACAAGGGGGCCCGGCAGTATGTGGCCTTCGCAGACAAGTGCTGGCCCGCCTTCCCCGAGGCCTTTGGCTTTGAGCCCTGCTACGTCAACTCCCGCTTGGTGAGCCGGGGCATTCCCGTCTCCTGCGAGGTGGATATCTACGGCGCCCTGTCCGAGTACATCGGCATGTGCGTCTCCGGCGACACCGTCACCCTGCTGGATATCAACAACTCCGTCCCCGCCTCCATCTATGAGGAGGACATCAAGGATAAGTTTGACTATCAGCTTACCGATACCTTCATGGGCTTCCACTGCGGCAACACCCCCAGCTGCAAGCTGTGCGCCGACCGGGCGGTGAAGTACCAGCTGATCCAGCACCGCCTGCTGGAGCCCAAGGACAGCGAGCCCGACTTTACCCGGGGCACCCTGGAGGGGGACATCGCCGCCAGCGACATCACCTTCTACCGTCTCCAGTGCGACAGCGAGGGGGTTCTCCGGGCCTACATCGCCCAGGGCGAGGTGCTGGACGTGAAGACCCGCTCCTTCGGCGGCATCGGTGTGTTCGCCATCCCCGAGATGGGCCGGTTCTACCGCCACGTTCTGATTCAGAAGCGCTACCCCCACCACGGGGCGGTAGCCTTCGGGCACTACGGCAAGGCCCTGTTTGAGGTCTTCAAGTTCCTGGGAGTTCAGGACATCGCCTACAACCAGCCCAAGGGCCTGCCCTATCCCACCGAGAATCCCTGGGCCTGATCCCTGCCAAAACCGGGAGAGAACTGTCAGACCGTTCTCTCCCGGTCTTTTTGCCCACAGCGTCAGCGCAAGGAATAAACGGAGGCAAATTTCTGTGCACTATTGACAAAACCATCTGAATTTGCTATGTTTATACTATTAAATATCCCTCATGGCGCAGGCCGCACAGCCCACGCCGCCGCGGGAGAAAGCAGGAAGAATATGGAAGAACTGTTAGAGCGGCTGCTGGAGCAGTGCCGCGCCTTCACCAGCTGGGGACAGGCGGCGGACTACATCCCGGAGCTGGCAAAGAGCGATCCCGCCTCCTTGGGGATTTACGTCATCGGCAGCGAGGGGAAGCACAGCTGGGCCGGGGACTGCCACCAACCCTTTACCATTCAGAGCGTGGTCAAGCCCATTCTGCTGTTGCAGGCGCTGCTGGACAACGGCACGGAGCACGTGATGCAGCGGGTGGGCGTGGAGGCCACCGGCAAGCCCTTTGACGCCATCAACGCCGGGGACCAGTCCCTGGACAGCGGCAACATCAACCCCATGGTCAACATGGGGGCCATCCTCATGTGTACGTTGATCCAGGGCAAGGACTACGCCGAGCGATTCCAGCGGCTTCTGGAGCTCACCCGGCGGCTGGCCGGGGACGAGGAGATCGACATCGACGAGGCGGTGTATTGTTCGGAGAAGACCCATGGCAGCAAAAACCGGGCCCTGGCCTACCTGCTCAAATCCCACGGCCTCCTGGAGGACGACGTGGAGGAGGTGCTGGACTGCTACTTTCGCGCCTGTTCCATCCGGGTGGACTGCAAGGCCCTGGCCCACATCGGGGCGGTTCTGTCCAACCGGGGCCGCCTGCCGGCGTCCAACCAGCGGATCTTCCCCGCCGCCATGTCCCGGTACGTCAACGCGATCCTCATGACCTGCGGCATGTACGACGGCTCCGGCGAGTTCGCCCTGCGGGTGGGCGTGCCGGCCAAGAGCGGCGTAGGCGGCGGCATCATGGCCGTGGTGCCCACCCGGATGGGGATTGGGATCTACGGCCCCGCCCTGGACCGGAAGGGCAACAGCGTCGCCGGCATCCGCCTATTGGAACAGCTGAGCCGGGAGCTGTACCTGAGCATCTTCTGAGACAGCACAGAGGCAGTCCCCTCCGCAAAAAGCCGCCACCTCCCGGCAAACATCCCGCCAAAGCCAAGACAGCACGCTCCACAGGAAAACTCCTTTCCTTTTCGGCAAAACCGTGATATACTCCACATAGCAAAGCCCCCAAAATTGCCGCCTGCCGGCAGGAAAGGATGAAACAGTATGCAGTTTATCACACAATCCGGCGCGCCGGCCGGCCCGGTGGGCCAAGGGACCTGGTACCTGGGGGAAAACCCCGACACCTTTGACCGGGAGTGCGCAGCCCTCCGCGCCGGCGTGGAGACCGGAATGAACCTGATTGACACAGCGGAGATGTACGGGGAGGGTCTGGCGGAGACAATGATCGGCGCGGCCATCCAGGGGCTGGACCGGGAAAAGCTGTATTTAGTCTCCAAGGTCTACCCCCACAACGCCGGCCGGGACAACATCTTTCGCTGCTGCGAGAACTCCCTGCGCCGTATGCGGACCGACTACGTGGACCTGTACCTGCTCCACTGGCGGGGCGCCATCCCCCTGACGGAGACCGTCACCTGTATGGAGGAGCTGAAATCCCGCGGCCTGATCCGCGCCTGGGGCGTCTCCAACTTCGACAGGGAGTGGATGGAGAAGCTCGCCGCCGTGGAAAACGGGACCCACGCGGCCACGGATCAGGTGCTCTACCACCTGGGCAGCCGGGGCATCGAGTACGACCTTCTCCCCTACCTCCAGGAGCGGGAGATCCCCGTGATGGCCTACTGCCCCATGGCCCAAGCCGGACAGCTGCGCCAGGGCCTTTTGGAGTCGGAGGCGGTGCGGAGCGCAGCCGCCGCCCATGGCGCCACCCCCTCCCAGATCCTCCTGTCCTTCCTGCTCTCCCGGAGGGGCGTAATCCCCATTCCCCGGGCCTCCCGGCCCGAGCACGCGGTGGAAAACGCCGCCGCCGCCCGGATTCACCTGTCCCCGGAGGAGCTGTCCGCGCTGGACCAAGCCTTTCCCGCCCCTCAGAAAAAGACCAGGCTGGATGTGGTGTAAGTTGACGCCCCCATCGGCAAGCATACAAAGAGCACATGGGATTTCAAATATCATCCCATGTGCTCTTTTCCGCAATTTACCCCCAGATCAGGGCGGCGTCAGCCCCAGCCCCTCCAAGCGCCTGCGGACCACGGCAGGCGTCCGATACATCCGGTCCGCGATCTCCTGGAGGGAGGCCCCGTCGCGGCGGAGCTGAATGAGGAGATCGTCCTGCTCCCTGTCCCAAGGGCGCTTTAGCTGCCCCCTCCGGTTCTCCTCGGCGCTGATAATGGCGTCCAAGTTGTCCAAAATAAACTGCTGGGCCGCCCGATGATACACCACCACCCGGTAGGGCCCCTTGGCGCCGGTGCGCTCCTCCACGGAGATCCCCATCTCCAGACCGGCGGCTGTGGGGCGCTTGTGTCCCCCGCCGCCCTCACTGTGCACCACGGCCAAAAGCCCTGTCTCCACCAGCCAGGCGGTCAGCGCCCGGTAACTCAGCCCCCGCATATCATCCTCCCCCAGAGCGGTGAGCCTTCTGGCCAGCTCACTGGCGGCGAGAGGGACATCGGAGAACTGAAATGCCGCCCGCCGCGCCAAGGGCACCTGATAGGGGCGCTTTTTCGCCCTCTTGGCCGGAGCCTCCGTCCCCCCGCTGTCAATGACCTGCCCCAAAACGCCGGAGACATACTGGAAACAGCGCACCAGCCGGGCCTGACGGACCACATCGCCCGCCGGCACCGCACTGCCGTCAAGGGGATTGACCCCCACAGACAGCTGATCTAAATACATCTTGGCCCGCTGCAGCGTCTCCAGCTCCGTCATAGCACACCTCCCGATCCTGACAACAACTATACCAGCAATGTATCCGCATTGTACCGCAAAATCGGACAAACCACAAGAGCCTGCAGCAGAAAATCCCCCTTTTCCCCACATCCCCCCATTCTTGACAGGCCCATCATTTCTTTTTATAATGAGTTTACCCATCATCTGATCAGAAAGGCGGAAAAAACCATGGACGCATGTACCCCCATCCGTGTTGGTCTGGCCGGATTCGGCATGTCCGGCCGGCTGTTTCACGCCCCCTTCCTCCACGCCGACCCCCACTTCTCCCTGCGCCGCGTCTACGAGCGCGCCTCAGAGCGGGCCAAGGAGGAGTACCCGGAGGCGGAGGTGGTCCACAGCTTTGAGGCACTGCTGACCGAGGACATCGACTTGGTGGTGATCACCACCCCCAACGCCCTCCACGTCCCCATGGTGGAGGCGGCCCTCCGCGCGGGAAAGCACGTGGTGGTGGAGAAGCCCATCGCGGCCTCCCGCGAGGAGGCTGAGGCCCTGTGCCGCCTGTCCCGGGAACAGGGCGTGATCCTCACCGTCTATCAGAACCGGCGCTTAGACGGCGGCTTTCTCACCGCCCGCCGCCTGATCGAGGAGGGCCGCTTAGGCGAGGTAGTGGACTATGAGTGCCGCTTCGACCGCTTCGTCTCCGGCTACCGCACCAAGCAGTGGAAGCGGGAGGGCGGCCGCGGGGTGGACCTGCTCTACGACATCGGCGTCCACCTGATCGACCAAGCGGTGACCCTCTTCGGCCTGCCCGAGGCGGTCTGCGGTGACCTGCGCCGCCAGCGCCCCGAGTCCCCCGGCGTGGACCGCTTCACCCTGACGCTGTACTACCCGGAGCTGCGGGCCGTCCTCTCCGCCGGAGAGCTCTCGGCCATCGAGGGGCCCCATCTCACCGTCCACGGCCGGCGGGGCAGCTACGTGAAGTACGGTCGGGACGTGCAGGAGGCCCGGCTGGTCCAGGGCCTGCGCCCGGCGGGAGACTCCCGCTGGGGCCAAGAGGAGCCGGAGCGCCACGGCACCCTGCGCACCCTCCAAGAGGACGGCGCCTTCGCCGAGACCCGTGTCCCCACGGAGATTGGAAACTACGGCGCCTTTTACGACAACCTCTGCCAGGCCATCCGGGAGGACGCCCCCCTTCTGGTGCGCCCCGAGGAGGCCGCGGCGGTGCTCCGCATTCTGGAGGCCGCGCAGGAGAGCAGCCAGGAGCGGCGGCAGATACCGCTGACATGGCCGCGGGCCTAAACCATCCAAAGGAGTGATCCCCATGCCCTCCCCCCAGGAGAACCGGCAGGCCATCTTCGAGAGCTGTCCCATCCCCCGCGCCGTGGCCACACTGTCGGTGCCCACGGTACTCAGCTCCCTGGTGACCGTACTCTACAGTCTGGCGGACACCTACTTTGTGGGCCTGCTCAACGACCCCGTACAGACCGCCGCCGTCACCTTGGCTGCGCCGGTGCTGCTGGCCTTCAACGCCGTCAACAACCTCTTCGGTGTGGGCAGTTCCAGCATGATGAGCCGCTCCTACGGCCGCAGAGACTTCGACACCCTCCGCCGCAGCTCCGCCTTCGGGTTTTACGGCGCCCTCCTCTCCGCCGCCCTCTTTTCCCTCCTGTGTACGGTCCTCCGCGCCCCCCTTCTCTCCCTCCTGGGGGCGGACCCGGCCACCTGGGCGGGCACCGACGGCTACCTCACTTGGACAGTGACCTTCGGCGCGGTGCCAGCGATTATGAACGTGGTCATCGCCTACATGATCCGCTCCGAGGGGGCGGCCCTCCACGCCAGCATCGGCACTATGAGCGGGTGCCTTCTGAACATCCTGCTGGACCCCCTCTTCATCCTGCCCTGGGGGCTGAACTTAGGCTCTGTGGGAGCGGCCATGGCCACCTGTCTCTCCAACTGCTGCGCGCTGGCCTACTTCCTGATCTATCTGACCGTCCGCCGGAAGACCACGCTGGTCTGCGTCTCCCCCAAGGCCTTCACCCTGCGCAGGGACATCGCAGGCGGGGTTTGCGCGGTGGGCGTGCCCGCCTCCATCCAGAATCTGCTCAATGTCACCAGCAGCACACTCCTCAACAACCTGGCGGCCCCCTACGCCGCCCAGGCCTTGGCCGCCATGGGGATCTGCTCCCGGATCGCCATGGTGCCCATGTACGTGGCCATGGGCATCTCCCAGGGGGTCATGCCCCTGATCGGCTACAACTACGCCAGCTGGAACATCCGCCGGATGAGGGAGGCCATCCGCTTCACCCTCCGCCTAAACCTGCTGCTGCTCTCCTCCCTGGCGGCGCTCCTCTTCCTCTTCCCCGGCTTTTTCGTGGGGCTCTTTATTGACGATGCCCAAACCGTGGCCTACGGGATGCGTTTCCTCCGGGGCCTGAGCCTCTCCGCCCCCCTTCTGTGCATGGATTTCCTCGGTGTAGGCGTCTTTCAGGCGGTGGGCATGGGCCGGGAGTCCTTCCTCTTCGCCATCCTGCGCAAGATCATACTGGAGATCCCCTTCCTCCTATTTTTGAACGCCCTCTTCCCCCTGTACGGATTGGCCTATGCCCAGCCCGCCACGGAGCTGATTATGGCCGTCTCCTCCGCCGCGGTGCTGACGGGCTTCCTGCGCCGCGCAGCTATGGAGCAGGCGCTTAAAGACTGATAAACGGCCAATAAAACACCCATACTCTTTCCAAAGAAGCAATAAGAATCGACAAATAAGGAGCCATATTATGGAGTACACAGTTGAGGAGCTTTTGGAGGCGAAGCGGTCCATTGCCTCCACACTGAGCAAGTGTGAGAAGGCGCTTTTGAAGCTGCCCCCCGGTGGGCCGCAGCACACGCTCACTGCCCGGCGGATCAAAGCCTTTCAGATTTCCCTGTCCCTGATCGACCAGGCTCTGCCTCCGCCAGCCCCTCCGCTGTAGCGCAGACCCAAGGATTCACAGAGAAGCTAAGTGACAGACGAACCCCAATGGTTTGCCTGTCACTTTCTGCACGGTATAACTCGCTATGACATAAAGAAAGTGTCATAGCGAAACAATATAACAATATCTCCCATCAAACCAGTCTGTTTTTTTCACCCCAGACGCATAATTGATCCAAAACGTCCATCAAAGATTTCCCCCGATCACTGAGACTGTATTCCACCTTTGGCGGGATTTGCGGATACTCCGTTCTTATAATCAGCCGGTCTGACTCCAGCTCTTTCAGATTTGTGCTGAGAGTCTTGTCAGATATATTTTTCAAATATCGCTTCAGCTCATTAAACCGCACAACCTTATACTCCATAAGGCAGTAGAGAATAACCATCTTGTGTTTGCCGGATATCAGGGACATCGTATAGCTGAACCCAGTATCCTCAAAATTTGCATCCTCAATAAATTGCTTTATCATAGTTAGCTATCCTTTCAGATAGTACATGTCTTAAATGACAGTACTTGAATTATTTTTGGCCGACGCTATAATAATACACAGGATACTTAATCCTGTCAATTCTATTGATAAAGAGAGGTACTAACTATGAGAATAAAGCTAAACATGACAGAGGGTATTTTCCCAATGCCTGTTCTGATGGTCGCCACCTACAACGAAGATGGCAGTGTCAATGTGATGAACGCCGCTTGGGGCACCATGCAGGAGCGGGGAACCGTGGCTCTCAATTTGACCGAAACACATAAAACCGTGAAAAATATCAGAGCGCGAGGCGCTTTCACTGTCAGTATAGCCGATGCCGCCCATGTGGCAGAGGCGGACTATTTCGGTGTGGAATCCGGAAGCAGAACCGCTGACAAATTCGTGCGCAGCGGGCTTACCGCCAGTAAAGCCGAAACTGTGGATGCTCCTGTTATAAATGAACTTCCGCTGTGCCTCGAATGTGAATTTGTTGAATATCAGGACAATACATATGGCTGCGGAGTGATTGGAAAGGTTGTCAATATCACCGCCGACGAAAGCGTTATGGTAGACGGCAGGGTCGATATGTCGCTGGTAAATGCCATTGCTTTTGATCCGTACACCCATGGATATTACAAGGTAACCGAACGTGTTGGGGAAGCGTTCAAAGATGGTCTGAAGCTGAAAAAATAAAGTAACGCCCGCTGAAAAGCAAACGCTTCTCAGCGGGCGTTAACTTCCTTGCAGAAGCGTCCCCAAAAAAGAGAGGCCTTGCAAAGCGCAGTCAAAAGAAGGTCCTGGCTCCCCTGCCCTGCCCCCAAAATAAAAAGAACCAAAACATTGACAGACCACCGCGGGGTTGGTAAAATAGGAGGGTATATCATCAATCTGAACCCAGCGGAATACCCCCTCCGACTGGGCAGATGGCATATGGGAGGGAGATGGTAATTATGTATCATTGCCATACTCAGTTTTATCTGATTGGGGAGCCGTGCAGGGAGTTCACAATCATCCGGGAGATCCCGCCTCTGGAGCCCTTTACACATAGCTTTATGGACAGCGCAGCGCCGGAATCGGCGCTGTTGAACCGGGCGGATATCCTCTTCGCGGACCTGCGGAGCCTGCGCCCCGAGGAGGCCCTCCCCGTCCTGTTCCAGGGCAAGCGGCCGGAGGCGGAGTGCATCCTCTTGGCCCAGCCGGATCAGTTCCCCCTCCTCTCCGCCTACCTGCCGGAGCTTTTGGATATCTGGACCCTCCCCATGGACGAGGCGGAGGTCCGCTTTCGCTTCCTCCGCTGGCAGCAGCACTGGAAGGACCGCCGGGACGCCTGGCAGACCAGCCAGTATTTGGAGGCTGCCATCAACAGCATCCCCAACCTGATCTGGTACAAGACCCGGGACGGTGTCCACGAGAAGGTCAACGACAGCTTCTGCGCCACCGTAAACAAGACCAAGGAGCAGGTCCAGGGCCAGCGCCACGCCTACATCTGGGACGTGGAGGCCGACGATCCCGCCTGTATCGAGTCCGAGCGGATTGTCATGGAGTCCCAGGAGACCCGCATCTCCCAGGAGACCATCATGACCGGCATGGGCCAGCGGCTCCTCACCACCTACAAGTCCCCCCTTTACGACTGCGACGGCAGCGTCATGGGCACCGTGGGCGTGGCCATCGACATCACCCAGGAGGAGGCCTACCGCCAGGAGCTCCAGCAGAAAAATGATATGCTGGAGTCCATCTTCACCTCCTTGGACTGCGGTGTCATCTGCCACACCCGGGACGGCTCCCGGATTATCAGCATCAATCAGGCCGCCCTGGACATCCTTGGCTTCTCCTCCTTGGACGATGTGACAAAGGAGGGTTTCTTCCTGGTGGCCCCCTCGGTACTGGAGGAGGACAAGCCGCTGCTGCGCAGCGCCATCCAAGGCCTGACCGAGGTGGGGGACAGCACCAGTGTGGAGTACCGGGTGCGCCACTCCGAGGGGCGGATTCTCCACATCATGGGCAATCTGAAGCTCATCGAGGAGAACGGAGAGATCTACTACCAGCGCCTCCTCCTGGACTGCACCGAGCAAAAGCTCCGGGAGCAGCAGGAGCGCACGGAGACCGAGCGCCGCCACAACTCCCTGACGCAGGCGCTGAGCGTGGACTATAACCTGGTGTGCCACTGGGATTTGGACACGGGTCGGGGAGAGGCCCTGCGCCTGCACAACTGCCCCTATAACATCCTGGAGGAGATCTTCACCGCGGACCGCCCCCTTCAGGAGAACCTAAAGACCTACATCAGCCGCTGCGTTTACAGCGAGGACCAGCAGATGTTCCGCCGCGCCCTGACCTTGGAGAACCTGCGCGCGGAGCTGGACGAGCGCCCCATCACCTACATCAACTACCGCACCCTCTGCGGCAGCGGCATGTGCTTCTTCCAGATGAAGGCCGTGCGCACCGGCGACTGGGAGGCGGGCCACCGGGAGGTGGTCCTGGGCTTCCGCAACGTGGATGACGACACCCGCCGGGAGATGGAGAAAAAGACCCTGCTGGAGGACGCCCTCTCCCAGGCCAACCGGGCCAGCAAGGCCAAGAGTGTTTTCCTCTCCAACATGTCCCACGACATCCGAACCCCCATGAACGCCATCGTGGGCTTCACCACCCTGGCCATCACGCATATCGACCAGAAGGACCAGGTGGAGGAGTACCTGAAAAAGATCCTCACCTCCGGCAACCACCTGGTGAGCCTCATCAACGACGTACTGGACATGAGCCGCATCGAGAGCGGCAAAATGCGCCTGGAGGAGTCCCTGTGCAGCCTGCCGGACATTCTCCACAGCATCCGCAGCATCGTGCAGGCGGACATCAGGGCCAAGCAGCTGGACTTCTACATCGACGCAGTGGACGTACTCAGCGAGGATATCTACTGCGACCGCCTGCGGCTGAACCAGGTGCTCTTGAACCTGCTGGGCAACGCCATCAAGTACACCAGCGCCGGCGGCATTGTCAGTATGCGCATTCTGGAGAAGCCCGGCGCGCCGGCGGGCTACGCCAACTATGAGTTCTATGTGAAGGACACCGGAATTGGCATGAGCGAGGAGTTCGTCTCCCACATCTTCGAGCCCTTTGAGCGGGAGCGCAACTCCACCATCAGCCGCATCCAGGGCACCGGCCTGGGCATGGCCATCACCAAGAACATTGTGGACATGATGAACGGCTCCATCTCCGTCAGCAGCGAGCAGGGGGTGGGGACCGAGTTCAAGGTCTCCCTCACCTTCCGCCTGGACAACGGCCCCAGAATGCCCCAGACCATCCCGGCGCTGAAGGGCTGCCGCGCACTGGTGGTGGACGACGATTTCAACACCTGCGACAGCGTCAGCTATATGCTCCAGCAGATCGGCCTCCGGGCGGAGTGGACCCTCTCCGGCCGCGAGGCGGTGCTTCGCACCCACCAGGCCGTCATGCGCGGGGATAACTACAGTGTCTATGTCATCGACTGGCTGATGCCGGACATGAACGGTGTGGAGGTGGCCCGCCGAATCCGCAAGGAGATGGGGGAAGACGTGCCCATCATCGTCCTAACCGCCTACGACTGGTCCGACATCGAGGAGGAGGCCCGGGAGGCCGGCGTCACCGCCTTCTGCAGCAAGCCGCTGTTCATGTCGGAGCTGCGCCGTTGCCTGTGCTCCGTGGTGGACGTTGCCGAAGAGCTGACGGAGGAGAGCGCCCCGGAGGCACAGGAGGCCTCCGCGCAGATCCCCCCCCAGTTCCACACCGGCCATATCCTCTTGGCCGAGGACAACGAGCTCAATCAGGAGATCGCCACAGTGATCCTTACCGAGGCGGGCTTCACCGTGGATGTGGCCGAAAACGGCCAGATTGCCGTGGAGAAGCTCCGCACCGCGGCCCCGGGGACCTACCAGCTGGTGCTGATGGACATCCAGATGCCCGTGATGGACGGCTACACCGCCGCCAGAGCCATCCGCTCCTTGGAGAACCAGGAGATCGCCTCGGTGCCCATCCTGGCCATGACCGCCAACGCCTTTGAGGAGGACCGCCGTCAGGCCCTCAGCTGCGGCATGAACGGCCATATAGCCAAGCCCATCAATATTGAGACCATGTTCGAGACACTGAAAGAACTGTTAGCCTGAACCATCCATCCAAGAGCATCGGAGCACCTTTGATCAAAGGCGTCCCGATGCTCTTTTATCCCCTGACAGACCTCCCCTCTTGACAGAGATAATACACTTGCAGTACAATGTTAGCGTTCCCCCTCTCCTGTGTGGAAGAAAAGAACAGAGCAAGGAGAAGCGCCCCATGACAGAGAAAGCCGGCAAAAACAGGAGCGACTACAAACGCGTCAACCGCGGACTGGTGCTGAAGATGATTGCCACCGGCCAGTGTACCACCCGCATTGATCTGGTACACAGCACCGGCCTGAGCAAGATGGCCATCTCCAACATTGTCACAGAGCTGATGGGCCAAAACCTGCTGGTGGAGACCTCAACCGCCCGCAGCGAGGAGCTGGGCCGGCGGCCTGTGGGCCTGGACCTGTCCCCCGCCGCCCCCAAGGTGGTGGGCCTCTCCATCGGCCGCGACCGCTGCGAGGCGGTTCTCTGCGACCTGAAGCTCCGGGTCCTCCAGCGGGAGCGCGGCACCATGGAGGGCATGAACGAGCAGAAGCTGATCCACCTGATCTACCAGCTCTTGGACACCATCCTCCAGGGGCGCGGCGATGTCATTGCCATCGGCCTCTCCTGTGTGGGCCCCATCAGTGTGGCTGACGGCATGATCCTCAAGCCCTTCTACTTCTTCGGCATCCAAAATGTAAAGATCGTCCAGATCATCAAGGAGCGCTACCACCTGCCGGTGTTCTTTGACCACGACAACCAGAGTGCCGTCTTGGCGGAGAGCCTCTACGGCAGCGGCCGCGGCTACCGGGACATCCTCTTCGTGGGCGTGGCGGAGGGCGTGGGCTGCGGCATTCTGGCCGATGGCCAGCTCTACTGCAACCGCCGGGGCCTGCCCCCGGAGCTGGGCCACGTCAGCGTGGACATACAGGGCCGCCCCTGCGAGTGCGGCAACCGGGGCTGCGTGGAGACCTATGTGCGCACACCGGAGATGCTCAAAAAGCTCCGCTACCACACCGGAAAGTTCTACACCTACGAGACCTTCAGCGCCATGACCGACGACCCCATGGTCAAGAGCGTCTTTGTGGACGCGGTGAACAAGCTGGCCACCGCTATCATCAGCACCATCAACATCCTTAACAGCGAGCTGATCCTGCTGGGCAACAGCAGCGCCTATTGGCACGACGAGTACCTGCACATGCTGGAGGACATCGTCAACCAGCGCCGGTTTGTGGACTGGGACACCCGTATTTTAGTAAAGAGATCGTACTTTTTGCAGGACGCGGCCCTGATGGGCGCCGCCTGCAATGCGGCGGCCTCTATTTTCGCGGGAAATCTGATTTTTTAGCGAATACGTGCACCAACTCCCGCCCCTTGTTCCCCGTGCACCTGCCCAATAAAGCGACAGCCCCGGCGGTGGATCACCGTCGACGCGGCGGAGGGATTGTGTCCCTCCGCCGCTTTTTTAGCCAAAAGGTATAAATATTAAAATTCTATGAAATGCACAAGCAGAGATTGTTAATCCTGAGATTAACAGGCCATTCCTAAGAAAATCCAGAAAAAACTGCGAAGAAACGCCCTTTTCCCGCGGTACAAAATCCTGCGCTTTTTCCACAAAGCCCCTGTTAGGCCCCCGCCGGCACAGTCAAACGGCACAAATTCTCTGTTGACAGTACACTACATCTTGTGATATGGTAACATCACAATTAGTAAACTGAGTGTCCGAAAGGAGCCGCGAGTATTGATGGACCTGTACAGCATCGGTGAAATGGTGATTGACTTTACCCCCGGAAGCGAGCCCTTCAGTTACATTCGCAACGCCGGCGGCGCGCCGGCCAACGTGGCCTTTGCCGTGGTGAAGAACGGCTTGGAGGCGGGCATGTGCTGCTCCGTAGGCGACGACGACTTCGGCCGTTTTCTCTACGATACCATCCGGGAGAACGGCGTGCGCTGCATCAAGGAGGAGCTGTGCGCCCAGGCCATGACCACCATGGCCTTTGTCACCCTCTTCCCCGACGGGGACCGGAGCTTCACCTTCGCCCGGAAGCCCGGCGCGGACATGTTCCTCCAAGAGTCCGACGTGCGGGAGGAGGACATCCAAAGCAGCGTGATCGTCCACGCCGGCTCCTGCTCCCTTTCCGCCTCCCCGGCGGCGGAGGCCACCGCCCGGGCCATGCGCTTGGGCCACGATATAGGAAAGATTGTCAGCTTCGACGTCAACTACCGGGACGTGATGTGGGGCGGAGACGCCGCCGCCTGCGCCGGAAAGGTCTTTGAGGTCCTGCCCTATGTGGACTTTTTGAAGATCTCCGACCAAGAGGTGGAGATGATGGGCGGCGAGGCCCACATCCCCTCCCTGATGGAGAATTTCGGCCTGACGCTGGTGGTGCAGACCTTGGGCCCTGACGGCGCCCGGTGCTACTACGACGGCAAGACCTTCGGCTGCCCCGCCGAGAAGTGCACCTGCGTGGACGCCACTGCCGCCGGGGACGCCTTCTGGGGCGGCTTCCTCTCCTCCCTCCGCTTCCAGGGAGTGGAGAAGCCGGGAGACGTGACGGAGGAGAAGCTCCAAAAGGCCCTCCGCTACGGCAACGCCGCCGGTGGCCTCTGCGTGCAGAAGAAGGGCGCCATCGCCGCCCTGCCCACAAAGGAGCAGGTGGAGGCCAGCTTGGCCGCGGGCGTCTGCTGAATGCGGAGTTAGAAATGAGGAATTTTTGGTAAGCTGGCGGTATTTCGCTTTTGGGATGCCGCGTGGGAATGAAAGGAAAGGATTGGAGATTATGAAGCGTTCGGAGATCAATGCCATCATCAAGGATTTTGAGAGCAAGCTGAATGAGTTCAAGTTTGCCCTGCCCCCCTTCCTGAGCTTTACGCCGGAGGAGTGGGCCACCAAGGGCCACGAGTACGACGAGATCCGCGACAACGCCCTTGGCTGGGACGTCACCGACTACGGCGAGGGCCATTTCGACACCCTGGGCCTGAGCCTGATCACCATCCGCAACGGCAACGTACATAACGCCAAGTACACCAAGACCTACGCCGAGAAGATCATGATGCTCCGGGAGGGCCAGGTGTCCCCCAACCACTTCCACTGGAACAAGATGGAGGATATCATCAACCGGGGCGGCGGCAACCTGGTATTCCGTCTGTGGAACGCCACCAAGGACGAGGGCCTTGCCGATACCGACGTGGAGATCTGCCAGGACGGCCGGCGCTACACCGTCCCCGCCGGCAGCGAGATCGTGCTGAAGCCCGGCGAGTCCCTGAGCCTGTACCCCTACTACTACCACGAGTTCTACGTCCAGCCGGGCACCGGCTACGCCATCATCGGCGAGGTGTCCATGTGCAACGACGACAATACCGACAACCGCTTCTACCAGCCCTTGGGCCGCTTCCCCACCATCGAGGAGGACGAGCCGCCCTACCGCCTGCTCTGCAACGAGTACCCCGCGGCAAAGGACTGAGCGGCTGAACAAAAACCGTCATGCCCCGGGGCATGATCGCTTCACAAACCCTGTGAAGCGGGCGCGGGGCTGTCCTGAGGGGCAGAAATAATGGAAAGGGGTCAGAACATGAGCGAATATGCTGTCTCCATGGAGCACATCACCAAGACCTTCCCCGGCGTAAAGGCTCTGGACGATGTACAGCTCCATCTGCGAACAGGCGAGGTTATGGCGCTGCTGGGAGAGAACGGCGCCGGCAAGTCCACTCTGATGAAAATCCTCTCCGGCGTATACACCCGTGACTCCGGCGAGATCACCATCTTCGGCCACAAGGTGGAGGGGGATCTGAACACCAAGCAGGCCCAGGAGTTGGGCGTGGCCATCATCCACCAAGAGCTGAACATGTGCCAGCACCTGACCGTGGCCAACAATATGTTCCTCGGCCGGGAGATCATCAAGGGCGGGCGCCTGGACACCGCCGAGATGAACCGCCAGGCGGTGGAACAGCTGGCCAAGTTAGGTATCCACGACTTGGCCCCGGACACCATCGTGGGGGATCTCCCCGTGGGCCGGCAGCAGATGGTGGAGATTGCCAAGGCCCTCCTCGTCAACGCCAAGGTGCTGGTGATGGATGAGCCCTCCTCCGCCCTCTCCAACGCGGAGATCGAGGAGATGTTCCGCATCGTCAAGGAGCTGCGCAGTCAGGGCTGCGCCATCGTGTACATCAGCCACCGTCTCCAGGAGCTGCACCACATCGTGGACAGCGTCACCATCATGCGGGACGGCCACTACATCACCGAGGGCAAATTCACCGACTTCACCATGGAGCAGATCATCGCCAACATGGTGGGCCGCGAGATTACCAACCAGTTCCCCCGTGACACGGTGGAGCGGGGCAAGAAGGTGCTGGAGGTCCGCCATCTCAAGGCCGGCCGCGCGGTAAAGGACGTGAGCTTCGAGGCCTACGAGGGCGAGGTGCTGGGCTTCTCCGGCCTCGTGGGCGCGGGCCGGACCGAGACCATGCGCGCCATCTTCGGCGCCGACTTCAAGGACGGCGGCGAGGTGATCCTGGACGGGAAATCTCTCACCATCCACTCCCCTGCCGACGCCATCAAGCAGGGCATCGTGCTGGCCCCGGAGGATCGGAAAAAGGATGGCCTCTGCACCAAGCTCTCCATCCGGGACAACATCGCCCTGCCCAACTTGGATCTGATCTGCAGCCAGATCGGCACCGTACTCCGCAAAAAAGAGAACACCATGATCGAGAGGGGAAAATCCTCCCTGACCATCAAGATGTCCAGCGCCGACGTGGAGGCGGGCAGCCTCTCCGGCGGCAACCAGCAGAAGGTGGTCGTGGCCAAGTGGCTGGCCCGGAACTCCCGGGTCGTCATCTTTGACGAGCCCACCCGCGGCATCGACGTGGCCGCCAAGGTGGAGATCTACCAGATCATCAACCAGCTCAAGAAGGCCGGCATCGTGGTCATCATCGTCTCCAGCGAGCTGCCCGAGGTCATGGGCATCTCCGACAGAATCTTGGTCATGTGCAACGGGCGCATCACCGGCGAGGTGGACCCCCGAAGCACCACCGAGCAGGAGATCATGACCTACGCCACCCAGTTCGGCTCCAACGAGTAGCCTATATATTTCCGTCACCGTGGTTCTCTTAACTTAATAGAAGGAGTATAGGATAATGAATACGAAAAAGATCCGCATCAGTCAAAGCGTGGCCTCCGTGATCACCGCTTTTGTGGGTGTGGTGGTGCTGATGATCGTCTTCTCCATCATGAACCCCAACTTCATCAAGGGCGATTCCATCATGGCCCTGCTGCGCTCCATCGTCCCCTTCCTGCTGGTGGGCATCGGTCAGGCCTACGTCTGCATCACCGGGAACATTGACCTGTCCATCGGCTCTGTCCTGGGCATGAGCGCCATGATCTCCGCCACCATGATGTGCAACGGCTCCCATCCCATCGTGGCGATTCTGGTGAGCTTCATCGCCTGTATGGCCATCGGCTTTATCAACGGCGTACTGGTGGGCAAGTTCAAGCTGCCCCCCTTCATCGGCACCTTGGGCACCATGACCATCGGCCGCGGCATCGCCCAGCTGGCCAACAACAACTACAACACCGACAACATCGGCTCCGAGGGCGCCGCCCAGGCCTTTAAGAACCTGTTCTACTACGGCAAGTTCTTAGGCCTCTACAACGGTGTGTGGATTGCCCTGATCGTCTGGGCCCTGTTCTTCTACGTCCTCAGCTTCACCCGTTCCGGCCGCCATATCTACGCCATCGGCTCCAACGTGGACGCCGCCCGCCTCTCCGGCGTGGACGTGTTCGCCACCACCACCAAGGCCTATATGGTCTCCTCCTTCTGCGCCTTCCTCACCGGCCTTGTCACCATGGCGCAGTCCGGCATGGGCTCCATGGACGCCGGCATGAGCTACGAGATGTACGCCGTGGCCGCGGCGGTTATCGGCGGCGTGTCCACCTTGGGCGGCAGCGGTCTGCTGGTGGGCGTCATCGCCGGTGCGGCGGTGTGGGCCATCCTCCAGTCCGGCCTGACCTTCGCCCATGTGCCCGTGGCCTTCCGTAATATTGTCATCGGCCTGATCGTGGTCATCTGCGTGCTGTTCGACGTGCTCCGCCGCAACGGCAAAAAGACCAGCAAGAAGAACAACTCCGAGAAGCCCGCCGCCGAGAAGGCCGGCGCCGCCAAGTAATCCTCAAAAAAAACAGGACCGTGCGCCCCCTCTGCGGAACAAAACCGCGGCCGCGCACGTCCAATATGGGAGAGGCAGCTTCCACACAGCAAACTCTATCCCCACGCAATCCTGGTTGTTACAGGGGGGCGGTCCCCCTGAACAATATATCATCAAAAAAAGGAGAACAAACATGAAGAAGTTATTAGCACTTGTCCTTGCACTGACCATGGCCTTCGCTCTGGTCGCCTGCGGCAACAACAACAGCGGCAATGCCGGCAACAACGGCGGCACCAACGCCGGCGACACCAACGACGGCGGTGACACCGGCAATGCCGGCGGCGAGGAGATGCGCATCACCCTGATCACCATGGACCAGATGGACGTGCACTGGGTGAAGCTGGCCAAGGCCGCCCAGGCCAAGGTCGACGAGCTCTCCGGCCAGGGCAAGAACATCGTCTACAACTGGACTGCCCCCGAGAAGAAGGACAACGCCCAGCAGATCGCCATGATCGAGGCCGCTGTCAACGACGGCTCTGACGTCATCATCATCGCCGTCAACGATTCCACCGCCTGCAACGACGCTCTGCAGGAGGCTCTGAACAAGGGCATCAAGCTGATCTACGTGGACGCCACCTCCACCCTGGAGGCCTCCGCCACCTTTGCCACCGACAACTATGCCGCCGGTGCTGAGGCCGGCAAGGCCATGCTGGGCTACCTGTCCGACAAGGGCCTCAGCGAGGGTACCATCGGTTTAGTGTCCGCCCAGGCCGGCGTGCAGTCCTGCATCGACCGTGTGGACGGCTTTGTCTCCGCTTTCGAGGGCAGCAAGTTCACCATGAGTGAGGTCCAGTACTCCGACGGCGACGCCGTGAAGGCCCAGGAGCTGACCAACGCCCTGATCAATGACGGTGTCATCGGCGTGTACGGTGCCAACGACGGCGCCACCAACGGCGCTGCCAACGCGGTGAAGGAAGCCAATGCCGGCGGCAAGGACATCCTCTGCGTGGGCTTCGACAACTCCTCCTCCAACCGTGCCCACGTCCGTGACGGCGAGCTGCTGGCCTTCATGGCCCAGAACCCCAACGTCATGGGTGAGAAGGCCATCGAGGCCGCTGTGACCCTGCTGGAGGGCGGCAGCCTCACCGAGACCCAGGTGGACACCGGCGTCAGCGTGGTCACCACCGAGAACGTGGACCAGTTCGAGGACTAATCGAATCCCGGCCCTACATCTGAAACAGCGACAAACAGGGCGCCCCGCCGGTTTCCGGCGGGGCGCCCTGCCTTGAGAAGGGAGAACACAGCTATGGGAGACATGAAAACCGGCGGCCAAACCATCGTGCAGGAGCTGGCCGCTGTGATGGAGCGCATTGACAGCGGGGAGTGTGAGGCCCTGTGCGGCGCCATCCTCGCCGCCCGACGGATATTTTTAGCCGGAGCGGGCCGCTCCGGCCTGGTGGTCCGGGCCTTTGCCATGCGTCTGATGCACCTGGGCCTTGCCGCCTACGTCTGCGGCGAGACCACCACCCCCGGCGCGGCGGAGGGGGATCTGCTGCTGATCGTCTCCGGCTCCGGGGAGACCGGCGGCCTGCCGGCGGCGGCCAAGAAGGCCAAGTCCATGGGCTGCCGGCTGGCCCTGATCACCGTCCGGCGGCAGAGCACCATCGGGGAGCTGGCGGACTATATTGTACAAGTCCCCGCGCCCACCCCCAAGGCGGAGCACGGCTTTCGCTCCATCCAGCCCATGGGGGCCCTCTTTGAGCAGTCCTGCCTCCTGCTCTTGGACGCCGCCGTGATGCGCCTGATGGAGCGGATGGACGTGGACGAGGCGGCCATGTACGCCCGCCACGCAAACCTGGAGTAAGGGAGGAGCGCCCTATGAAGCTGCAATTGGCCTTAGACGTCCTGACACTCCAGGACGCCCTGTCCCTGGCCCGGGCGGTGGAGGACTGCGTGGACCGCTTTGAGATGGGCACCCCCTTCCTGCTGGAGTACGGCATGGAGGCGGTGCGCCGGTTCCGCGCCGCCTTCCCGGAGAAGGAGATCCTGGCGGACACCAAGATCATGGACGCCGGCGCCTTAGAGGCGGAGAGCGCCTTCCGGGCCGGCGCCGATTTCGTGACCGTCCTGGCTGTCACCGACCGCGCCACCACAGCGGCCTGTGTGGAGGCCGCCCGCAGAGCCGGAGGCCAGGTGGTGGCGGACCTGATCTGCGTGGAGGACCTGCCCGGGGAGGCGGCGGCGCTGGAGGCCATCGGCGTCCACGGTCTGGCGGTTCACGTAGGCGTGGACCAGCAGGCCCGGGGACGCACCCCCCTGGGGGACCTGCGAGCCATCCGGCACTGCGTCCGCCGTGCGGAGGTATCGGTGGCCGGCGGGATCTCCCGGTCCACCCTCCCGGACTACTGCGCCCTGCGCCCCGATGTCCTGATTGTCGGCGGCGCCATCGCCTCCGCCCCGGACCCCGCCGGCGAGGCCCGGGCCATCCGGCAGGCCATCACCCGCCACAGCGCCCCCTGACCGCAAGAGGCCCCCTCCCCCACCCGACAGCCCCGCCTGTCCGGGTCCGGGAGGGGGCCTTAAAAAAGCCTCCCCATCGGGGCCCTTCGGCCCCTCTAAGCATTCCGCGCCTGGTACGCCTCCCCCCAGCTGGCCATGGCGTCCAAGACCGGCCTGAGACTATATCCCAGCTCCGTCAGCGCGTACTCCACACGGGGCGGCACCTCCGGATAGACTTTCCGTGTCAGCAGCCCCCGCTCCTCCATCTGCCGCAGCCGGGCCGTCAGCACCTTCTGGCTCACCCCGCCCACGGACCGTTGCAGCTCCCCGAACCGCCTCGTCCCCCGGAGCAGGTCCCGCAGGATCAGCACGGCCCACTTGTCGCTGATCAGCGTCAGCGTAGTCTCCACCGGGCAGGCAGGCACCCTGTCACTCCCCATAGCGATCCCCCTCTCCGCCGCGTCTCCCTGTTTCATACTGGTATTCTACCCTATCCCCCCACCCCCGTCAAGCCCCTCGCCGGACCTGTAGGGCGCGGCGACCCCGGCGCGCCGTCCCCCCCTACAGTTACCCCCCGGAAACTATCCCACAAAATTGTGCGTACTTCACAGCCCTCCAAGAATCTGCTATGATGAGCCATGTCAAGGGGAGCACATCCCCAGCGAAAGAAACAGCCCATTTTGGAGGTACCAACTATGAACAAGCGCAATTTTACCACCGTCAAACTGCCCCAGGGCGAGGTGCACCTCTACGACTTTGGCCCCATAAAGCTCCACACCTTCCAGACCGGCGACCCGCTGGCCGACGAGGTGTTCTTACTGGAAAAGGACCACCAGCTCGTGGTGCTGGAGTCCCCCTGCTTCACGGACAGCATCGCCGCACTGAGCGGATACCTACAGGGCAGAGCGGTCGCCGGCGTGCTGGTGGCCTACCACGGAGCCGGCGCCTCCTTCCTGCCGGAGGTCCCCAAGTACGCCACTGCCAACGCCATCGAGTACGCGGAGAGGGGCGGCGGAAAGGCCCTGATCGACCAGTTCGCCGCCGCCTTCGGCCCGTCCTTCGACAGCGGCATCCACCCCATCACCCACACATTGGAGGCGGGCCCTGTCACCATCGGCGGAATCCGCCTCGTCATCCGCCCCACCGCCGAGGCCTTCGACGTGGAACTCCCGGAGATCAACGCGGTGTACACCCACATGCTGGGCCACGACTGCCACTCCATCGTAGCCGGAGCCGGCCACGCGGACGCCATCATTGCCCAGCTCAAGGCGTACATCCAGAGGGGCTATGATTTGATCCTCACCTCCCACTACACCCCCGAGGACCTGAAGGACGCCCAGACCAAGATCGACTATCTGACACACCTGAAGGCCATCGCCGCCGCCTCCCCGGACGGCCCTGCCTTCAAGGCCGCGGTAAAAAACCAGTACCCCGCCTACAGCGGCGAAGCCTATTTGGACATGACCGCCGCCTATTTCTTCCCCGAATAACCGCTAAAACCAGCAGGGCGCGCGGCGTTTGCCGCGCGCTCTCCGCATTGCATCTTGGAACCTGCTCACAACTTTCTAATCGGAAAAAACATATAGCTTTTGCCAGTCTGCGGACAAGTAAAATCGTGGACTGCCCCCACCAATGGAATAGAATGATCTTGCAGGTATTTTATGGTCTTTGAAAAGGTATCATCATCCTCACATTCTGCAAAAATATATTCATAGCTTGGAACCACCCATTTTATCCAACCCTTGGGAGCTTCCGCGTCATCCCAGCATTCTACTCCAGCGAGGTAAAGCCCCCTTCTGAAATCTTCCCATGGATAGAATGAATGCGGGAAATCAGACATAGCTCCCCATACGCCGCTGATCTGTCCATTTTCATCTTTTTTAGCCAAATGCTGAATTTCTCCAAAATGAGAATCTGCATCCATCCATAACCTTTGAATAAAGCCTTCCCCGTCTAATGTCGAACCTTCCTTCCCTATCACAACGAAAGATTCTTTTACGCACGTTTCAACCTTCATGTTCCCCCCATAAATCCCCGCTTATCGAATGACCAACAAACAAAGTATACCACCGCGCCAAATGGCATTCAACCCCTTCTCATAGGCCCTGACAGCACCGCAAGCAGCCCCCGGTATATACCCGATGCCGCTCGTCAAAAACCGCCCCCGCCCCATCCTGTCCCCTGCCAAAAAAACACCCAGCCGGGACACTGCAAACTCCCGGCTGGGTGACTCTCTATTGCCTTTTCCGCCCCCTATCGCCGGGGCGCCGCCCTACTTCCGGAACAGCTTCGTGGACAGATACCGATCCCCCGTATCCGGCAGCACCACCACGATGTTCTTCCCCCGGTTCCCCGGCCTGCCGGAGAGCTCAATGGCGGCCCACAGCGCCGCGCCGGAGGAGATGCCCACCAGAATTCCCTCAGTCCGGGCCAGACACCGGGCGGCGGCGCAGGCGTCGGCCTCCGTGACAGTGACCACCTCGTCATATACGCCGGTGTCCAGCGTCTGGGGGATAAATCCCCCGCCGATGCCCTGCAGGCCGTGGCTCCCCGCCTGTCCGCCGGAGAGCACCGGGGACCCGGTGGGCTCCACCGCCACCACGCGGACCTTGGGGTTCTGCTCCTTCAGATACCGCCCCGCGCCGGACAAGGTGCCGCCGGTGCCCACGCCGGCCACAAAGATGTCCACCTTCCCCTCGGTGTCCGCCCAGATCTCCGGGCCGGTGGTCCGGTAGTGGGCCTCCGGATTGGCGGGATTCACAAACTGCCCGGCGATAATACTGCCGGGAATCTCCCCGTGGAGGGCCTCCGCCTTGTCGATGGCCCCCTGCATCCCCAGAGCGCCGTTGGTGAGGATCAGCTCCGCGCCATAGGCCTGCAGCAGGCTCCGGCGCTCCATGCTCATGGTATCCGGCATGGTGAGGATCACCCGATACCCCCGCGGGATGGCGATGGCGGCCAGCGCAATACCGGTATTGCCGCTGGTGGGCTCAATGATGGTGGCTCCGGGGCGCAAAACACCCCGCTCCTCCGCGTCCTGAATCATGGACAGCGCCGCCCGGTCCTTGGCGCTGCCGGCGGGATTGAAGTACTCCAATTTTGCCAGGAGGACGGCTTGCAGCGACTGCTCCGCCCCGAGACTATGCAAGGCCAAGAGGGGGGTGTGCCCCACCAGCTCCGCGATACTGCGGTAGATTCCCATGTAGGCAGCCTCCTATAATGAATATATTACCCCTCAAGGGTACTCCAAGCGCCCCCCTTTTGTCAACGGCAAAGGGCATCAATTTACACCCCCCACCGGCAGCTGTTTTTGTAAGAAATGTGTAGGGTTTGCACAGGGTTTTTCAGCTTTTGATCTTCTGAAGGGAATAAAAAATTCATATTGATATTAATCAATGTACTCGCCGTCCCTACGGAAATCAGCATTCCGCCGCCAGGGCCTGCCATTTGCGTGGATCACAATTTTATATATAGATTATAATAAATATATACTTTCGTGATGTACACCTCAGCTCCCCCTCCCATCGCGCAATCCCCCGCGGACAGAGGACTGCCCGCGGGGGATCTGCCGCCCTCCCGACGCCCCGAGGGGACGGAGGACACTAAATATTCTTCCGGATGGTGTTCAGCGCGTTCTTCTCCAGACGGCTCACCTGGGCCTGCGAGATGCCCACCTCGTTGGAGACCTCCATCTGTGTCTTGCCCTCATAGAAGCGCAGGGCCAGAATGTGCCGCTCCCGCTCCCCGAGGCGCTTCATGGCCTCCTTCAGCGCGATTTTCTCCAGCCAGCTCTCATCGGTGTTCCGGTTGTCCTTCACCTGATCCATCACGCAGATGGCGTCGCCGCCGTGGTCATAGATGGGGTCGTAGAGGCTCACCGGTTCCACGATGGCGTCCATGGCGAAGACCACGTCCTCCCGTGGGATGCCCAGCTCCGCCGCGATCTGCTCCACGGTGGGTTCCCGCTGGGACTGGGCCATCAGGCGCTCCCGAGCCTGCATCACCTTGTAGGCGGTGTCCCGCATACTGCGGCTGACCCGGATGCTGCTGTTGTCCCGGAGGTAGCGCCGGATCTCCCCCACAATCATGGGCACGCCATAGGTGGAGAAGCGCACCGGCTGGTTGAGATCGAAGCCGTCAATGGCCTTAATGAGCCCCACGCACCCCACCTGAAACAGGTCGTCCGGGTTCTCCCCACGCCCCATGAACTTCTGGATCACCGACAGCACCAGACGCAGGTTGCCGCTGATCAGCTTCTCACGGGCCTCCATGTCCCCCTCCTTGGTGCGGTGGAGCAGGGCGATGGTCTCCTCGTTGGTCAACACCTTCAGCTTGGCGGTGTTTACGCCGCAGATCTCCACTTTCCCCTGCATTAAACCACTCCCCTACTTCCAACGTCCGGCGCCGCCATGACAGCTGCTCCGTATACGAGAAAAGTATTTCCCCCGCCGGTGGGGATTATACGGCAGCAAAAGGTAAGGTTTTGTCGCCGGAACCGCCAAAGAAAAGTGTTGACAGGCAGGGGACAGATGTCTATAATATAGCTACAGAAAGGGGGCCGGCAGCCTGCCGGCCCCCCGGAAGTACCGGGCGGTTTCAGGCGGAAGAGACGAACATTCGGGGGAACGGCTGAAAAATGACGGGCGCTCTTCCCCCTGTATATGCCCACAGAGAAGTGGTATCCATCTACACTATATGATAAAAAGGAGCAAATTCATGTACCCAATCGACATTGTCCGCGGAGCGGACAGCGCCGTGGCCGAGGCCATGGAGCAGGAGCTGCGCCGCCAGTCCAGCCATATTGAGCTGATCGCCTCAGAGAACTTCGCCAGCTACCCGGTGATCAGCGCCATGGGCACCCCCCTGACCAACAAGTACGCCGAGGGCTACCCCGGCCACCGGTACTACGGCGGCTGTGAGGCGGTGGACATCGTGGAGAACATCGCCATTGAGCGGTGCAAGGAGATCTTCGGCTGCACCTACGCCAATGTCCAGCCCCACTCCGGCTCCCAGGCCAACATGGCCGTGGAGCTGGCCCTGTGCAAGCCCGGGGACACCATTTTAGGTATGAGCCTGGCCCACGGCGGCCACCTGAGCCACGGCAGCCCCGTAAATTTCTCCGGCATCGCCTACCACATCGTCTCATACGGTGTGGGCGAGGACGGATATATTGACTACGACGAGGTGGAGCGCCTCGCCATGGCCCACAAGCCCCGCCTGATCATCGCCGGGGCCAGCGCCTACCCCCGGACCATCGACTTCAAGCGTTTCCGGGAGATTGCCGACCGGTGCGGCGCCTTTTTGATGGCGGATATCGCCCACATCGCGGGCTTGGTGGCGGCGGGTCTCCACCCCAGTCCCATTCCCTACGCCCACGTCACCACCTCCACCACACACAAGACCCTCCGGGGCCCCCGGGGCGGCCTGATCCTCTCCAGCGAGGAGTTCGCCCAAGAGCACAAGCTGAACCGCTCGGTGTTCCCCGGCGTCCAGGGCGGCCCTCTGATGCACGTCATCGCCGCCAAGGCCGTGGCCTTCAAGGAGGCGCTGGACCCGGCCTTCAAGACCTACCAGCAGCTGATCTTGGACGACTGCCGCGCCTTGGCCGACGGTCTCCTCCGCCGGGGCTTCACCCTGTTCTCCGGCGGCACGGACAACCACCTGATCCTGGTGGACCTGCGCAATAAGGGCATCACCGGCAAGGACTGCGAGCACGTCCTGGACAGCGCCAACATCACCTGCAACAAGAACGCCATCCCCAACGACCCCACGCCCCCCAACACCACCAGCGGCATCCGCCTGGGCACCGCCGCCGTGGCCACCCGGGGCATGCAGCCATCGGACATGGACAAGATCGCCGCCGCCATCGACGCCATGGTCTCCGACCCGGAGAAAAACCGCCCCGCCGTCTTGGCCTCCGTCCGGGAACTGACAGAGCGTTACCCCCTCTACCCGGGCCTCTGATCCGGCTGTACCCCCCCAGCCATCCGCCTCCAAGTCCCCCGCTCTCGGGAATCCCCCACATAAGGAGGTGCCTATATGCGGCAGCTCAAGGGACGGCTCTTGGACATCATCGCGGTGGCGGCTCTCCTCGCAATGGGGATCACCCTTTGGGCCGGACTGTCGCCCTTCCTCCCCATAGCTCCAGAGGCCCCTGTCTCCGTCCGCTATAACGCCGATTCCATGCCGGAGCCGGTACAGCTCTCCCCGGAGGACGCCGGCAAAGTCATTGAGATTCTAACGCGGAACAAATCCACCTGCCGCTATGGCACATCAGATTGTATCGGCATATTTATCCTGTGTATAGGTGATCAGAGCTTTAGCTGCTGCGCCAATGGCGGTGATCTGAACGACGCTGCCAACAACCTGAACCTCCAAATCAAAAGAGGCCGCGAGGACCTGCTAAGTATCCTGCTCAAATATACAGAGGGCTATATGTAGACCGGACACTCAAACGCAAGAAAAGCTGTGACAGCACTGTCACAGCTTTTCTCTTGCCCGCATATACTGATAGAAAGGGAACCGCCCCGCCAAAGCGCACCGGGGCGTAAAAAGAGGGAGGAGGAGAGCGCCCATGCAGTGCAGGATGGTGGAATTGCGCTATAAGGAGGTCATCAACGTCAACGACGGGTGCCGCTTAGGATATGTGGGGGACGTAGAGATCTGTCTCCCGGAGGGCCGGGTGGTGGCCATCATCGTACCGGGCCCCTGCCGGTTCTTCGGCCTCTTCGGCCGCGGGGAGGACTACTACATACCATGGGACTGCATCAAGCAGATCGGGGACGACATCATCCTGATCGACAAGCCCTTTCCCCGCTGCCAGCCCCCCTACGAGCGAAAGCGGAAAAGGCGCTACTGACCGCCCCACCCCCGCCTGCGCCGCCCCCACCCTCCGCGAATGCGGAGGGTCCGCACGCTTGCCGGCCAGGCGGGCCGCCCCTTAACCCGCTCCTTTTTCCCTATGGACGGCGCGCCGTCCATAGGGAAAAAGCGTTCCCCCGCTTAAACGATAGGGACTCCAAGCGGGCATCAAAAAAACTCACATTTTTTTGATGCTCTCCGCCGTAATCTGCGGCGGAATGCTCATCGTCATAGCCCCGTTGAAGCAGATGCAGACGTGGTCGCAGGGCCGGAAACAGCAGGCACGGTCTGTGTAAACTATGACCTCTTGGTTCGTCTCGCAGTTGCAGACCAGCAGATGGTCACAGCCGACCTGCCGGACGACGGCGTGCATGGTTGTCATGGCGCTGTACGCCTCCCCTCTGTGAAAACGCTCACAGCACAGTCTATGCCCGCTGCCCGCCGCGGGTGCCCCCGCCAAGTTAAGCAAAGCTTAAATGGACAAACCGGGAAATATCTGCTATACTGTACCCAACTTGAACAAAGGAGAACCATACTATGAAAAAGAGAATCGCGGTGCTGTTCGGCGGATACAGCGACGAGTACGCCGTTTCCCTGAAGTCCGCCCAGGCCGTCATCGGCGCCATCGACCAGGAGCAGTACGAGCTGGTCCTCATCGGCATCAGCCAGGAGGGCCACTGGTACCGCTACGAGGGCCCCTTGGACGCCATCGCCGCCGACCGCTGGCAGGACGGCCGCTGCACGCCGGCCATCCTCTCCCCGGACCGGGGCAGCCACGGCCTGATCACCGCCCAGGGGGACCGTCTGCGCATCGACGCGGCCCTGCCCATTCTCCACGGGAAGAACGGCGAGGACGGCACGGTCCAGGGCCTGTTGGCCATGGCAGGCATCCCCATCATCGGCTGCGGCTGTCTCAGCTCCGCCCTCTGCATGGACAAGCTCCGGGCCCACCAAGTGGCCGCCGCCGCCGGCATCCCGGTGCCCCAAAATCTGGAGCTGCGCGCCATCCCCCCGGAGACGGAGGTGCGCAAGCTGGCGGAGACCTTGGGCTACCCCCTGTTCGTCAAGCCGGTAAACGGCGGCTCCTCCTACGGGATCAGCCGCGTCACCGCCCCGGAGGACCTGATGCCGGCGGTGCTCACCGCCTTCCAGCACGACGACAAGGTTCTCCTGGAGACCGCCGTAGACGGCGTGGAGGTGGGCTGTGCCATCATCGGCCAAAACGACGATCTCACCATTGGCGTGGTGGACGAGATCGAGATCCCCTCCGGCTTCTTCGACTTCACCGAGAAGTACACCCAGAAGAACTCCGCCATCCACACCCCCGGCCGCATGACCGTGGAGAAGGCGGAGGAGATTCAGGAGACCGCCAGGAAGCTCTACCGTGCCTTAGACTGCGCGGGCTTCGCCCGTGTGGACATGTTCCTCGCCAAGGACGGCACGGTGTACTTCAACGAGATCAACACCATCCCCGGCTTCACCTCCCTCAGCCGCTTCCCCAAGATGCTCATGGCCACCGGCATGACCTTCCAGGAGGTGGTGGCCCTCCTCCTGCGCAAGGGCCTGCCCCAGTAACGCACAAAAAGGAACCCCTCTTGGGTTCCCTTCACACTATCCTCCTTACCGCCGTCCCACTCTGCCGGCTTTTTGGACAGAGCGGAAAGGACCGCTCCCCCGCCGGGGGACCGGTCCTTTCTTGTGAATCTTACTTGATCATGGAGGCGATCTCCTCAGCGAAGTTCTCCTCCTTCTTCTCGATGCCCTCGCCCTTCTCGAAGCGGACGGCATCCTTGAAGGCCACCGTGCCGCCCAAGGCCTTGGCGGCGGACTCCATATACTTCTCCACGCTCATATCGCCGTCCTTGACGAACTCCTGCTGGAGCAGGCAGTTCTCGGCGTAGAACTTGTTGAGCTTGCCGGCCACGATGTTCTCCTTGACCTTGTCGGGCTTGCTGGCCATCTTGGGATCGTTGGCCATCTGAGCCAGCATGATCTTCTTCTCCTCGTCCAGCACCTCCTGGGTGACCTGCGCCTTGTCCCAGAAGCGGGGATTCATGGAGGTGATCTGCATGGCGATGTCCTTGCCGATGGCGGTGACGTCGATGCCGCCGGTGACCTCCAGGTTCACCAGCACGGCGATCTTGCCGCCGGCGTGGACGTAGGGCACGGAGACGCCCTCGGTGAAGAAGGCGAAGCGGCGGACCTTGATGTTCTCGCCGATGACCAGCACCATCTCCTGCTGCTGCTGGGTGACGGTGAAGTCGGTGCCGCTGAACTTGCACTCCATCAGGGCCTCCAGGCTCTCGGGCTTGTTGGCCACCACGGTGGCGGCCACGCCCTTGACGAAGTCCACAAATTTCTCATTCTTGCCCACGAAGTCGGTCTCGGCGTTGACCTCCACCATCACGCCCACGCCGTCGATGACAGCGGCGTAGGCCATTCCCTCGGCGGCAATGCGGTCGCCCTTCTTGATGGAGGCGGCCAAGCCCTTCTCCCGCAGGTACTCAATGGCCTTGTCCATGTCGCCGTCAGAGGCGGCCAGAGCCTTCTTGCAGTCCATCATACCCACGCCGGTTCTCTCCCGCAGGGTTTTTACGTCAGCAGCTGTAAAAGCCATAATACAGTCCTCCTAAAAATAAATCGTTATCATATGCCCCGCCCCTGCAAGGGCGTCGCGCCAAGAACGCCTGTGGGGGCGGCCGTCAGCCGCCCGCGGGCACATAGATGCCCCCATATCAGGCATTCCTCTTGCGGCGCCCTCTGAGAAAGCGGAGAAATCGTCCTCTTCTATAAACTATCTCAGAAGCGGCAAAGAGAAATGGGGCGGGACTTCCCCCGCCCCATAGCATATACCGATTGCCTGTTATTTACTCGGCGGCGCTCTCCGCGGGGGCCTCGGCCTCCTCGGTCTGCTCGCCCTGCTTGCCCTCGATCATGGCGTTGGCCATCACGGAGGCAATGAGCTTGATGGCGCGGATGGCGTCGTCATTGCCGGGGATGGGGTAGTCGATCTCGTCGGGATCGCAGTTGGTGTCGGCGATGGCCACCACGGGGATGCCCAGCTTGTGGGCCTCGGCGATGGCGTTG
>JAAWSV010000032.1 GCA_022801715.1 Oscillospiraceae bacterium
TCTTCATTTTACTTCCTCGGCGGGAATGAATCCCGCCTGCGGCAAGATTTTTGCTCTGCAAAAATGCTTGGACGCGCTACCGCGCGTTGGCGGCTCCGCCGCCCCACACCTCACAGGCCGCCAAGGCCGCCGCCGCCTCGACGACCACCACCGCCCGAGGCAGGATACAGGGGTCATGCCGCCCGTGAATGGTCAGCTTACAGTCCTCCCCGGTGGTCAAATTCACCGAATCCTGCTCCTTGGCAATGGACGGCGTAGGCCGGATCACCACCTCAAATGTCACCGGCATCCCGTTGGTGATCCCGCCATTGACGCCCCCGGCATGGTTGGTCCGTGTCCGGACAGTCCCTCCATCCATATAGAACGGATCATTGGCCTCGCTGCCCCGCATCCGGGCCAAGGCAAACCCGGCGCCGAAGGCCACCCCCTTCACCGCCGGCACGGCAAAGAGGTGCCGGGCGAAGATGCCCTCCACGTTGCAGTCGATATCCGGAGCCCCCAGCCCCGGGGGGAGGCCGGTGACCGCGCAGGCGATGGTACCACCCACGCTGTCCTGATCCCTTTTCGCGGCGAGGATCACCGCCTCCAGCTCCTCCGGCGACGGGTCCTTTACGCCCCCCGCCATGGAGATACAGGCGCTGACCGACACCCCACACTCCCGGAGCAGCAGCTTGGCCACCGCCCCGGCGAACACCAGCGGCGCGGTGAGCCGCCCAGAGAAGTGCCCGCCCCCCCGGTAGTCCAAACACCCCTTGGAGGCCACAAACCCGGCATAGTCGCCGTGACTGGGCCGGGGACAGACGCGCAGATCGGCATAGTCCCCCGACCGGGTGTTGGTGTTCTCTATGACAGCGCACAGCGGCGCGCCGGTGGTCCTGCCCTCAAACACCCCGGAGAGAATCCGGGGCACATCCGCCTCCCGCCGGGCGGTACTTAGGGGGCTGTTCCCCGGCGCCCGCCGGGCCATCTCCGCGGCAATAAACCCCTCGTCCATCGCCAGCCCCGGCGGGACGCCGGTGAGCGTCACCCCGATGGCCGGCCCGTGGGACTCGCCGAAAATCGTATAGCTTAACATACCCGTTCCTCCCATAGATGCTCCTCTATTCGATCTCCGCCGCAATACCGCCCAAAGCCCGATAGTCCTCCCAAAAGCCGGGATAGGACTTGGCCACACACTCCGCCCCGGTGAGGATTATCGGCCTCTCGCAGACGGCAGCGGCCACGGCGGCCATCATGGCGATCCGGTGGTCGCCGCAGCAGTCCACGGTGACGCCCCCGGCCAAGCGGGGGAGCCCCCGGATGGTGAGGCTGTCCGCCCCCTCCTCCACCGAGGCCCCCAGCGCGGAGAGGGTCTGCCGGACAGTGAGGAGCCGGTCGCTCTCCTTCATCCGAAGCCGCGCGGCGTTTGTCAGCCGGGTGGTCCCCCGGCGCACCGCCGCCGTCACCGCCAAGGGCGGCACCAAGTCGGGACAGTCGGACACGTCGATGTCCAAATCCCCCGGCTCAGCCAGCTTTTGACAGTGCTCCGCCATCACCCGGTCCCCCTGAAGGGAGGCCAAGTCCAGCCCCAACACCTCCACCTCGCTGCCCAAGACCTTAGCCGCGTACCAGAACGCCCCTTGGGACCAGTCGCCCTCGATGGTCAGCTCCGCAGCCCGATAATTCTGCCCCTTGGGCACGATGAACCGCTCATATCCCCGGTTCTCCACCCGGATACCAAACCGCCCCAGCACGTCCACGGTCATATCCACATACCCCCGGCTCTCCAGAGGAGAGGTGAGGACAATTTCACTGTCCTCACCCAGCAGAGGCAGGGCAAAGAGGAGCCCTGTGACAAACTGGCTGGACACATTCCCCGGCAGGCGGTACTCCCCCGGCGGCAACAGCCCCCTCAGGGTGAGCACATTCTTCTCCAGCCGGTAGAAAATCCCCTTCTCATCAAAGATGGCGAAGTAGGGCCCCTGAGGCCGCTCCATCAGCCGCCCCCGGCCGGTAAACACCCCGCCCCCCCGGAGGGCCAAGGCCACCGGCATCAAAAAGCGCAGGGTGGACCCGGATTCCCCGCAGTCCAAAACCGCCTGCCTATCGCTGGAGGAGCGGAGCACCCCCATGCACCGCCGGGTGGCGTCGATATCCTCCGACCGGGTCAGATTGTGGAGCTCACATGCCCCCGGCGACAACATGGCGGCAATCAGGGCCCGGTGGGCCTGGGACTTGCTGGCCGGCGGCGTCACCCGCCCCCGGAGCCTCCCCGGCGTCAGCTGTAAATTCATGCCATCCTCCTTTCCCCGTCACCTGCGGGAGTTCACTGGGTAGTAGGGCACCCGGACAAAATCGTCCATCCCCCGATACCAAGCCTGCATGTAGGGCTTCAGCCGCCCCATATTCTCCGCGTACCGCCGCTGTGCCTCGGTCTGCCCCTTGGCGGCAAAGTCCCGAACCTGGTTGTACAGCGCCTCCTGATCAATGGTGGTACACCGCCCATCCGCCACCACCCGGACACCGTCCACAAACACGTCCGTGACAAAGCGCCCCAGCGCCCGGTGGAGCATGGTCTTGGCCGGGTCCGCTCCGGACACCACACAGGGGTCCTCCTCCACCTCCCGGAGGCGGAGCACTGTCACATCCCCCCGCATTCCCGGCTTCAGCGCCCCCACAACCCCCGCCAGCCCCAAGGACCGGGCGGCGTTGCAGGTGCCCATGGCAAAAACCTCAAAGGGCGTCAGTGCCTGATTGTTCTCCAAATCGAACCCGCTGAGCCGGGAGAGGTAGGCGATCATCCGCAGCTCCATAAAGGGGTCCTCGTCGTCATTGATCCCCTTCTCGTCGATGCCCAGCGCCACATTGACCCCCGCCTTCTGGAGATACCACACCGGCGAAATCCCGTTGCGCATAGCCAGATTGCAGCTGGCGTGGTGGGTAACGGAGGTCCCCCGGTCCCGGAGAATCCCAATGTCCTCCTCATCCAAGTACACCGCGTGGCCCAGCGTCAGATTGTCGTCCGCCACCCCCAGCTCGTCCAAACGCTTCAAAAGGGACTTCCCGTACTTTTTCAACCCGTACCCCCGCTGGATCGGCGTCTGAAGGGTGTGGATGTGGATGGGGATATGCCCGTGGTCCTCCGCCGAACGCTTCACCTGTAGAAGAAACTCGTCCGTGGCCCCATGGGCCCAGCAGGGCCCATGGAAGATCCGGCACATGTCGCTGTTCCACTCCTCAAACAGCCCCTCGAACCACTCGAAGTACATCCGCCGGGCCCTCTCCTTGTCAAAGAAGATCTGGGGATAGGCGAAGGCCTTGAGATCCTCCGGAAGCGTCTCATAGAACGCCTCGTCGTCGCTGGCCAGCGCATTCACGTCCCGGATGCCCGGCGAGTGAGCCACACGCATCCCGGTCTTTCGATAGGCGGACAGATACCGCCAGGAGTTCTCCGGCGCCTTCTCGTCACAGACCACCCCCATCACATTGTGGTGCATGGTGGTGCAGCCATTTTTGAGGTGGCGCAGGGCGGTCATGTGGGCGTTCAGCTCCGGCGGCAGAACCACGCACTGGCTCCAGTCGTAGAGGGAGTTCTCCAGATAGTCAAACCCCACCCCCCGCTGGACGTGGGACAGCCCGCTGCCGTGGGAGTGTGCGTCGATGAGCCCCGGCAGCACGGCGCAGTCCATCCCGCCCACCATCTCCGCCTCCGGATGGCGCCGGGACAGGTCCTCCGCCTCCCCCACCTCCATCACCGCGCCATCGGAGAGATAGACCGCGGCGTCCCGCAGCAGTCCCCCCGCCGGCTCGGCAAAGTCGGTGTAGACGTACTTCCCCTTCACAATATAGTCCATTTCGCCCCTCCTCACTGGCCGCACAGCGCCGCAAACTGCGCCAAAACCGCGTCCTTCCCCATCCGCAGGGGCACGGCCTCCCCCAGCCGCTTCAGGAGAATCAGGGTGATCTCCGCCCCGTCCCCCTTTTTGTCCAAGCCCACAGCCTCCGCCATGGTCTCCGCGGGACACTGGATCTCCTCCGGCAGGCCGAAAGCGCGGATCAGCGCCGCGATAGCTTCTGCCGCCGCGGGATCCGTGACCCCCAGCGCCGCGCCGATCCGGGCGGCGGCCACCATCCCCGCCGCCACGGCCTGCCCGTGGGTATAGGCCTCATAGTGCCCCGCCAGCTCATAGGCGTGGCCCAAGGTGTGGCCGAAGTTCAAAATCATCCGCTGTCCAAAGTCCCGCTCGTCCGCCTCCACCACCTGCCGCTTGCAGTCACAGCAGGTGAGGAGCACATGCTCGATCTCCCCCATCACCGCCTCCCGGCTGGGACGGGCGGCGAGAAAGTCGAAGAACTCCCGGTCCTGAATGCACCCGTACTTGATCACCTCCGCCATGCCGTCGGAGAAGGTCCTCTCCGGCAGGGTCTCCAGCGTCCCCGGGTCCATCAGCACCAGACGGGGCTGATAGAAGGCCCCGGCCAAATTCTTCCCGGCGCTGAGGTCGATGGCGGTCTTGCCCCCCACGGAGGAATCCACCTGACTGAGGAGGGTGGTGGGGATCTGAACATAGTCGATGCCCCGCAGGTAGGTGGCGGCGGCAAACCCCGCCATATCCCCCGCCACGCCGCCCCCCAGGGCCACCACGCAGTCGGTGCGGGTGAGCTGATTGGCGGCTAAAAACTCCAAGATCTCCCCATAGGTGCTGAGATTCTTACTTCGCTCCCCGGCGGGGAAGGTGCACAGGCAGGGGGTGAACCCCGCCCGCAGCAGGGACTGTCCCACCCGGTCGGCATAGAGCCCCCGGACGGTGCTGTCGGTAATCACGGCACACCGCCGCCCCCGCACCACGTTGGCGATCTCCTCCCCGCAGCGGTCCAAAATCCCCATCTCTATGCGGATATCGTAGTCATTGGCAGTGTTTACATGCAGTATTTTCATTCGATTCTCCCTCCTGACGGCGGATCGCCAGCCTCTCTCCCGTCACTCCGCCTCTTCTGCATCCAAAGCCGTCTTGGCCTCCCGGCCCTCCCGCAAGAGGTCGGTCAGCCCCTCCTCGTCGCCGGTGTCCAGCGCGGCCTCATACAGGCGCAGCCGGTCGATCAGCCCTTGGATCTCCTCCCGCAGGTCCTCCCGATTAAGCATAAACAGCTCCGCCCACATCCGCTCATTGAGGTAGGCCACCCGGGTCATGTCCCGGAAGCTGCCGGCGGAGAACCCCCGGTGCTCGGCGGCGGCGGGACTCTTCACATAGGCGCTGGACACCACATGGGCCAGCTGACTGGTGAGGGCGATGATCCGGTCGTGCTGCTCCGGCGCGGCGATCTCATAGCGGGTAAAGCCGATGGCGTCGAACACATCCTTGAGCCGCTTCATGGTCTCGATCTCGATGTCCCGGTGGGGCACCAGAATCATGGAGGCCCCGATGAACATATCCCGCCGGGAGTTCTCAAACCCCAGCTTGGCCACCCCCTCCATGGGGTGCCCGCCGATGAAGGTGAAGCCGTTTTGCTCCGCGATATCCCAGCAGGGCCGGCACACCGCCCTCTTCACTCCGGCGCAGTCCACCACCACCGCCCCCTTGGCGATGGTGCCGGCGTGGGCCTCCACCCAGTCCACGGTGTCCCGGGGATACAGGGCCAAAATCAAAATGTCGCACTGCCCCACCCGGTCCTCGGTGAGCTCCTCGTCGATGACCTCCAGGAGCTTGGCCCGATAGACCACAGGCCGGGAGAGATCCGCCCCCCAGACGGTGTGGGGCGTATTGGTCTGAATCGCCCGGGCCAAGGACCCGCCGATAAGCCCCAAGCCTACAATACCGATATTCATAGCGTCAAGTCCCCTCCCCCGGATCACTCATAGCTGTACTGGCAGAAGGGCAGAACCTGGCGCACATTCTCCGCCAGCGCGTCAAAGGCCTCCGGCGTAATGGACTGGGGCCCGTCACAGAGGGCGTGCTGGGGATCGTTGTGGACCTCGATCATCAGCCCGTCGGCCCCGGCGGCGGCGGCGGCCAGCGACATGGACCGCACCAAGCCGGCCTTCCCGGTGGCGTGGCTGGGGTCGATGACCACCGGCAGGTGGGTCATGGACTTGAGCACCGGCACCGCGCTGAGATCCAGCGTGTTCCGGGTGTAGGTCTCATAGGTGCGGATACCCCGCTCGCAGAGGATCACCTGCTCGTTGCCCCCGGCCATCACATACTCCGCGCTCATCAGCAGCTCCTGCAGGGTGCCGGCCATGCCCCGCTTGATGAGGATGGGCTTGCGCAGGTGCCCCAGCTCCTTTAAGAGCTCAAAGTTCTGCATGTTCCGGGCCCCCACCTGAATCACGTCGATGTCGTCGAAGTACTCCAGCTGGTTTAAGTCCATCAGCTCCGTGACGATGGGCAGCCCGGTCTCCTTTTTCGCCTCCAGCAGCAGCCTGATGCCCTCCGCCCGAAGCCCCTGGAAGGCGTAGGGGGAGGTCCGGGGCTTAAACGCGCCCCCCCGGAGGAAGCCGGCGCCGCTCTTTTTCACGGACTGGGCGATGGAGCAGATCTGCGCCTCCGTCTCCACGGAGCAGGGCCCGGCGATGAACTGGAAATTCCCGCCCCCCAGCTTCACGCCGCCCACATCGACAACGGTGTCCTTGGGGTGGAACTTCCGGTTGGCGTTCTTAAAGGGCTCTTGAATCCGCTTGACCTCCTCCACGATATCCAGGGCCTTGATAAGGTCAATATCCACCACCGAGGTGTCCCCCACCAGCCCTAAAATGGTGTGCTTGGCGCCGGTACTGGTGTGGATCTCCAGCCCCAGGCTCCCCAGCCAGTTCTTCAGGTTCTCCAGCTGCTTCTCATTGGGATGCTCCTTCAAAATGACGACCATAGCGACAACTCTCCTTTAACAGAAATTAAAACGAACACGAAACCGTCCGCAAGGGACATCCGGGAAAACAAAAAAGCCTCACAGTGAGAGTTCACCGTGAAGCTCTAATCCGCCTTGGCTCCTACGCCGCCAGACAAACGAATTTCCTCTTATCGGTGAAACCCAAATAAGCCTTACCCACGGTAAAGTAGGTAAAGCCATAAAAGAAGAAATATACGCTTGTCAGAAGACCTTGTACCATCTGCGTATGCTCCCTGATATCGAAAACTGCGGACAGTATACCACACCGCAGAGCATTTGTAAAGTCTTTTTTAGCCCGCCGCCCCGATTTCCGGCCAGCCCCCCTAAAAACACATCTTTACATTTCTTTTTGAAACTGTTATACTACACTATATCCAATAAGCTGTGCTCCGCGGTGCCACCGCGGCAGGGGGAAGTCCGGTGAAAATCCGGCGCAGTCTTACCTCTACTGTATGCACCATCCGGTGTAAGCCAGAGGACCCAGGCACAGCGGTGAAAAGCGATGCTCTTAGGTGGAGAGTTTGGCGCAGCCCTGTGGCAATCCCTGCCCTCTCCCCCTTGGAGAGGGCTTTTCTTTTCCAGGAAACGGAGGAAAGCGCGTGGCCAAGCTCTCACACTACATTGACGTAGGCCGGCAGCGGCTGCGCTGCGGCTGCACCACCGGCACCTGCGCCGCCGCCGCGGCCCGCGGGGCGGCGGAGTACCTGCTCACCGGCCGCTGGCCCGCCGCCGTGACGCTCACCACCCCCGCCCAGATCAGCGTCACCGCTGACCTTGTCCGCCGGACCACCGGCGAGGGCTGGGCCTCCTGCGCGGTGGAGAAGGACGGCGGCGACGACCCGGACATCACCGACGGTCTTCTCATCCTCGCCCACGTCTCCCGCACCGCCGCCCTTGGCGTCACCATCGACGGCGGCGAGGGCGTGGGCCGCGTGACCCTCCCCGGTCTGGACCAGCCGGTGGGTGCCGCCGCCATCAACACTGTCCCCCGCCGGATGATCACCGCCCAGCTCCAAGAGGCCGCCGCTCGGTACGGCTACACCGGCGGCTTCTCCGTCACCCTCTCCATCCCCGGCGGCGCCGAGGCGGCCCAGCGCACCTTTAACCCCCGCTTAGGCATCGTGGGCGGCCTCTCCATCCTGGGCACCAGCGGCATTGTCCGCCCCATGAGCGAGTCCGCGCTGATCGACTCGGTCCGCTTGGAGCTGAAAAGCCTCTTGGCCCGGGGCCATCAGGACCTCCTCATCACCCCCGGCAACTATGGCGAGGACTTCTGCCGAAACGTCCTCCGCCTCTCCCTCACCCGCTGGGCCCTCTGCAGCAACTACATCGGCGAGGCCATCGACTGCGCCGCCGCCTCCGGCGCCCGCAGTCTCCTTCTGGTGGGCCACCTGGGCAAGCTGGTGAAGGTCGCCGGCGGTGCCATGAATACCCACTCCAAAACCGCCGACGGCCGCCGGGAAACCCTCGCCGCCCACACCGCCCTCTGCGGCGGCAGCCGCGCCTTAGTGGAGTCCGTTTTCACCGCCCCCACCACCGACCGGGCGGTAGACCTCCTCCGCGCCGCCGCCTTAGATGCTCCAGTCCTGACCTCCGTCGCCGCCGCCTTGGACCAGCAGCTCAAAAACCGCGCCGCCCCCATGAAAACCGCCGCCCTTTTTTTCTCCAATCAACACGGCATCTTAGGGAAAACCCCCGGCGCGGACACGCTGCTGGCGCTCCACCGCACCGAAAATCAGGAATGAACGTGCCCAGCTTCGCCGGATCGCTTAGAAATCCATTCGCCCGCGGCGAATTCCTGATCCCACCCTAAAAATTCAAATCCCGCCGCCGAAGGCGACACCTCAAACTCCTCACTCCTGACTGAAAGAAGGCTTACAACTATGATTCACTTCATCGGCGCAGGCCCCGGCGGGGCCGACCTTATCACCGTCCGCGGCGCCCGGCTCCTTGGAGAGGCGGACTGCATCATCTACGCGGGCAGCTTAGTAAACCCGGACCTGCTCCAGTATAAGAAAGACGGCTGTGTCGTCTGCGACAGCGCCTCCATGACCTTGGAGGAGGTCCTCGCCGTTATGGAGGCCGAGGAGCACGCCGGACACACCACCGTCCGCCTCCACACCGGGGACCCCTGCCTCTACGGGGCCATCCGGGAGCAGATGGATCGGCTGGACAAGCTGGGCCTCCCCTATGACGACACCCCCGGCGTCTCCTCCTTCTGCGGCGCGGCAGCGGCCCTCCGGGCGGAGTACACCCTGCCGGAGGTGTCCCAGTCGGTGATTATCACCCGTATGGCCGGCCGCACCGGCGTCCCGGAGGGGGAGGCCCTGCGGAGGATGGCCTCCCACGGCTGCACCATGGTCCTCTTCCTCTCCACCGGCCTCCTGAGGGAGGCGCAGGAGGAGCTTCTCGCCGGCGGCGTCTACACTGCTGACACCCCCGCCGCCATCGTCTACAAGGCCACCTGGCCTGACGAGCGGGTGTTCCGCTGCACCGTGGGCACCTTGGCCCAGACCGCCCGGGAGAACAACATTACCAAAACCGCCCTCATCACCATCGGCGGCTTCCTCTCCGCCCCCTACGAGCGCAGCAAGCTCTACGATCCCACCTTCGCCCACGGCTGCCGGGAGGCCCGCCCATGACCATCGCCCTCACCGCCTTTACCCGCCGGGGGGCGGCCTTGGCCCAGCGCCTGACAGAGGCCCTTGCCCCGGAGGAGTGCACCCTTGCCCTCCCCAAGGCCTTGGCGGCCTCCCTGAACCTCTCTCAGTCCTACGACAGCCTGAGCCAGTGGACCGCCCAGCACTTCCCTCAAGCCGACGCCCTTGTCTTCATCGGAGCCGCCGGCATCGCTGTCCGGGCCATCGCCCCCCACGTGCGGGACAAGTTCACCGACCCCGCCGTCATCAGCGTGGATGAACTGGGCCAGTACGTCATCCCCCTCCTCAGCGGCCACGTGGGCGGGGCCAACGCCCTTGCCCGCCGTCTCGCCGCCCTCACCGGCGGCACGGCGGTAATCTCCACCGCCACCGACGTCAACGGCCTCTTCGCCGTGGACCAGTGGGCCGCGGAGCACAACATGGCCATCACCGACCGCGCCCTGGCCAAGGAGATCTCCGCCGCCCTCCTCCGGGGAGAGCGGGTGGGCTTCGCCACCGACTTCTCTGACGACTGCCCCCCGGACCTGCACCCCGGCCGGGCAGACTTAGGCGTCTGGATCACCTACCGCGCCGCCGGCGGCCCCTTTCCCCGCACCCTCCGCCTGATCCCCCGCCGCCTGTGCTTGGGCATCGGCTGCCGCCGAAACACCCCGGAGGAGGCCATCCAAGCCGCCGTAGCAGAGGCCGCCGCGGGCATCGACCCCGCCGCCATCACCGCCGCGGCCACCATCGACCTGAAGCGGGACGAGGAGGGCCTTCTCTCCTTCTGCCGCCGCCGCGCCCTGCCCCTGACCTTCTATACCGCCGACCAGCTCTCCGCCCAACCGGGCTCCTTCACCCCCTCCCCCTTTGTCAAGAGCGTCACCGGCACAGACAACGTCTGCGAGCGCGCCGCCGCCGCCCTCTCCCAGGGTCCCATCCTCCTCCCCAAGCAAGCAATAAACGCCGTCACCATCGCCATCGCCGAGCGCCCCCATTCCTAATTCCTAACTCCTACTTCCAAATAAAAAAACCAAAAGGGGGTTCCCCAATGCAAAAACTGACTGTCATCGGTCTTGGCCCCGGAGCGGGCCTGGACCTCACCCTCCGGGCCCGGGAGGCCATCGAGTCCTCGGACCTGATCGTGGGCTACACCGCCTATATCGCCCTCATCCGCGACGCTTTCCCCCACAAGGAGATGGTCTCCACGGGGATGAAGAAGGAGGTGGACCGCTGCCGCTTGGCAGTGGAGGCCGCCGTCTCCGGGAAGACCACCGCGGTGGTCTGCTCCGGCGACTCCGGGATCTATGGCATGGCCGGCCTCATCTACGAGGTGGCCCAGGACTACCCCCCCATCGACATTGAGGTGGTCCCCGGCATCACCGCCGCCTGCGGCGGCGCCGCGGTCTTGGGCGCCCCTCTGACCCACGACTTCGCGGTGATCTCCCTCAGCGATCTGCTGACCCCTTGGGAGAAGATAGAGCGCCGGCTCCGCGCCGCCGCCGAGGCGGACTTTGTGATCTGCCTCTACAACCCCCGCAGCCGGAGCCGGGCGGATATGCTCCGCCGGGCCTGCGACATTCTGCTGGCCGCCAAGGGGGGCGACACCCCCTGCGGATATGTGAAGAATATCGGCAGGGAGGGCCAAACCTCTGTGGTTTTGTCTCTTTCCCAATTGCGGGACTGTGAGGATGTGGACATGTTCACTACGGTCTTTATCGGGAATGAGCAGACAAAGCTCCTCAACGGAAAGCTGGTGACGCCGCGGGGATATTTGCAGAGGGAAGAATAGTCCTTTCTCTTGAACCGCGGCGCAGTTCGATGGTCTTTTTCCGCGCCGCCACAACCCGACCGCGCCGTCTCCCGTCAGCCTATACGGTTCGGTAAACCACAAAAGGGGGCATTCCACATGCAGGATATACTCTCCTCTTTTTGCCAAAACTTCCCCGACTCCCTGATTATCCTCACCATCTTTCTAACCGGCTGGATTGCCCTTGGCCTCCTTTTCGGCCGGGGCATTGCCGGATGGTTCCCCTTCCTCCTCACCAGCCGCTTCTACCTCCCCCTCCCCGGCAAGCGCCTCCCAAAACTCCTCATCAGCGAGGAGACCCGCCACTGGGGCAAGACCCGTCCCAAATACCTCCACGTCAAATACTACCTGGTCGCCCCGCAAAACCGCCACAAAATGAACCTCTGGGGCGTCCTTTTCTACATCACCTGGTTCTTCCTCCCCCTCCTCCTCATCTTCGCCCACCAACTCCCCCAGCGCACCTACGACCTCGCCTACTTCTTCGCCTTAGCCAGCCCGATCCTCGCCCACCTCTTAGCCGCCCAGGACTACGACCGAGGCTTCCGCCGCGCCTACCAAGCCGAACAAAAAGAGTGGGAGGAGCAGGAAAAACGAGAGCAGCAAGAACAAGCAAAGACCCCACCCCCAGAATAACCGCCCCCGCCGCCGCCCACGAGACACGGCGCGCCGAGGTCGCCGCGCCCTACGGGCGGGGGGTAACGGACCATCTTGGTGTCGGGGGACGGTCCGGTGAGGACACCGGCCCCTACGGGGTTAGGTTATCAGACATGGTTCATGGAAACAGGTGTAGGGGCACACACCGTGCGCCCGTTCTTCCCCAGTACGGTGGGTATCGATAGAGCAGTCGCACAATGTGCGCCCCTACAACCGCTATCAGGTACGGCGGCATTTGCTGCACAACGAACAACGCAACAACCATCAAGTTTCGGGGGCAAGTCGTGGCGAGCTTTGCAGAGCGGCAGCGGACGCCTACAGCAAGGCTAAAGACGGGGGGTACGCTCTCAGGATACCATCCACTAAGCGAGAGCCACCGCCGCCGCGTCCGAAGCACCAAGCCAAAATCCCGCACCAGTCTACCGAAGCTGCGCCGCGTCTTGGGGGTTCTTAGGGGGGAGCGAATCAGGGCTGTGCCCCCCTGCGGGGGCTAAAGCCCGTCTGAGCGGACACCTAAGTAGCCTTTTGCTGACTTTTGGGCTGTGCCAAAAGTCAGTCGCCCGGGGGCGAAACCCCCGTCCCCCTCCCCGCGCCGCGGCGGCGCGGAATAAAAGCCTGTGTACTGCTCCGCAGTACAAAAAAAGCACCACGCCCTGCCGGGCGCAAAAAGGAGCACCCCCCTATGAAAAAAATCCTCCTCTTTGGCGGCACCACCGAGGGCCACCAACTGGCCTGCTGGCTCCACAGCCAGCAAATCCCCTTCTTGGTCTGCGTCGCTACCGACTACGGAAGCGCCCTTCTGCCGGAGGGCCTCCCCACCCACGTGGGCCGTCTGACCCAGACCGAAATGGAGCACCTCATCGCCGCCGAGCACTGCGATCTCGTCATCGACGCCACCCACCCCTACGCCGTGGAGGTGACGCAAAACCTCCGCGCCGCGTCGGAGGCCGCCGGCAGGCCCTGCCTCCGCCTCCTCCGCCAGTCCGACGGGGAGGACGCGTGCCACAAGGCCGGTGACATGGCGACAGCCGCCCATATGCTCCAGTCCCTCCCCGGGAATGTCCTCCTCACCACCGGCAGCAAGGAGCTCCACCACTTCGCCGTTCCCGGCCTCATAGACCGGTGCTGCCCCCGTGTCCTCCCCATGCTGGACTCCCTCCAGCGGTGCCTGAGTCTGGGCTTCCCCCCCCCCCACATTCTCTGTATGCAGGGCCCCTTCTCCCGTGAGCTCAACGCCGCCATTCTCCGCCAGTATGACATCAAAACCTTGGTCACCAAGGACACCGGCACCTATGGCGGCTTCCGCGCCAAGGCCGATGCCGCCAAGGACGCCGGCTGCGCCCTCCTAGTGGTGGAGCGCCCCACCCAGGAGGAGGGTCTTGTGCTGGACGAAATACAGGATTACATCAAAAGGTGGATTCATAGATGAAAGTCTATTTGATTGGAACCGGCCCCGGCAGCCGGGAGCACATGACCGCCGCCGCCCTCGCCGCCATTGACGAGAGTCCGGTACTCATCGGCGCCCCCCGCCTGCTGGAGGGCCGCGAGGACAAGACGTGTCTCCCCCTCATCGCCGCCGCCGACATCGCGGAGGCCGTCCGCGCCCAGAAGCAGGGCCCCATCTCCATCCTCCTCTCCGGAGACATAGGGTTTTACTCCGGGGCCAAAAACCTCTACCCGCTGCTCACGGACTGCGAGGTGGTCCCCCTCCCCGGCCTCAGCAGCCTTCTGTATTTCTGCGCCGCCCTCCGGACCCCTTGGGAGGACGCCTATGTGGTCTCCGCCCACGGCCGGACCCACAACGCCCCCGGCGCGGTGCAGAGCCACTATAAGACCTTCATCCTCACCGGCGGCAGCTGCCGCCCCGATACCCTCTGCGCCCAGCTCACTGACTGGGGCTTGGGCGATGTCCGCATCTCCGTAGGCGAGCGCCTGAGTTACCCCGACGAGCGCATCACCACCGGCACCGCCGCCCAGCTGGCAAACCGATCCTTCGACAGTTTAGCGGTGGTCCTGGCCGAAAATCCCGCCCCCATCCTCCGCCCCTGCGCCGTCCCCTCCCTCACCGACGGCGACTTTCTCCGGGGCAAGACCCCCATGACCAAGGAGGAGACCCGAACCTTGGTTCTCTCCAAGCTCCGCCTGTGCCCCCACCATACCGTCTGGGACGTGGGGGCCGGCACCGGCTCCGTCTCTGTGGAATGCTGTCTCGCCGCCAACGAGGGCCAGGTCTACGCCGTCGAGCGCAGCACAGAGGCCATCGAGCTGCTGCGGGCCAACAGGGCCAAATTCAGCCTCACCAACCTGCACATCGTGGAGGGCGCCGCCCCGGAGGCACTGTCAGACCTCCCCGCCCCGGATCGGGTGTTCTTAGGCGGCACCGGCGGCTCCATGGAGGCCATCCTCCGCGTGGCCCTGTCGAAAAATCCCACCCTCCGGGCGGTCATCACCGCCGTCACCATCGAGACCATCGCCGAGGCCATGAGCTGCTTCGCGGCCTTGGGCTTTACCCACACCGACGCGGTACAGCTCTCCGCCGCCCGCACCCGGCAGGCGGGGCGCTACCACCTGATGGACGCCCAAAACCCGGTGTGGATCGTCTCCGGGGAGGTACGCCATGACTGAGCGCCCCCGCCTCATGCTCTGCGCCCCCTCCAGCGGCAGCGGCAAAACTACCGTCACCTGTGCCCTCCTCCGAGCCCTGAAGGAGCGGGGGGCCGCCCCCGCCGCCTTCAAGTGCGGCCCGGACTATATTGACCCCATGTTTCACAGCGAGGTGGTGGGCGTCCCCAGCCGGAACCTGGATCTGTTTCTCATGGGCGAGGCCCCGATCCTCCGCTCCCTACAGGAGAACGGCGGCGCCATCTCCCTCATCGAGGCGGCCATGGGCTACTACGACGGCATCGCCATGGGCGACGACGCCAGTGCCTACTGCTTGGCCCAGCTCACATCCACCCCGGCGGTCCTCGTCATCGACGGCCGGGGCCGCGCCCTCAGCGCCGCGGCGCTGGTGAAGGGCTTCGCAGACTTCCGCCCCCGCTCCCAGCTCAGAGGTGTGATCTTCAACCGCGTCTCCCCCATGCTCTACCCCCGCCTCAAAGAGCTGGTGGAGCGGGAGACCGGCCTTCGCGCCTACGGCTTCCTCCCCGAGTGCCCCGACTGCACCATCGAGAGCCGACACCTAGGCCTTGTCACCGCCGCCGAGATTGCCGGCCTGCAAGAAAAGCTGGACCGACTGTCCGCCTTGGCCCGACAGCACCTCGACATAGAGGGCCTTACCGCCCTGTCCCAGACCGCCCCGCCCCTGACCGTCCCACCGGAGGGCCTCCCCGCCCCGGTGGCCGGCCGCCCCCGCATCGCCGTGGCCCGAGACAAGGCCTTCTGCTTCTACTACGCCGACGCCCTCCGCCTCTTGGAGCGTTTAGGCGCGGAGCTGGCCTTCTTCTCCCCCCTCGCCGACGCCGCCCTACCGGAGGGCACCGCCGGCCTCTACTTAGGCGGCGGCTACCCGGAGCTCCACGCCGAGGCACTTTCAGAGAACCGCCCCCTGCTCCAAGCCATCCGCGAGGCCATCCAGTCCGGCCTCCCCACCATCGCCGAGTGCGGCGGCTTCCTCTACCTTCACGAGGCCCTCACCGACGCCGCCGGCCAAAGTCGGCCCATGGCGGGCCTCCTCCACGCCTCGGCCCGCAGCGTCGGCAAGCTCACCCGCTTCGGCTATATCACCATGACGGCCCAAACCGCCGGCCTCCTCTGCCCCACCGGTGCCTCTCTGAACGCCCACGAATTCCACTACTGGGACAGCACCGCCCCCGGCGAAGCCTTCCACGCCCAAAAGCCCCAATCCCCCCGCGCCTGGTTCTGCGCCCACCACACCCCCACCCTCTACGCCGGTTTTCCGCACGTGCACCTGTGTGGGTGCCCCCAAGCGGCTGGAAGGTTTGTGGAAGCGTGCATGACCCGCGGGAATAGTGAGGGGTTAGGAGTCAGGAGTGTGGGTGCTCCCTAATCTCCACTCTTTACTCCCAACTCTCCACTCTAAAAATTCAAATCCGTCCAGCTCCGCCGGACACCTCAACTCCTAACTGAAAGGAAGTCCTCCCATGACACTATCCCCCCTCCTCACACAGATCGCTCCCGCCAACTCCGCCGCCGTTGCCGCCGCCCGCGCCCGATGGGACAGCGTCGCCAAGCCCTTGGGCAGTCTGGGCCTCTTGGAGGACGCCATCGTCCGCATCGCCGGGGCCCAAGGCACGCCCAATGTGACCCTTGACAAAAAGGCCGTCATCGCCATGTGCGCCGACAACGGCGTGGTGGCCCAAGGGGTCACGCAGACCGGTCAGGAGGTCACCGCCGTGGTGGCCGAGAATATGGCCCGGGGTACCTCCAGCGTCTGCCGCATGGCCAGGGTGGCCGGGGCCGACGTGGTGCCCGTGGACATCGGCGTGGCCCGGCCCATCTCCGGACACAATCTGCTCCAGCGGAACATCCGCCGGGGCACTGCCGACTTCACCGCCGGCCCCGCCATGACCCGCGGTGAGTGCGAAGAGGCCATCCTCACCGGCGTGGACGTGGTCCAAAGCCTCGTCGCCGAGGGGTATCGCCTCATTGCCACCGGGGAGATGGGCATCGGCAACACCACCTCCTCCTCCGCGGTCCTCGCCGTCCTGCTGAACTTGGACCCCGCCGACGTCACCGGCCGGGGAGCCGGCCTCTCCACCGAGGGCCTTGGTCGGAAGATCGACGCCATCCGCCGGGGCATCGCGGTGAACCGCCCCGACCCCGCCGACCCCACGGATGTCCTCAGCAAGGTGGGGGGACTGGACATCGCCGGCCTCACCGGTGTGTTCTTAGGCGGCGCCCTCTGCCGCGTCCCCGTCCTCATCGACGGGCTGATCTCCTCCGTGGCCGCCCTCTGCGCCCGGCGCCTGTGCCCGGCGGCGGGGGACTACATGCTGGCCACCCACGCCTCCGCCGAGCCCGCTGGCCAGACGGTACTCCAAGAGCTGGGTCTGACGGCCATCCTCCACGCCGGTATGCGCCTGGGCGAGGGCACCGGCGCAGTGGCCCTCATGCCCATCCTCGACATGGCCTTGGCCATCTACCGGGACATGTCCACCTTCCAGCAGATGGACATCGACGCCTATGAGCACCTGATATAGCCATGCTCCTCTACATCGCCGGCGGCGCCGGCAGCGGCAAGTCCGCCTTCGCCGAGTCCCAGATCGTCCAGAGCGGCCTCCCGGCCCCCCTCTATATCGCCACCATGGAGCCCTTCGGCCCCGAGGCGGAGGTCCGCATCGCCCGCCACCGCGCCCTCCGCGCCGGCAAGGGCTTCACCACCGTGGAGCGCCCCCGGTCCTTAGAGACCCTCCCCCTCCCCCCAAATCGCCCCGTCCTCTTGGAGGATCTGACCAACCTCTTTGCCAACGAGTGGTTCAGCCCCGCCCGCGAGGGGGCCGCGGACCGCATCCTCACCGGCCTCCGCCGCCTAAAAGCCCGCACCCCCCTATCAGTCATCGTGGGCAACGACCTCTTCTCCGACGGCATGGACTATCCCCCGGACACCTTGGCCTACCTCCAAGCCTTAGCCGCCCTGATCCAAGAGACCGCCGCCCTGTCGGACCAGGTCTACGAGGTGGTCTGCGGCATCCCCCTCCGCCATAAATAGACACCCATCTATCAAAACAGAGGAGACGGAACCCCCTATGAAATCTCTCCTGATCGCCCTCTCCATGTACTCCAAGCTCCCGGTGCCCCAGGTGGAGTGGGAGGAAAAGTCCCTCCGCTGGGCCCTGTGCTACTTCCCGGTTGTGGGCCTTTTGATCGCCCTCCCGCTGCGCCTCTGGCTCTGGCTCTGGCCCCTGCTGGGCTTGGACGCCTTAGGCCCCGCCGCGGCGGTGCTGCTCCCCGTCACCCTCTCCGGAGCCATCCACATGGACGGCCTCTGCGACACCTGCGACGCCCTCTCCAGCCACCGCAGCCGGGAGGAGAAGCTGCGCATCCTGAAAGACAGCCACGCCGGCGCCTTCGCCATCATCTGCTGCGCCCTGTATCTGCTGGTATTTTATGCCGCTTGGTCCGACATCCGCCTCACCCCGTCCTCCGCCACCCTCCTCTCTCTGACTCCTTTTCTGAGCCGCTGCCTCTCCGGCCTCGCGGCGGTCTCCTGGCAAAACGCCCGCGGCACCGGCCTTTTAGCCACCTTCACCACCCCCATGGAGGCCCGAAAAGCCCGCCTGATCCTCCTCGCCGAGACCGTCGCCGCCCTCCTCGCCGCCCTCCTCCTCTGCTGGTACAACGGCACTTGGGAGCTCTTAGCCATCCCCGCCGCGGCCCTTCTGACCTTCGCTTGGTACCACTGCATATCCTACCGCCAATTCGGCGGCATCACCGGCGACACAGAGGGTTTCTTCTTGCAGATCTGCGAGTGTGCGATGGTCGTGGCGGGCGCAGTGGGGCAGCGCTTGTGGAGTTAGGAGTGAGAGAACCCTTACTCTCTCCCAAAACATAGGTACTCCGTTATTCCAACTCTAAAAATTCAAATCTCGTCGCCAAAGCCGGCACCTTCACTCCTCACTGAAACCGGAGGCTTCCCATGACTCTTATCATCGGCGGCGCCGGGCAGGGCAAGCTGGCCTTCGCCCTCCGCCTCACCGGCCTTACCGAGGCCCATGTCACCCGTGACCCCCGCTGTCCCCAGCCTATTGTCGCCGGCCTCGCCCAGTGGCTCCGCAACGCCGAGGACCCCTGGCCCGCCCTGAACGCCCTCCTTGCCGCCTATCCCGACGCCTGCCTCCTCTGCGACGAGGTGGGCTGCGGCGTGGTGCCCATGGACGGCGGGGACCGGCGCTGGCGGGAGCGGGTGGGCCGCACCTGCTGCGCTCTGGCGGAGCGGGCGGAGCGGGTCATCCGCCTCTACTGCGGCATCCCCACTATTATCAAAGGAGCGTAACACAATGGAACTGATCCTTATCCGCCACGCCACCACCCAGGGCAACCTGGAGCACCGCTTCATCGGCATCACTGACATCCCCATCCTCCCCCAAGGGGAGGACTTGGCCCGGTCCGTCTCCGCCGGCCTGCCGACGGTGGACCACGTGTACCGCAGCCCCCTGTGCCGCTGCCAGCAGACGGCGGCCCTCCTCTGGCCCCAGCACAAGGAGCAGACGGTGGTCCCCGGCCTCCGGGAGACGGACTTCGGCCCCTTCGAGGGGAAGAACCACGAGGAGCTGAAGGACGACCCTCTCTACCTCCAGTGGCTCAACGACGCCGACCTCTCCAAGCTCCCCGTGGGCGAGAGCGTGGCCGAGTGCGTCCACCGCCTCACCACCGCCATTCAAGAGGTCATCACCGACGCCAAGTCCCGCGGCTACAGCCGGGTGGGCGTCTGCACCCACGGCGGCAGTCTGATGGCCCTGATGGACGCCCTGGCCACCCCCCGCCGCCCCCACTACTACGACTGGGAATGCCCCAACTGCAGCGGCTACGCCGTCAAGGTGGAGGAGGAGCCCCTGCGGCTTCACCTGCTCTCCCAGGTGGGGAACTGGAAATGACCGCCCCTCTCATCTGCCTCCTTTTAGGAGTGCTCCTGGACCTCCTCATCGGCGACCCCCGGTCCCTGCCCCACCCGGTGCGGGGCATCGGCTGGCTCATCGCCCATTTAGAGGCTCCCCTCCGCCGCCTCTTCCCCCTGACCCCCGCCGGCGAGCGGTGGGCGGGCCGGCTGCTGGTGCTCCTTGTCACCACCCTCCCCACCGCTCTCACCGCCTTGGCCCTGGCTGTGACCTACTGGGCCTGCGCCCCTCTCAGCTACGCCCTCGGCGTCCTCCTTACCAGCCAGTGCCTGGCCCTCACCTCCCTGCGTCAGGAGAGCATGAAGGTCCACGCCGCCCTGACCACAGGGGACCTCCCCGCCGCCCGCGCCGCCGTCTCCATGATCGTAGGCCGGGACACGGAGCAATTGGACGAGGAGGGCGTGGCCAAGGCAGCGGTGGAGACGGTGGCGGAGAACTTCTCCGACGGCGTCATCGCCCCCCTCCTGTTCTTAGCCCTCGCCGGTCCCGCCGGCGGCATCTTCTACAAGGCGGTAAACACCCTGGACTCCATGGTGGGCTACCAAAACCCCCGCTACCAGCACTTCGGCCGCTGCGCCGCCCTTATAGACGACCTCTTAAACCTCCTCCCCGCCCGTCTCTCCGGCCTGTTGCTCTGCCTCGCCGCGCCGCTGACACGGCTCAATGGCAAGGACGCCTGCCGGATCTTCCGACGGGACCGCAAAAACCATAAATCCCCCAACTCCGCCCATACCGAAGCCGCCGCCGCCGGCGCCCTTGGCGTCCAACTGGCGGGTCCCAGCTATTACTTTGGGCAATTAGTGGAGAAGCCCACCATCGGCGACCCCCTCCGCCCCATTGAGCCGGAGGACATCCGGCGGGTGAATGGGCTGGTGGCTCGCGGGTACGCGCTGGCGGTTGGGGTGGTGGTCTTGCTCACGAGCATAGTGTTCTTGTTGAATTAGGAGTCAGGAATTAGGAATGAATGTGTCCAGCGATGCTGGATGATTTGAATGGTGCCGACAGAGGGAGAGGTCCTGCTCTCTCCCGGAATATGGGCGCTCCGCTCCTTTCACCCCTGTTTCTCGCTCCCCATTCCAAAAATTCAAATCCGTCCAGCTCCGCTGGACACCACCGTTCCTGATTCCTCATTCCCAATTCCTACTTGATTCGGAGGTACTTCGTGCAAAACACCACTCTCCCCCCCTACTCCCACGGCGGTGACATCTGGAACCATCCCGCCGCTGTTGATTTCTCCGCCAATCTCCACCCACTTGGGATGCCTCCCGAGGTGGCGGAGGCCCTTCGGGCCTCGGTGGAGGCGGCGGTGAACTATCCTGATCCCTTCTGCACCCAGCTGCGCCGGGCCATCGCCCACGGGCAGGGGGTGGAGGCGGAGGAGGTCATCTGCGGCGCCGGGGCGGCGGACCTTATCTACCGGCTGTGCCTCACCCTGCGCCCCCAAAACGCCCTTGTCACCGCCCCCACCTTCTCGGAGTACGCCCAGGCCCTCGCCCTGACGGGCTGTACGCCCCGGCGGTTTCTCCTCCATCCGGAGAACCAATTTGACTTGGGGGAGGACTTTCTCGACGCGCTGACGCCGGAGCTCAACATGGTCTTTCTCTGTACCCCCAACAACCCCACAGGCCGCTGTGTCCCCCTGCCCCTTTTGCGGCGGATTGCGGACCGGTGCGAGGCCATCGGGGCCCATCTGGTGCTGGACGAGTGCTTCATCCACCTCACCGACTGTCCCAGCGCCTTGGAGCTGCTGAGGGATCATCCCCACCTGTTTCTCCTGCGGGCCTTTACCAAGACCTACGCCATCCCTGGCCTGCGCCTCGGGTACGGCCTCTCCATCGACGGGGACCTTCTCAGCGCCCTCTACGACGCCGGCCCCCCTTGGGCGGTGTCCACCGCGGCCCTGACCGCGGGACTGGCCGCCTGCGCCTGTACCCATTGGGCAGAGCGGGGCCGCGCCCTCCTCCGGGAGGAGCGCCCCCGGCTTGTCCGTGCCCTGCGGGCCTTGGGGCTCACCGTGTGGGAGGGGGAGGCCAACTACCTGCTGTTCTGCGCCGGCTGTACCGACCTGCGGGAGCGGCTTCTGAAAAAGGATATTCTGATCCGCGCCTGCGCCGGCTACGCCGGTCTGGGGCCGGACTACTATAGAGTCTGCGTCCGCACCGGACCGGAGAATGAGAGACTGCTGTACGCGCTAAAGGAGGTGCTGTAAATGGCCAAGGCCATTATGATCCAAGGGACCGCTTCCAACGCGGGGAAGAGCCTGCTCTGCGCGGGCCTGTGCCGGATTTTCGCCCAGGACGGGTACCGGGTGGCCCCCTTCAAGTCCCAGAATATGGCGCTGAACTCCGCCATCACCGCGGAGGGCTTTGAGATCGGCCGGGCCCAGTACGTCCAAGCCATGGCGGCGGGGGTCCTCCCCTCGGTGGACATGAACCCGGTGCTCCTGAAGCCCACCAGCCACGTGGGCAGTCAGGTCATCGTCTCCGGCGTCCCCCGGGCCACCCTCTCCGCCCGGGAGTACTACCAGTACAAAAAAGCCCTGCGCCCGGAGATCGAGGCCGCCTACCGCCGCCTGAGCGCAGATAACGATATCATCGTTATAGAGGGGGCCGGCTCCCCGGCGGAGATCAACCTGAGGGCCGACGACTTCGTGAACATGGGCATGGCGAAAATTGCCGACGCCCCGGTGCTCCTCTGCGGCGACATCGACCGGGGCGGCGTCTTTGCCTCCCTCTACGGCACGGTGAAGCTGCTGGAAATAGAGGAGCAGGACAGGATAAAGGGCCTGATTATCAACAAGTTCCGGGGGGATGTGGAGATCCTCCGGCCGGGCCTTGGCACACTGGAGGAGCTCACGGGGAAGCCGGTTTTGGGCGTGGTGCCCATGCTGCAGGTGGACATCGACGACGAGGACTCCCTCTCCTCCCGGTTTGGCCGGGGGGACCGGGTGGGGCTTATTGACATCGCGGTGATCCGTCTGCCCCGGATCTCTAACTTTACCGACTTCAATCCCCTGGAGCGGATGGAGCAGGTGAGCCTCCGCTACGTGGACGATCCCCGGGATTTAGGGGCCCCGGACCTTGTCATTCTGCCGGGGACCAAGAACACGCTGGATGACCTCAAGTGGCTGCGGCAGAACGGATTGGAGGCCAAGCTCCTCCAACACGCCGGGGCCGGCGGGGCCCTCCTGGGGATCTGCGGCGGCTACCAGATGCTGGGAGAGGCCATCAGTGACCCGGAGGGGGTGGAGGGCGGCGGGACCCTTCGCGGTCTGGGCCTCCTCCCCGGTCGGACCGTGTTCCGCGGGGAGAAAACCCGCACCCAGGTGGAGGGGACCTTCACCGCCGCCAGCGGCATCTTCGCCGGCATGGCCGGCACGGCCTTCACCGGCTATGAGATCCACATGGGTGAGACGGAAAACCCTTGTCCCGCAATGGCTCTGCGGGATCAGACCGGGCGGGAGAAAACCGACGGACAGTCCCGGGGCAACGTGCTGGGCTGTTATATTCACGGCCTTTTTGACCGGGGAGAGTGCGCTAAGGCGCTGGTGGACTGCCTTTTGCAGGCCCGGGGGCTCACCGCTCAGACCGCCGCCGTGGACTGGAATGCCTATCAGGAGACGCAGTTTAATCTCCTGTCTGACGGGCTGCGGCGGGCCATTGACATGGAGGCCGTTTATCGGATTTTGGGTACAAAATAGGGCCAATTCTGCGGTTTTACCATTTTTTGGGCGGTAAAAAACCTTGAAAAAACGGGAAAGAAACGCAAAAAACCGCTGAATTTTGAAAAAAATACCCCCTCGGTTGCACGGGGGAGGAAATACCTTTCTGAATTTTAAGGAGACAGCACCGCTATGAGAGAGATACACCTGCAGCAGATCGCCCCAGGCAAGATTGAGGCGCGGAGTATGGCCATCATCGAACAGGAGATGGGCCCCCACCGCTTCACGGAGGAGCAGCTGCCCATTGTGAAACGCTGCATCCACACCAGCGCGGATTTCGACTATGTGCAGAACCTGTTCTTTACCCCCGACGCCGTGACAGCGGGGCTGGCGGCTATCCGCGAGGGGTGCACCATTGTCACCGACACAGAGATGGCCCGCAGCGGGGTGAATAAGCGGGTCTTGGGCGCCCTCGGCGGGTCGGCAGTGTGCTTTATCGGAGAGCCGGAGGTGGCGCGGGAGGCCAAGGAGCGGGGGGTGACCCGGGCGCTGGTATCCATGGAGCGGGCGGCGAAGCTCAAGGGGCCGGTGGTGCTGGCCATCGGCAACGCCCCCACGGCGCTGGTCCGGGCCTGTGAACTGATGGAGAGCGGGGACTTTGCCCCGGCGCTGGTGATCGGCGTCCCGGTGGGGTTTGTGAACGTGGTGGAGAGCAAGGAGCTGCTGCGGACTATGCGCTGTCCCCACATCGCCGCCATGGGCCGCAAGGGCGGGAGCAATGTGGCGGCGGCGATTTGTAACGCGCTGCTGTACAGGGCGGAGCGGGAGAATTAGGAATTAGGCGTAATTAGAATCTCCCACTGCAAATAGAACGCTGCAAATCTGTACTTCAGGAGGGTTTTGGGTTGAAAAAAGCAATTTTAGTGGTCTCTTTTGGGACTACACACTTGGATACGCTGGGGCGGACGATTGCCGCGGTGGAGCGGGATTTGGCCGGGGCCTTTCCGGAGCGGGATTTTGCGCGGGCCTTTACCAGCTCTATGGTGCGGCGGCGGCTCAGGGAGCGGGAGGGGCTCTGTATCAACAGCCCCGGGGAGGCGCTGGAGCGGCTGCTGGAAGAGGGATATGAGGACGTGGTGGTGCAGTCCACCCATGTGATGAACGGGGAGGAGTGGGAGAAGCTGGTCCGGGAGGCCCGGCCCTATAGGGGGCGGTTCTCCTCCCTCACCCTGGGGGCCCCCCTGCTGACGGAGGCCGGGGATTATCAGGCGGCGGCCAGTGCCCTGCTGCGGCGTCTGCCGGAGGCGGAGGCGGGACGGGCCATCGTCTACATGGGCCACGGGACCGAGCACCACGCCAACGCGGTCTATGCCCTGCTGGAGTATATCCTCCACGACATGGGGCGGCGGGATATCCACATCGGAACAGTGGAGGGATACCCCGGCTTCCAGGAGGTGGGCAGAAGGCTGGAGGAGCAGGGGGACGTGAAGCGCGTGCTGCTGCTGCCGCTGATGATCGTGGCCGGGGACCACGCCAAGAACGATTTAGCCGGCGAGGACGCCGACTCCTGGCGGACCATGCTGGTACAGAGCGGCTATGAGGTGGAATGCCGGCTGGAGGGTCTGGGGGAAAACCCGGCGGTGAGAGAGATCTTTGTGGAGCACGCGAGGAGAGCAGTTGGGAGTCAGGAATAAAGACTGGAGGTTATGGAGCAATGGCACTTGGAACTCTGTACGGCGTGGGCGTGGGGCCGGGGGACCCGGAGCTTTTGACGCTGAAGGCGCTAAGGATTTTGAGAGAGGCCGATGTGGTGGCCGTGCCCGACAAGGGGGACGGCGAGGGCACCGCGATGAATATTGTTAAGGACTACATCCAGGGCAAAAACGTGCTGCGGTGCGTGACGCCCATGGTGCGGGACAAGGAGCGGCTGGCGGAGGCCTATGATCGGATCGCGGAGGATCTGTGCGCCCAGCTGGCCCAGGGGCGGACGGTGGCCTTTATTACGCTGGGGGACCCCACGGTGTACTCCACCTATGTGTACGTCCACCAAAGGGTGCTGGAGCGGGGGTTTGAGGCGGTGCTGGTGCCGGGGGTGCCCTCCTTCTGCGCGGTGGCGGCGCGGCTGAATATGAGCCTCTGTGAGCACAGCGAAAGGCTTCTGATCGTGCCCGCCTCCCACAGGGATGTGGAGGACTGCCTGAAGGTGGACGCCAATTTGGTGTTTATGAAGGCGGGGCGGGAGATCGGGGCGCTGCGGGATAAGCTGGAGGCCCACGGGCTCCTATCGCGGGCGTCGATGGTCTCCCGGTGCGGGATGGAGGGGGAGGAGGTCTTCCCCCGGTTCGGCGACATGGAGCGGGAGGCCGGGTATTTCTCGGTGGTGGTCGTGAAGAGAGGGGGGTGAAAAACATGGGGCTGGCTATGTCCGGGCTGGACTATGACAGGGCCCCGGTGGACCTGCGGGAGCGCCTGAGCTTCACCAAGAACGCGGCGGCCGACCTAGATCGGGCGCTGGCGGACCGGCCCGGGGTGTGGGGGGCGGTGCTCCTCTCCACCTGCAACCGGACGGAGGTGTACCTCTCCGGCGATGTGGAGACCATAGAGCCGGGGGCGCTCCTCTGTCAGGCGGCGGGGGCGGACTACACCCTCTTTGCCCCGGCCATGGTCACACGGCGGGGGGAGGACTGCGTGCGGCACCTGATGGAGGTCTCCTGCGGGCTCCGCTCCCAGATCCTCGGGGAGGACCAGATTCTCACGCAGGTGAAAACCGCCCTCACCCTCTCCCGGGAGGCCGGGGCGGCGGATGGGGTGCTGGAGACCCTGTTTCGCACCGCCGCCGCCTGCGGGAAGGCGGGCAAGAGCGCCGGGCGGCTCTCGGCGGTGGGGTCCTCCGCGGCCCATCAGGCGGTGGAGGCGCTGGAGCGGGTGCTGGGGCCGCTGGCAGGCCGGCGTATACTGGTCATCGGCAACGGCGAGATGGGGCGGCTGGCCGCGTCCCTCCTCCGGGAGGCCGGGTGCGCGGTGACGGTGACGCTCCGCTCCTACCGCCACGGGGAGACCATCGTCCCCGCCGGGTGCGCGGTGGCCGCCTATGAGGAGCGCTACCGCGCCATGGAGCAGGCGGAGGCGGTGGTCTCCGCCACGGTGAGCCCCCACTACACGGTGGCGGCGGCGCCCTTCGGCGCGCTGAAGCACCGGCCCCGTGTGCTGGTGGATCTGGCCATCCCGCGGGACATCCAGCCGGAGATCGGCGGGGCGTTCCCCGGCGTGGCGCTCTGGAACATCGACGACCTCCGCCCCCAGGGGGAGGCGGACAGCGAGGCCCTGCGGCGGGTGCGCGGGACGGTGGAGGCGCACATGGACCGCTTTCGCCAGTGGAGCGTCTATCGGGAGAGCCTCCCGGCACTGGAGGAGGTGAAGGCGGCGGTGCTCCAGCGCGTCCGGGGTCTGGAGGCCGAGGAGGCCGCCCTCCGGGCGGTGGAGCTGCTGGCCGGCGGGCTGAAGGCCCCGCTGACCCAGGAGGCCCTGCGGGAGTGCGCGGCGAAGATCCGGGCACACACGAGGGGGAGCAGGAATCAGGAGTGAGGAGGGTTTGCGATGAGGTTTCCCCTGTTTATTGACCTCTCCGGCCGCGCGGCTGTCGTCGTGGGCGGGGGGACGGTGGCGACGCGGCGGGCGGGGGCGCTGGCCCGGTTTGGGGCGCGGGTGACGGTGGTCTCGCCGGCGGTGAAGTGCGCGCTGGAGGGAGTGGCGTATGTCCGGCGGGCGTATCAGGAGGGGGATTTAGAGGGGGCCTTTTTAGCGGTGGGCGCTACGGATTGCCGGGCGGTGAACCATGCCGTCTTTCTGGAGGCGAAACGGCGGGGGGTGGCCGTCAATGTGTGCGACTGTCCGGAGGAGTGTGACTTTTTCTTTCCCGCCCTCTGCGAGACCGGCGGCCTGGTGGCCGGCGTCGCAGGGGACGGTGGGGATCATCAAAAAACCGCGCGGGCCGCGGCCATCATTCGCCGGGCCTGGGAGGAGGAGCTATGAGAATTCGTGTGGGAAGCAGGGACAGCCTGCTGGCCGTCAGGCAGGCGGAGCTGCTGATGGAGGCGGTTCGAACCGCCTGTCCGGAGGCGGTGCTGGAGCTGGTGACGCTGAAAACCACCGGGGATAAGATCCTGGACCGGACGCTGGATCAGATCGGCGGGAAGGGGCTGTTCGTCAAGGAGCTGGATGAGGCCCTCCGGGATGGGCGGGCGGATGTGACGGTACATAGCTGCAAGGATCTGCCCATGGAGATTCCGGAGGACCTGCCGCTGGCGGCCTTCTCCAAACGGGAGGACCCCCGGGACGCGCTGGTGCTGCCGGAGGGGGCGTCGGGGATCGACTTTACACGGCCTATCGGCTGCGCCAGTCTGCGGCGGGGGATGCAGGTGAAGGCGCTCTATCCCCAGTGTACCGTGGCCCCGGTGCGGGGGAATGTGCTCACAAGGCTGAAAAAGCTGGAGGAGGGGCAGTTCTCCGCGCTGATTCTGGCGGCGGCGGGGCTGAAGCGGCTGGGGCTGGAGGGGCGCATCGCCCGCCTGTTCACGCCGGAGGAGATGCTCCCCGCCGCCGGGCAGGGGGTTCTGGCCGCGCAGGTGCGGGCCGGAATGGATACGGACTACCTGCGGTGCTTCCACGACGGGGAGGCCGGGGCCTGCGTCACCGCCGAGCGGGCCTTCGTCCGGGCGCTGGACGGCGGGTGCAGCTCCCCTGTGGCCGCCTTCGCGGTGGTGGAGGGGACGAAAATGACACTGACGGGGATGAACGCCGTCGGGAGGAAGGATACCCTGTCCGGCGGCGTGGACCAGGCGGAGGCGCTGGGGCTGGCGCTGGCGGAGAGGCTGAGATGAGGAGGACGGCTATGGAAAAGGGAATGGTGACACTGGTGGGGGCGGGACCGGGAGATCCGGGACTGCTCACGGTGAAGGGCCGGGAGGTGCTGAGAAGCGCGGAGGTGGTGGTCTATGACCGGCTGGTCTCCCCGGCGATTCTGTCCATGATCCCCGAGGGGGCGGAGCGGATCGACGTGGGCAAGGAGGCCTCCCACCACAAAATTCCACAGGAGGAGATCAATCAGATCCTGCTCCGCAAGGCCCAGGAGGGCAGGCAGGTGGTACGGCTGAAGGGCGGGGACCCCTTCGTCTTTGGACGGGGGGGCGAGGAGCTGGAGCTGCTGGAGCAGCACGGCATCCCCTTCGCCGAGGTACCGGGGGTGACCTCCGCCATCGCCGCGGCGGCCTACGCGGGAATCCCGGTGACCCACCGGGACTTCTGCTCGTCACTGCACATCATCACCGGCCACGCCCGGGCCGGGAAGCCCCTGACCATCGACTTTGAGGCGCTGGCGCGGACCAGGGGGACCCTCATCTTTCTGATGGGCGTCACCGCCATGCCCATGATCGTGGAGGGGCTGCTGAACGCCGGGATGGCCGCCGACATGCCGGCGGCCATGGTGGAGGACGGGACTCTCTCCCGGCAGCGGCGGTGCGACGCCACGCTGTCCACCCTGCCCCAGCGGGCGGCGGAGATGGAGATCCGCAGTCCCGCCATCATCGTGGTGGGAAAGGTCTGTTCTCTGGCGCCCCGGTTCGACTGGTTCGAGCGCCTGCCGCTGAAGGGGCGGACGGTGCTGGTGACGCGGCCCAGGGAGCGGGCCGGGGTGCTGTCGGACCGGCTGCGGGCGCTGGGGGCCAATGTGTGGGAGCACCCCTGTATCGAGACGGTGCCCATCCTCCCCTGCCCCGCTATGGAGGGGGCGCTGGAGGAGCTGGGGCGGTTTAAGTGGGTGTGCTTCACCAGTCCCGCCGGGGTGGAGGCCATGTGGCACCGCTTGAGAGCACTCGGTCGGGACGCCCGGGGGCTGGCCGGGGTGAAGCTGGCCGCCATCGGGCCGGGGACGGCCAAGGCGCTGGGGCAGTGTGGCCTGAGCGCGGACTACGTGCCGGCGGTCTATGACGCCGCCCATTTGGGGGCGGGGCTGCCGGCGGAGGGAAAAGTGCTGATCCTCCGGGCGGAGGTCGGGTCCAAGGAGCTGACGGAGGCGTTTGATAGGCGGGGGATCGAGTTTGAGGATGTGGCGGTGTATCGCACTAAGTATGACCACCCCCTGTCTCCGGCGCTGCGGGCGGCGGTGAACGGCGGGGCGGTGCGCTACGCGGCGTTTACGTCGGCGTCCACGGTGAAGGGGTTCGTGGGGTCGGTGGGAGAGGATACGGATTTCTCCCGGCTCGTGGGGCTCTGTATCGGGGAGCAGACGGCGGCGGAGGCGCGGCGGTACGGGATTGAGGTGCGGGTGGCCAGGGAGGCCACCATTGACGCGCTGGTGGAGTTGGCGGCGGAATGCGGGGAGAGGGAATGATTTGACCGGGATGTAAGAGAGGATAATGGCACCCCGTAGGGGCGCACAGTGTGCGCCTGCCCTCCCCCCGGTGCGGTGGGGGACGGTGGAGCGGGCGCGCGATGCGCGCCCCTACGGAGCGGTGGGGGGAGGCCTCCGCTGGGTGGTCTGTTGGAGGTGCGGTGGGGAATCCCTCCACCGCCTTGCGGCGGTCCCCCTCC
>JAAWSV010000112.1 GCA_022801715.1 Oscillospiraceae bacterium
CGGGCCAAGAGCTCCTTCCTCTCCAACATGAGCCACGACATACGGACGCCGATGAATGCCATTGTGGGCTTCGCCGCCCTCTTGGGCCGGGACGTGGAGAATCCGGAGAAGGTGCGGGAGTATACCAAAAAGATCACCGCCTCCAGCCAGCACCTGCTGGGGCTGATCAACGACATCCTTGATATCAGCAAGATCGAGGCGGGGAAAACCACGCTGAATCTGTCCGACGAGAGCGTGGTGGAGCTGATCGAGGGCATCGACGCCATCATCCGGCCCCAGATGAAGGCCAAGGGGCACACCTTTGAGGTCTACAGCCATCAGCTCAAGCACGAGCGTGTGGTGATGGATAAGCTGCGGCTGAATCAGATCCTCCTGAACCTGCTCTCCAACGCGGTGAAGTACACCCCCGACGGGGGACATGTGACGCTGACGGTGCGGGAGCTGCCCCAGTACGCCAAGCAGCTGGCCCACTTCCGCTTCATTGTGGCCGACAACGGCTATGGCATGAGCCCGGAGTACCTGACCAGGATCTTCCACGCCTTTACGCGGGAGGAGGACAGCGTCACCAACCGGATTCAGGGCACCGGGCTGGGGATGGCCATCACCAAGAACCTGCTGGATCTGATGGGCGGCAAGATCACCGTGGAGAGCGAGAAGGGGAAGGGGTCCACCTTTACGGTGGATATAGAGCTGCACATCAGCGAGCAGGCGGTGGACCAGGACTTCTGGCGCAAGCACGGCATCTGCAGGCTTCTGACGGTGGACGACGAGGAGGTCATCTGCCAGAATATCCAGCTGACCATGGAGGGCACCGGCGTGGCGGTGGACTACGCCCTGAGCGGGGAGAGCGCCCTTGAGATGGTCCACCGGCAGACGGCGGCGGGGATGCCCTATGACATCGTTCTGCTGGACTGGAAGATGCCGGGGCTGGACGGCGTGGAGACCGCCCGCCGCATCCGGCGGGAGGTCCGCGAGCACGTGCCCATCCTGATCCTCACCAGCTACGATTGGCCGGAGATCGAGGAGGCCGCCCGGGAGGCCGGGGTGGACGGCTTTTTGCCCAAGCCCTTCTTCCTCACCAGCTTCCGCAGGAATGTGGACAGCGTGCTGAACCGGGGGCTCCCGGAGGGCGGGGAGGACCAAGAGGAGGAGGCGGACAGCTTCCTCCGGGGTATGCGCATCTTGGTGGCGGAGGACAACGAGATCAACGCGGAGATCCTCAGCGAGCTGCTGGATATGTCCGGGGCCTTCTGCGACATCTTTGAGAATGGGAGGCTGGTGGTGGACGCCTTTGCCGCCTCGGTGCCCGGGCAGTATCAGCTGATTTTGATGGACGTGCAGATGCCGGTGATGAACGGTTATGAGGCCACGCAGGCCATCCGGCAGCTGAGCCACCCCATGGCCCGGCAGATCCCCATTATCGCCATGACCGCCAACGCCTTCGCCGAGGACATCCGGGACGCCCTGGCGGCGGGGATGGACGCCCATGTGGCCAAGCCCATCGACATGGCCGTGCTGGAGGAGGCCGTGCGGGAGGTGATGGAGGCCCGGCGGAGGGACAGCGGCGTCCCTGCGGGCGGAGAATAGGACATAACACAAAAACCGGAGCGGCTTGGCCGCTCCGGTTTTTGTGTTTGGGGGGATGACGGGGGGGTCACTGGGGAGGGGCGTCAAACACCGTCTCGCTCAAATCCAGCTCCAAGCCGCAGCGGTTGTCGATGTCGGTTCCGTTGCCGGAGAACACCGTGTCGGGGAAGCTCAGCGCCATCCGGTTGGGCACCCGTTCAAAAAGGATGCCGGTGCCGTTGTTTCGGAAGATGTCCCCTCTGTAGTGGGAGCTCATTGGGAGCGCGGTGTCGGCGTTGTAATGGAGGCCGATGCCGTTGTCCTCGAAGGTGCACTCAAAGGCGCTGACCCAAGCGTCCTGCACCAGTACGCCGGTGCGCCAGCCGGAGATACGACAGCCCAAAAGGAATGCGCTGGAGGCGGCGGACAGGCCTACGCTGCTTCCGTCCCCCACAAGGTCGATGTCATAGATCCAAGTGTGTCTTTTGATTGGGGTCGGCAGGCGAATGGGGCCGGTAAAAACGGTACGTCCACCCTCCTCGGCGCCGTAGAGATTGATCTCCCGGGGGATGGTGAGGCCTCCGTCGTAGGTCACAGGGGGCAGATGGATGTCCACGGTGTTCGGTTCGCCCTCTGTGATCTCATTCAGGCTGTCCAGCAGTGCCTGTACCTCCTCCACGGTGTTCAGGGGCGTATCCTCTGGGGTAAAGCGGTAGACCGCCAACGGGTGGGCTTCCATGGCCTGATAGAGGTGAATAAGGTCCCCGTTCTTCATTTCGATGGTCCACTGGAAGGTCCCCTGACCGCTGCCGGAGTAATAGTGGATGGAGGAGACCAGGGCGGCCTCTGGGGCGTAGTCCGGTCGGGGGATCGGCTCGTCGCAGGTCCAGGGCAGCTCCTCACTGTCCGTCTCCACAAAGGCGGCGGTGACCCGCTCCACCTTCTCCATAAATTCGTCCTTGGCGTTGGCGCTGCTCTCCGGGTGGTTGATATACAGGCACTGGGGGAAGACGTACAGCTCGTCTCTCACATCTACCTGCTGGGAAATCTCCTGAGCCGGATCAAAACGGTCGTTTATCCAGCCGGCCAGCACCTGATAGGTGACGCCGCCGTCGGTATAGAGGACCTCGGCGGCGCCGTTGTCGTAGACCTGG
>JAAWSV010000033.1 GCA_022801715.1 Oscillospiraceae bacterium
CAGGGTGTTGAAGGTGCCGTGGACGATGCCCTGGGGGCCGATGTACATCCAGCCGCCGGCGGTCATCTGGCCGTAGTTGGCCACGCCGATGGCGGCGGCGCGGTTGAAGTGTTTCAGATCGTCAAAGGCGCCCACCATCAGGCCGTTGGAGATGATGCAGCGGGGGGCCAGCTTGTGGGAGTGGAACAGGCCCAGGGGGTGTCCGGACATGACCACCAGGGTCTGCTCATCGGTGAGGGCCTCCAGGTACTTCTTGATGAGGCGGTACTGCATCCAGTTCTGGCACACCTGGCCGGTCTCGCCGTAGGTCACCAGCTCGTAGGGGTAGAGGGCCACGTCGAAGTTTAGGTTGTTGTCGATCATCACCTGGAAGGCCCGGCCCTCTACGCAGTTCCCCTTGTACGTCTCGATGGGCCTGCCGTGGAGGGCGCCCTCCGGGCGGAAGCGGTAGCCGTAGATCCGGCCGTGCTCCTCCAGCTCCTGGGCAAACTCCCTGGCCATGAGGGCGTGGTGCTTGGGGTGGATGTAGCGCAGGGCGTTCTTGATGGCCAGAGCCTTGTCGGCCTGGGTCAGGTGGGACTCCCGGCGGGGCGCCCGGCGGCAGCCGGGGACAAAGGCGGGATAGGGGGGAAGCTCCTCATCCAGCTTGATGACCATGGCGCCGTTTTCATAGTACTGCATAGCGGACCTCCTTTTAATCTGCGGTTTATCGAATGGAGAGGGGTTCTTTGGCTCTTTTTTGTTGACGACAAAATAGGGGGAGTGCTACAATGGGGCAATCGGGTTTTGTCAGCAGCCCCAATATGTTTCACGAAAAGGGGGGAATGATATGACACCTCGTCTGGATCAGAGACAGACGGAAAACATCAACGAGCTGATGGAGGCAATCCTGTCCCTGCGGGATATGGAGGAGTGCCGGGCCTTTTTGCGGGACCTCTGCACCGTCCAGGAGCTGATCAGCCTCTCCCAGCGCCTGCAGGTGGCAAAGCTCCTTCTGGCGGGGGAGACCTATGAGTCCATCCGGCAGCAGGTGCCGGCCAGCAGCTCCACCATCACCAGGATCAATACCGCTTTGCAGTTCGGGTCCGGCGGATACAGCTCGGTGCTGGGCCGGGGGAGAGAGGCCGGGGAGCAGTAGGCAGGGCGTCAGCAGAAGTCCGGGACCAGCTCCTGGGCCAGGCGCAGCAGCTCGCCGCCGCGGACAATGGCCTCCACCGCCTGGATGTCCGGCCAGATCTCCCGGTCAATGTCCATGAAGGGGACCTTTTGGCGCACATAGGAGAACAGCGCCTCCCCCAGCGGCGACAGGCCCTGGCCATAGCTGCCCTCCTGGCGGCGGATGTCGATGGCCTGGCAGGCGGTGAGAAGCTCGTAGGCCAAGACGGACAGGGTGTTCTCCAGGATGGTCCCCGCCTTTCTGGCGGCGGTGGTCCCCATGGACACGAAGTCCTCCTGGTTGGCCGAGGAGGGGATGGAGTCCACACAGGCGGGGTGCGCCAGCACCTTGTTCTCCGAGACCATGGAGGCCGCCGTGTACTGCACGATCATGAAACCGCTGTTGATGCCGCCCTCTGTGGTCAAAAACCGGGTCAGGCCGTTGGAGAGCGCGGCGTTGACCATGCGCTCAATGCGGCGCTCCGAGATGCTGGCGATCTCCGCGCAGGCGATGCCCAAAAAGTCGAAGGGCAGCGCCATGGGTTCGCCGTGGAAGTTGCCGCCGGAGATCACCGCCTCGTCCTCCGGGAAGAGGAGGGGGTTGTCGGTGACGGCGTTGAGCTCGATCTCCACCTTGCTCTGGATAAAGGCGAGGGTGTCCCGGACGGCGCCGTGGACCTGGGGGATGCAGCGCAGGGAGTAGGCGTCCTGTACGCGCGCGCCCTGGCAGCGGGACAGGATCTCGGAGCCCTCTGTGAGAAGGCGCATGTTTTTGGCCACCTGAATCTGTCCAGCGTGGCCGCGGGCGGTGTGCATCCGCTCCTGGAAGGCGTCCAGCTGTCCGGTGAGGGCGGTCAGCGTCAGGGAGCTGATCAGATCGGCCATCCGGGCCGCCTGGAGGGTGTCATAGAGGTGGAGCGCGCCTACGCTGGTCATGGCACAGGTGCCGTTGGTCAGGCCAAGGCCCTCCTTGCTCACCAAGGTCTTCAGGGGCTGGATGCCGCTTCGCGCCATGGCGTCGCCGCCGGGGAGCCGCTGCCCCTGATACATGGCCTCTCCCCGGCCCAGGAGCACCAGGGCCATGTGGGACAGCGGGGCTAAATCCCCGGAGGCCCCCAGGGAGCCCTTCTGGGGCACCACAGGGGTCACGCCCCGGTTGAGCATCTCGATCAGCATCTCCACCAGAATGGGGCGCACACCGCTGATCCCCACGCACAGCGCGTTGGCCCGGAGGAGCATCATGCCCCGCACCTGCTCCTCGCTGTAGGGCTCTCCCGTTCCCGTGCAGTGGCTGAGGATCAGGTTGTTGGAGAGCTGGTTGCTGAGCGCCTCGGGAACGGCAACGGTGGCAAAGTCGCCAAAGCCGGTGGTGATACCGTAGGCAACCCGCTTCTCCTCGGCGATTTTCTCCGCCAGACGGCGGGAGCGGGACAGGGCCTCCTTGGCCTGGGGGGAGAGCGCCACACGCGCGCCGAATCTGGCCACGGCAACAAGGGCCTCCAGTGTCAGGCTGTGTCCGTCAAGGGTGACAGTTTGGAGCTTTTGAGGGGTTTGCATAACATTTCCTCCCTGTAAAGTGTTTTACCGCCATGTGTTTTCCGCTCTTAGTTTACATGAGCTTTCGGAATATTGCAATCTTGGCGGCCGGTTTCACGGCCTTTTGTTTTCTCTTGCAGTACAGTGTTTCGTTAATTGACTAAAGAATCTCTGAGGGAGGAAGTACGCATATGATATTGACGCATTTGACAGCGGAGAGCTTTGTGGTCAGCGCCTGGGCCGGCGGCGTCACCACGCAGATCGCCATAGCGCCGCCCCGCGCGGCCTACGCGGACCGGGATTTTCTCTGGCGGGTCAGCTCGGCCAGTGTGGAGACGGAGACCTCCGATTTTACCGCCCTGCCGGACTACTGGCGCTGGATCACCCCTCTGAGCGGGTCCATGACACTGTTTCACGACGGCGGGGACGGCGTCCGCCTTGCCCCCTATGAGGTGCACCAGTTTGACGGCGGCGCCGCCACCCGCTCGCAGGGCCGCTGTACGGATTTCAATCTTATGCTGCGAAAGGGACAGGCCCATGGGCGGATGTATGCCCGCCGCCTGTCCGCCGGCTCCGCTTGCAGCGTCGTCTTTTCAGGCGGCCTGGACCGGCGGTCTCCGGACACCGTGCTGCTGTTCTGCGGGGCGGGCGGAGCCTCTGTCGCGGCGGGGGACGAGCGCGTTTCGCTTGGCGCAATGGAGGCGGTGATGGTGGAAAATGCCGCGGGTCCGCGCGTGGAGGTGAAGGCGGCGGCGGACAGCCGCTTTGTCATCGCGGAGATAGAAAGCGGGGGCGGCGGGTCAAAATTTCCTTGACATCTGTCTGTCTTACAAACTATGATAGGTAGAAGTACACCCTGAAAACCTGCGTTTTTGCCGCATGTGTGCGTTTGAGGAGACATTTATCTGCCAATTTGTACGTTGGGGAGGGACGCCGTGTCAACCGCTTCATCCTGTTTCGCGCGGACGGAGTGCGCACTGTGTCCGAAATCGCCCGTCGGTACGACAGTGAAGCATATGCGCCGTGAATCGAGAGTTGTCTGGTGTGAGACAGCGCGCAGGACGCCGGGATCAGACAGCCGTCAAATCTGTAGGGGGATATGTTATGAGTATAGAATCCAAACCCGCCGCCGCCCGTCAGGAGTACGACAGCAACGACCTGACCCATCAGGTCTACTATGCGCTGAAGCGGGAGATCCTGGTGGGGAAGCTGCCCGCCATGGAAAAGCTCAATGTGGTCCGGCTGGCCAAGCAGTACAATGTGAGCCGCACCCCGGTTACGCAGGCGCTGGAGCTGCTGAAGCAGGACGATCTGATCGAGCAGCTCCCGGGGAAGCGGGCCACGGTGAAAACGCTGTCGCCGCAGGAGATCTCCACCATCTATCTGTTCCGAAAGCAGCTGGAGCCTGTGGTGGCCAAGCTCTCGCTGCATGTGATCCCGGAGAGCGAGCCCTTGGCGCTGAAAAAGCTGGTGGAGAACCTGATGGAGCACCCGGAGCTGCTGGACAAGAGCATACAGCTGGATGAGCGGCTGCACTCCATGCTGTGGCGCCACCTGAGAAGCCCGCTGGTCGATTCGCTCTTCAGCACCATCAATGAGTACTCGGTGCGTTTGCAGTCCTACACCACCTACGCGATTGAACAGAGCTCCAGCAACTGCGAGGAGCACCTGGACATTATCAACGCTGTCCTGGCAAGGGACCCGGAGGGGATCGTCCGGGCTGTGGAGGTGCATTTGGATCGCTCCTGTCAGCGCCTGCTGTCCTTTTGCAGGGGGAACTGAGGGGCGGCTTGCCGTCAGGCTTCTGCCGCGGCGGGGCCTGCCGGCGGCGGCGGGAAATGCTCTTTGTGGAATGCATTACAAAAAATGTCTTGTGTTCGGCGAAAAAATTGGTTAAGATACTAAAAAACTGATTGGGCCTGCACAGACCAAAGGGATGATTGGTCTGATATTAACCTCGCAAGAGGCTAATATATACATATCTGCCAGCGCGTTCCCGGCGGGTCGGAATGAGTTCTTTCATATGTCTCTTTTCATTCCGGCCAGACAGTCTACCGCGCAAAAGAGATGTAAATTTTTTGAACAGGAGATTGTAGGCAATGAAAAAGTTATTTTGTGTCCTCTTGACGGCTGTGATGCTGTTCTCCATGGTGGCTTGTTCCAACCAGAACGGCGGCAATCAGAACGGCGGCAATCAGAACGGCACCTCCGACAACGGCGACGGCTCCAACAACGGCGGCGGCGACAGCCAGACCGAGGTCCGTCAGGTCCTGATGGGCATCAACAGCTCCCAGCCCCCCGCCTCCTTTGCCAATCCCGACGGCACCATTGACGGGCAGAACTACGTGGTGATGCAGCTGGTGGATGAGCTGCTGCCCCAGTACGAGTTTATCTATGAGGCGGTGGATCAGGACGCTCTGATCATGGGCCTGGACTCCGGCAAGTACGCCGCGGCGGTGGGCAACTTCTGGCATAACGAGAAGCGCGAGGCCAGCTACCTCTTCCCCGAGTACCCCATCGCCGGCGGTGTGGAGGGCATCGCTGTCAACAAGAAGTACTTTGACAAGGTGCAGACACTGGAGGAGTTCGCCACGGAGGGCCTCAAGCTGACGCCCCAGGAGGCCTCCGGCGCCATGTACGATGTGTTTACCAAGTTCAACGAGGACAATCCCGACATCGCCCTTGTCTTTGAGTCCGGCGACGTGATCGCCTCCGGCGAGCAGATGAAGTGGGTGATAGAGGGGCGCTATGACGGCGCGGCCATGTTCTCCTCTGAGTATGACGAGCTGAAGGAGACCGTGGACCCCGGTGACGAGCTCTACTTTGTCCCCTTCTACGCGGTTAAGACGTGGGTCCTCTACTCCAAGGCCGAGACCCAGCTGGTGGCGGATATTGACGGCGCCATGAAGCAGCTGATGGACGACGGCACCCTCTCCGAGGTCGCTGTCGAGTGGTTCGGCTATGACGTGTACAAGTACTTTGAGTAATCTGTGAGGAATCCGTTCATTCTGAATGGACTGGGCCGCTCCTGAGATTTACCGGATGCGCTGGGTGTGTCCGGTAAATCTCTAAGCGGATGGATTCACGAAAGGGAAGAATGGAAATGCGTCCTTTGCTTGACTGGCGCTACATAATTGCCAGTATACCGCGGCTTATCCCGCCATTTTTTCAGGTTACACTGACCTGTGTCGTCATCACGCTGATGGTTGGCACTGTCTTTGGCTTTTTGCTGGCGGCGTGCAAGCTGGGAAAGAATAAGGTCCTCCGGCACGTGGCCTATGCCGTCACGGATGTGATCAGGAGCATGCCCTTCTTGGTGATGCTGTTTCTGCTCTACTACGGACTGCCCAAGTTCTTTCCGGCGCTCAACGCGCTGAACAAGATGTTCTTTCTGACGCTGGGGCTGATTATTTTCGCCTCCTGCCGGCTGTCGGAGATTATGCGCTCCGCCTATGAGGCCATCAACAGAAACCAGATGGAGGCCTCCCTCTGCGTGGGGCTCTCCGTGCCCCAAGCCATGTGGCACGTGATTGTGCCCCAGGCATTCCACATCGCCCTGCCCAACATGGGCAATCTGCTGGTGGGAATGGTTTTGGAGACCGCGCTGGGGTTCACCATCGGCGTCTATGATATCATGGGTACCGCCAAGCTGATCAATTCCGGCGAGTACGGCGCGCACAATCTGGAGATCTATTTGGCGGCGGCCCTGCTCTATTGGGCCATCTCCCTGATCATCGCCGGCATCACCAATCAGCTGGAGAAGCTGAACAAGAGCGCCCACGCCGGCCAGCAGAAGCGGGGGCTGTTCCGGGGCATCGGGCGAAGGGAGGGAGAGGCATGAACTGGGTATTTATCCTGAGAGACGGCCTGACGGCGGCGCTTCAGGGGATTCCGGTTTCGCTCTACATCACCTTTGTCTCCCTGCTCATTGCCATGCCCTTCAGCTTTCTGTGCGCCATGGCGCGGGTGAAGCGGGTCCCGATTCTCTCCCAGGTGATTACCGTTGTGGTATCCTTCCTCCGCGGTACGCCGCTGGTGGTTCAGCTCTTTATTATCTACTCCGGCTTTCCCAGCGTACTCAATCTTATCGTAAAGGCCAATGGCTGGGATTTTGACGCCTTCGGGATCAACCCCTTTGTGTACGCGTTTGTGGTGTTCTCCATGAATGTGCTCGGTACACTGACAGAGGTCTTCCGCTCCTCGCTGTCCGCGGTGAGCAAGGATCAGACGGAGGCGGCGCTGTCCGTGGGCTTGAATCATTTCCAGACCAACTGCCTGATCATCATTCCGCAGGCGCTGGTATCGGCCATTCCCAACATCTGCAACGAGTTTTTGAACCTCTTCAAGAGTACCTCTCTGGTCTACCTGATGACCATTCAGGACATCACCGGAAAGGTTCGTATCGTGGCCGCCGCAGGCTATGACTACACGGAGGCCTACTTTGTAATAGCGGTGGTCTATTTTGTGCTGGGCTTTACGATGGAGAAGCTGTTCCAGCGCATGGAGGGCCGCCTGAAAACCTATAAGGCGGCGCCCCAGACGTAGGGAGGATATGAGATGATCGCAGTAAAAGGCATCAAAAAGTCATTTGGCTCAAACCATGTGCTCAAGGGGATCGACCTGTCTCTGGAGAAGGGGGATGTGGTGGTGATCCTGGGGCCCAGCGGCTCCGGCAAGACCACCATCCTGCGCTGCATCAACTTTCTGGAGCGGGCGGACGAGGGGCAGCTGACCATCGGCGACATGCAGCTGGATCTCAGCCGCGCTTCCTCCCGGGATATTTTGAAGCTCCGCAAGCGCACCGGCTTCGTGTTCCAGAATTACGCCCTCTTCGCCAACAAGACGGCGCTGCAGAATGTGATGCTGGGTCTGACGGCGGCCCGGAGGGTCCCCAGGGCCGAGGCGGAGCAGCGGGCCAAGGCCGCCCTTGACAAGGTGGGGCTGTCGGAGAAGTACGATTTTTATCCCAGCCAGCTCTCCGGCGGCCAGCAGCAGCGGGTGGGCATTGCCCGGGCGGTGGCGCTGAATCCGGATGTGATTTTGTTTGACGAGCCCACCTCGGCACTGGATCCGGAGCTGATTGGCGAGGTGCTCAATGTGATGAAGCAGCTGGCCAAGGAGGGCATGACCATGATCGTGGTGACACACGAGATGAGCTTTGCCCGGGATGTGGCGTCCAATGTCATTTTCATGGACGGCGGCGTGATTGTGGAACAGGGCACGCCGGAGGAGATCTTTGACAATCCCAAGGAGGAGCGGACCAAGCAGTTTCTCAAGCGCATTTTGCTGGAGGACGAGGCGGAGACGGAGATCGCCCTCGCCAGGGAGAAGGTCCGGGAGGCCCAGCAGATCGACTGAGCATCCCCCGCGCCGTCCGCTCGGCGCGGCAGTACGAGAGTATATAGGCTTTTCGGAGCTTATAAAGGGGCGGCGGACGCTGTCCGACAGCCCCATAATAACCGGGGATTCCGGAAGAGGAGGAAAAATCAAATGGCAAATGTAGAGCTTCACAATTGGCAGAAACCCGCAAGCAGTCCCACAGACTACCATATGGTGGAGGCGACCCGCGGCCGTGAGTTTATCGTTCGCATGATGACCGGTGCAGATCCCCTGCTGGCTCTGGCCCAGTTTGCGAAGGAGAACAATGTCCGCTTTGGCAAGGTGCACGCCTGCTTCATGGGCGGCTTCCAGCCCTGCAAGTACGACAAGTGGACCATCGACACGGTGAACCCGGACAACTGGTACTGTGAGCGCGAGGCCGTCTGCCAGAACCTGACCATGATCTCCGCGGTGGGCGGCATGATCGGCATTCGCCCCGATGGCAAGGGCGGCGAGGAGAGCTTCGTGGCGATGCACTTCGTGGCCGGCGGCGCCTGGGATACCGGCACCATCTGCGGCCACCTGAACCCCGGCACCCTTGTAAAGGGCTCCATGCAGGTGTACGTAACGGAGATCCTTGACATGGAGGTACAGTACCCCGCCGACATCAAGGAGAATGATCCCTATCCCGAGAACTTCTACGTGAGCACCACCGGCAAGCCCGGCAAGTAAGCTCCGTTAAAATTGAACCGGCGGCATCGTCTCCCAGGCACTGGAGATGATGCCGCTTGGTTTTTGGGAGAGGAGAAGCCCTCCGCGGAGGGGCGGAGGGCTTCGATGCTCTGTTCTTCCGATTGCGCTGCCGCGCTTACGTGATCTCGATCAGGTCCTTGCGGGAGGTCATCAGGGACTGGCAGCCCTGTTCAGTCATGACGTAGGTGTCCTCGATCCGCACTCCGCCGAAGCCGGGCAGGTAGATGCCGGGCTCGATGGTGAAGACCATGTTTCGCTCCAGCACGTTCTCCCCCTCCTTCACGTAGCCCAGCCGGGGGCCGTCGGACAGGTTCAGTCCCACGCCGTGGCCCAGCTGGTGGAGAAAGGCGTCCCCATAGCCGTGGCTTTTGATATAGTCTCGGGCGAAGGCGTCCGCCTGCTGGCCGGTGGTCCCCTCCTTGGTCTTCTCCGCGGCCAGAAGGTGGGCCTGGAGGACGATGTCGTAGATCTGCCTCTGCCGGTCGGTGGCCTTCCCCATCACCACGGTGCGGGTCATGTCGCTGCCGTAGTCCCGGTAGACGCTGCCCATGTCCAGGGTGACAAAGTCCCCCGCCTCAATGACCTTGTGGTTGGTGGAGCCGTGGGGCATGGAGGTCTTGGCGCCGGAGATCAGCGTCAAAAACAGCGGTCGGGAGGCCCCGAACTTCTTCATCACCGCGCACAGCTCCTCCGCCACGTCCGACTCCCGCATTCCGACCTGCACGTAGTCGAGGAAGTAGGAGAATACCTTGTCCGTGATGCGCCCGGCCATGCGCAGGCGCTCCAGCTCCGAGGGGGTCTTTACCGCGCGGAGCCGGAGGAGGAGGGGGGAGATGTCGCAGAGCTCCACGCCGGGCAGGTTCTGGACAAAGGCCCGGTAGTCCTGGAGGCTGATGTAGCTCTCCTCCAGGCCCACCACGGAGGCCCGCAGGTCCCGCAGCAGGTCATAGACGGTGTGGTTCTGGTCAATGAGGGCCACCTCCCAGCCGGGGAGGCAGACCCGGGCCCACTCGTCATAGCGGGCGTCCGCGGCGATGATCTGCCGGTCCTTGGTGATGATCCCATACCCGCGGGAGCACTCGAAGCCGCTGAGGTAGAAGAGATTGTCCGGCTTGAGGGAGACAAGGGCGTCAACCCCCCGCTGCCGGAGCATCTCCCGCAGCTGCAACAGTTTTTCCTGATCCATGGGCGCTCTCCTTTCCTGTTTCAAAGAGGCGCGGAGGGGAAATCCCCTCCGCGCTGTTTCAGAGGGGGCACCAGCGCGCCGGCGCCCCTCTCGCTTACCGCACACCGAGATAGTTGGCGATGTTGGCGTCGGGGGTGATCCTCCCCTTCAAAATGGGCTTCTGGCTGACGAGGACAGTGGTCACGCCAGGGCCGTGGCCGGACAGAACGCAGTCGCTGTGGATGATGACGCCGATGGACGTGGCGCCCTTCCTGTACCCGCGGCCGTAGAGGTTGTCCGCGTCCTCCAGCAGCACAATGTCGCCAAAGCGCAGGCCGGTGAGCCCGCACTCCTCCAGAACGCCCTGGTCGGCGGTCATGATGTCATAGTCCCCCCGGTAGGCGTTGCTGGCGCCCATGCCGGAGCCCAAGAGATAGGGGGGCACCTTGGCGGCCACGGGGACGGTCAGTGTGCCGTCTCCGTTCTCCTCAATGCCCAGCTTCTCAAAGAGGCCCGGGTCGATGCACTGGATCTTGATGTCGTCGTAGTACTCCTTCAGGCGCAGGCCCTGGCCGCAGGCGCGGATCAGGATCTTGTCGCCGATGCACAGCTTATCCAGTGTGTCGTCGTCGAAGTACACCATCACGTCCTCCGCGCCGCCGTGCTTGCCGGTGACGTAGCCCCTGGCGCCCTTGGCGTCGCCGTCCATCACAATGGCCTCGTTGCCAATGCAGGCCAGGATGTTCATGGAGTCGCTGTCCCGCTTGTTGGGATTGTAGACGGAGACGCCGGGCTCGATGTGGTCCCCGGCCCAGCCGAATACCGGGTCGCCGATCTTGGCGTTGTAGACGATCCCCCCGATGCCGGGGAGCACGACGGCCTCCCCCTGGTTTGTGACAGAGTAGCCGGAGCAGCAGTGCTGGCGGATCTTGCCCACCACAGCGGTCTTGATCACCCGCTCCTTATTTGTAGTCAGCATGGCAGTTACCCTTTCCTTTTTTCATGGACCGGGCCGGCTCATAAGCCACCGGCCCGGTCCGATATTCTCCGCGGCGTCAGAGCCTTTACAGGCGGCCTTTTACGTCCGCTTCTTACTTCTTGCTGTCAAAATACTGCTTCAGATAGCCCTGCACCAGGGAGGGATCGGGGGAGAAGGTGCAGCCGGTATCCATAATGGTATTGATGGGGGAGGTGGCGGGGAATACGCTGTTCTCATACACGGCGATGAAGGCGCTCTGGTCCATGGCGTTCTGGATGGCCTTGCGGACATTCACGTCGCTGCACACGCTCTTCTCGCTGGTGTTGAAGATCAGGTGCTTCTCGGCAATACCCGGGGTGGTCTTGAGGGCCAGCTTGGCATCGCCCTCCACCACGCTGTCCTTCTCCACGTCCAGGGAGTTGAGCACGTGGAGCTCGCCGCTGCGCAGGGAGGACAGGGCGCTGTCCTTGTCGGGAATCATTTTGATGGTGATGTTCTTGATCTTGGGCTCAAACTCTGTCCCCACCATGTAGTTGGGGTTCTTCTGCATGACCAGCTCGTAGTCGTTCTTGTAGACCAGGATGTAGGGACCGCTGGCGTAGATCTGGTTGTCGTAGTCCGGACCCTCGGAGACAGTGGCGGGGTCGCCGTAGGCCACGTCCACCGCCGGATCGTAGGTGGCCACGTCATAGGTGTTGATCTTCTCCACCTGGCTCTTGGACAGGATGGAGCCGGAGTGGTGGCCCAGGAAGTTCAGCATCTGGGGGAAGGCGGTCTTGGCGGTAATCTTGATGACCTGGTACTTGCCGCTGGCGTTGTCGGCGCTGTTCTTGTCGCCCACAAGCTCCGCCACGGGCACGTCCAGGGTATCGCTCAGGCTCTCCAGCACGGTCTTGCCGGTGGAGGACTCCTGCGTGTTCTCCAGCTCGGTGAGATCGGTGACCAGCTCGATGGTGTCGATATTCTCATGGAGGGAGTAGGTGGCGTGGTTGGGCACGGAGTCCTTGTCCTTGGCGCGGCCCAAGGAGAAGATCACGTCCTCGCCGCCTACGCGCTCACCGCTGTCCACCGCCTGCTTGTTCTCCACCTTGGCAAAGTAGATGTCGTCGCGGAGGATGAAGTAGAATGCCTGATTCCCCTCGGCCACAGCGTAGTCCCGGGAGAGGGCGCTCTCCGTGGTGATCTCCATCTGGTCGTTGAAGTTGACCAGCCGGGTGTACATGTTGAAGTTGGTCATGTAGGTGGAGTTCTCGTTGGACTTGATGGGGTCGGCGGTGGTGTAGTAGTTCTCGATCTGCCAGAGGTACAGCGTGTCGGTGTCCCGCTTGGACTCGTCGACAAAGTCGTAACGCTCAAAGGGTTCCGCTCTGGCGGCGTAGATGCCGATGGTGTCGCCATCCACCACGTCCTTGTTGTACGCCTCCACCTTGCGGCCCACGTACAGCGGGGCGATATACGCCTCGTCCAGCAGGATCTGCTCGATCTCGGCGTACAGGGGGACGGACTCGTCGTACACCAGGGTGCAGGCCTCGTCAATCAGGGCGTCCAGACGCTCGTCGTGGATGTTGCCGCCCAAGTTGGAGTCACCGGTGCTGTGGAAAATTCCGCGGGTGGCGTAGTCGCCGTTGCCGCTGATGGATGCCCAGCCGGTGAAGGTGATGTCGTAGTTGCCGGCGTCAATCTGGGACATATAGGCACCGCGGTCGGGCTGCATGTTGATGGTTACATCAAAGCCCTGCTGGGTCAGCAGGTCGCGTATGACGTTCAGGTCCTTCTGGTTGGCCGCCTGGCCCAGAAGGGTGAGGGGGATGGTATCCAGCTTCTCGCCGCCGGAGCCGCCCTCCACGTCGTCTCTGGTCTTTACGTCGCAGCCCACCAGGGACAGGACCATTACCAAGCAGAGTATGCACGCCATGATTCTTTTCATTTCCAATATTCTCCTCTCTTGTCTGCTGCTTTACGTCGATAGGGACAGGATAGGCGCCCTCACAGGCGTATGACACCACTTCCTTTCTGTTGGGAATCAGCGGACGGACAATCCCCGCGCTGGGAGGGGACGTCCGCAGGGTCAGCTGGGGTAGGTCAGATCCCCGCTCATGATCTCCCTGTGCCGGTGGCAGGCCACATAGTGGCCCGGCTCGGCCTCGCAGAGCTCCGGGTCCCGGGCGAAGCACTCCTCTCGGGCGAAGGCGCACCGCATGGCGAAGCGGCAGCCCGCCGGCGGGTTGATGGGGGAGGTGATCTCCCCCTTGAGGATGATCTTCTTCTTTTTCCGCTCCACGTCCAGAGAGGGGATCGCGGAGAGCAGGGCGATGGTATAGGGGTGCAGGGGCCGCTGGAAGATGGCCCTCTTGCTGGCCTTCTCGATCATCTGCCCCAGGTACATCACGCCGATGTTGTCGGAGATATACTTGACCACGGACAGATCGTGGGAGATGAAGAGATAGGTGAGGCCCAGCTTCTCCTGCAGCTCCATCATCAGGTTGATGATCTGGGCCTGCACGGAGACATCCAGGGCGCTGACGGGCTCGTCGCAGACGATGAACTGGGGGTTGATGGCCAGGGCCCGGGCGATGACAATGCGCTGGCGGCGCCCCCCGTCGAACTCGTGGGGATAGGCGTTGTAGGCCCGCTTGGAGAGGCCCACCATCTCCATCAGCGCCTCCACCCGCTCCGTCTCCTCGGCGGGGCTGGCGCAGAGCTTGTGGAGCCGCAGGGGCTCCCGGATGATCTGGGCCACGGTGAAGCGGGGATTTAGCGAGGCGTAGGGGTCCTGGAAGATGATCTGCATATACCGGCGCATCCGGACCATCTCGTCCTTGCGGAAGGTGGTGATGTCCATGCCGTCATACAGGATATGGCCGGAGGTGGGCTCGTGGAGGCGGAGCATCACACGGCCCAGCGTGCTCTTGCCGCAGCCGGACTCGCCCACGATGCCCAAGGTCTCCCCCTTCTCGATGGACAGGTTGATGCCGTCCACCGCGTGGAGCAGTCCGTTGGGGACCACAAAGTACTTCTTGATATCCTGTAATTCAATTAGCTTCTCCATTGCACACCGTCCCTCCTGTCAGAAAAGTTTGAAGTGGCAGCGGTAGATGTGCTCACCCTCCCGCTGGACCGGGGGCGGCTGCAGGCGGCACACCTCCTGACAGTGCTTGCACCGGGGGTGGAATTTACAGCCCTCCGGCGGGGCGGCGGAGTTGGGGATCTGCCCCTCGATGGGAATCAGCTTTTCGCTGTCGTCGTCCAGCCTGGGGATGGAGGAGAACAGACCCACCGTGTAGGGGTGGAGCGCGTGCTGGTAGACCTCCCGGATGTGGCCGGCCTCCACAATTTCACCGGCGTACATAATGGCCACCTGGTCGCAGGTTTCCGCCACCACGCCCAGGTCGTGGCTGATGAGGATCATGGACATATGGAACTGCTCGATCAAGTCCCGGATGATTTCGATGACCTGGGCCTGGATGGTCACGTCCAGGGCGGTGGTGGGTTCGTCGGCGATCAGGATCTCGGGGCGGCAGAGCAGGGCCATGGCGATGACCACACGCTGCTTCATACCGCCGGAGAACTGGTGGGGATAGTCGTCGTAGCGGTCGGCCTTTACGCCCACCAGCTCCATCAGCTGGACGGCCATCTCCTTGGCCTGCTTCCTGGAGACCTTCCGGTGCTGTATAATGACCTCGGAGAGCTGGCTGCCCACGGTCATGATGGGGTTCAGGGCGGTCATGGGGTCCTGGAAGATCATGGAGATCCCGTTTCCCCGCATGTTCCGGTTCTCGCTGTCGGTGTTGTAGATGATGTTCTTTCCGCGGAAGCAGATCTCGCCGTCCACGATGACCCCCGGGGGGTCCGGTACCAGCTGCATGATGGACAGGGCGGTGGTGGTCTTTCCCGCGCCGGTTTCTCCCACCAAGCCCAGGCACTCCCCCTCATGGAGGACCATGTCCACGCCGTTCACCGCCTTGACCGTCTCGCTGTCGGTGATAAAATGCACGTGGAGATTTTTGATCTCCAGTACAACCTTCCTGTTCTCCATAGCGGCGCCTCCTGTTCTATTTCAGCTTGGGGTCTGTGGCGTCCCGCAGGCCGTCGCCAAAGAAGTTGAAGGACAAGACGATCAGCATGATGGCAAGGCCGGGGAAGATGGCCAGATAGGGGTTGGTCTCGAGGTAGGAGCTGCCCACCTTCAAAATGTTCCCCCACTCGGGGATGTGGGGCTCCACACCTAAGCCCAGGTAGCTCATACTGCTGGTGGACAGCACCGCGGTGCCGATGCCCATGGTGGCGCGGACAATGATGGGGGCCATGGAGTTGGGCAGGATGTGCTTGAGGATAATCGCGTGGTCCCGCGCGCCGCAGGCCCGGGCGGCCTCCACAAATTCGGCGCTGGACAGCCCCATGACCGTGGCCCGCACGGTTCGCGCATAGACAGGAATGGAGCTGACGGAGAGGGCCAGGATCAGATTGGTGGTGCTGGCGCCGAAGGCCGCCACAATGGCGATGGCCAAGAGGATGGAGGGCACCGCGTACAGCACGTCCAGCGCCCGCATGATGATGTTTTCGATTCGGCCGCTGTAGTACCCGGCCACCGCCCCAAGCAGTCCCCCCACGATCAGGGGCGTGGCTGTGGCCAGCATACCCACCACCAGGGAGATCCGGGCGCCGAAGACGATGCGGGTGAAGACGCAGCGCCCGAAGTTATCTGTGCCGAAGGGGTACTTTAGGCTGGGGGCAAGGAGCATGGCGCCGTAGTTGTTCTGCACGGCGATGGAGTAGTCAAAGGTGAGGAAGCTGCACAGGGAGAGGGAGATGAGGAACACCACTAAAAACATGCCGATAATGGACATGTTGTTGCGGAACAGACGGCTGAGGATGTCAATCCACTCGATGTTGATATCCTTATCCTTGTGGCGGAGCTTGCTGATGGTGATGATCCCGATCAGCAGGGCGAATACGTTCCCCGTGGCTGCGGAGAGGATCAGGCAGAGGGCCAGGGGCAGCATCTTCCGGCTGGTGGCCGACCGGGTGACCCACCGGGAGATGAGAAGCATCGCCAGAAGGTCAAAGACAATGAGCCCCGCCAGTATGTACATCCCCAGCAAAAAGGTGTTTGCCACGTAGGCCTTGAAGAGATTCAGAGAGGATACCAGCACGATGCAGACCGTGGTGAGCAGCATGTAGATGGAGAGGGTATATTCGATGGTCCGCTCCCTCTGCAGGCGGGTGAAGCCGGAGATGGAGGCGAAGATGTTGCCGTTGAGCACCATCACCGCGGAGAAGAGGCCGGACCAGCGGAGGGCCCGGGGAAGCTCCCGGTCTTGAATGACGGCCCTCTTGACCAGAAGGGAGACGGCCAGTTCAAACAAACTCTCCACAAGAAAGATGGCGGCCACGGCCAGCGAAATCATGTTGACAGTCCCCTCAGCCAAGTCGAAGCTGAGGAGGAGGGCAATCAGGGCGATGGCCAGACTGGTGCCGAAGGCGAAGCGGCTGGCGGTATACTCCTGGGACCGCTTGAGCTTTCGGGCCTGGGTGCGCCGGATATACTCGGCGGCGTAGTCCGCGGCTGCGGCGGCGGCCGCTGGAGCGGCTGCTTTCTGTACCATAGAGATCCTCCTCTCCTCAGTAGTTTTTCATCTTGGACTTGATGCGGGGGTCCAAAAACGCGTACAGGATATCCACGGCCAGATTGACAATGCTGATGATAATGGCGATGTAGACCACGCCGGAGAGCACCGCTGGGGTGTCTGGCACGAACTGTTTATCGACAATGTAGCTGCCCACGCCGCTGACGTTAAAGATCTTCTCCGTCACCGAGGAGCCGCCCAGCAGTCCGCCGAACTGGAGGCCGATGGCGGTCACAATGGGGATCATGGCGTTGCCCAAGATATGCTTGAAGGTGACGCGGCGGCTGCTCAGGCCCTTGGCCCGGGCGGTGAGGATATAGTCCTGGCTCTTCACCTCCAGCATGGAGGAGCGGGTCATTCGGGCGATGGTGGCGGAGAGCTCCGTCCCCAGCACGATGGCGGGCATGATGATGGTGGCCAGCTGCCCGGCGCTGTAGGTGGCGGGAACCCACCTCAGGTGGATGGAGAACTCCATGATCATCACAAGGCCCAGCCAGAAGTTCGGGATGGACAGTCCCAGCAGCGCCACCAGCATGAAGATATAGTCAAAAGCGGAGTACTGCTTCATGGCGGAGATGATGCCCGGGATAATGGACAGCAGCAGCGAGACGCACAGGGAGGCCAGCGTGATGGACAGCGTGGCCGGGAACTTCCGCAGCAGGGCGGTGAGCACGTCCTCGTTGCCGATGTAGGTTTTGCCTAAATCGAAGGTGGCGATATTTTTGAACGCCTTGAACAGCTGGACCAGGTAGGGCTGGTCCAAGCCGTGGAGCTCCTTGAAGCGCTGGACCTGCTCCGGCGTGGCCAGCTCCCCCAGGGCGTTGATGGCCGGGTCCGAGGGGGAGAAGTAGAGAATGGTGAACACCAGGAAGGTGACGCCGAAGATGACGAACACCATCATGACCAGCCGGTCGGCGATGTACTTGGAGTAGGGGTTGGAGTAGATCAGGATGATGAGGTACATCACAGGCGCGGTTACCAGGGAGAAGAGGAAGAAGAGGGGGCTCTCCATCCAGCTCTCATAGCTGCTGGCCAGATCCGGTCTGGACAGCGCCTGTCCCTCCGGGGTTTTGGCCAGCTCGCTCTCCACCAGCTCGGAGAATCGCTGCTCCACCGCACGGCTTACCTCTTTGTTCAGGGCCTCCTGGGAGGTCTCCTTGTGCAGGAAGGCGTACTTTTTCTGGGTGGAGGACAGGACACTCTGATGGAGCTGTTCCTTGGCGCCGGCCTCCTCCAGCTGTCTGGCCATGTCACGGCGGCAGCTGTAGTACCGGCTGTTTTGCTTTGCCAGAAGGTACTTGACAAGGACAAACAAGAATGTGGGGAAGCCCGTCACCGCCAAGATAACCTGATAGACAGGAAGGCGGGACATCTTCCGGTAATACTTTGTGACCTTGCCGGAGAAAGAGCGGTAGCCCCCTTGGGGGACGGCTCCTGCGCTGCTGTTGCTCAACTCAAGCACCACCTTTACCCTCAAAGTTTTTACCTCTTTGCAATTGGTAAGACATTTTGCATTTCTGTTCATTATAATAAAATAATATATCTTGCATTGCAATAGTTGTATGCAAAGTGTACATGAAGAAGTGCATTTTCCACAGGGATATCGGTCATTCCGCCTCGATTTGACGGCGGCGGGGTGGAAGGTTTTGGAAAATTTGGCTTCCTTTTAATGGGAAAAAAGGGGCTTTGCCGGTGTTCGGCAGCTGAAAATTTGGTGCAAACCAGTTATCGGAGGACAGGGAAATATTTCGTATGGCGGTTATCATTGGCCGGTGGTTTTCTTGAGGAATGTCGGTTATACATAAAAGGGTATTTTCTTACCGCTCCATCTGCGGTATAATCTTCAAAAAGCGACGAAGGAGGCTCTCTATGCCCTGTATTCTGATTGTGGAAGACGACACCGATATCAATAACGCCACCGCTGAGTATCTGCGCCGGCAGGGGTGCCAGTGTATACAGGCGTTTTCCGGCACGGAGGGGCGGCTGCTTTGGCAGGCGGGGGGCGCTGATCTGCTGCTGGTGGACCTGATGCTCCCGGGGCTGTCCGGCGGTGAGCTGATCGCGGAAATCCGCCGGTCCAGCCGGACGCCGGTGATTGTCCTGTCGGCCAAAACCGAGCTGTCCGACAAGGTGGAGCTGCTGGGGCTGGGGGCGGACGACTATCTGACCAAGCCCTATCAGTTAGAGGAGCTGTGGGCCCGGATTTTAGTGCAGCTGCGCCACGCCAGCGCCGTCCCCCCGGAGACGGCGCTGCACTACCAAGACTGGGTGCTGAACCTGGAGGAGATGACGCTGACCGCCGCCGGCCAATCGGTCAGTCTCACCGCCCACGAGTTCAGGATTGTGGAGCTGCTGGCCAGCCGGCCCAAGCGGGTCTTTACCAAGCAGCAGATCTACGAGGCGGTCTGGCAGGAGGAGTACGCCGTGGAGGACAAGACCATCACCGTCCACATCAGCAACATCCGCGCCAAGCTCCGGCCCAGCGGCACAGACGGCTACATCCAGACGGTGTGGGGCATCGGCTTTAAGCTGGCCGAGGGGTAACGCGGTAAACTTTGCACTTTTTTTACCCTTCCTTTGCGATGTTTGGGCACTGGTCTGTCAGACTGAGCCTGCAAACAAAAAAGGAGGTTTTCCTATGGCAGTCATACAGACAACCGGCCTGTCCAAACGCTACAAGGACAGATGGGCTGTGGACCACTTGGACCTGCGGGTGGAGCAGGGGGACATCTACGGCTTCATCGGAGAGAACGGCGCGGGCAAGTCCACCACCCTGAAGCTCCTGTGCGGGCTGGCCCGGCCCACGGAGGGGGAGGCGCTGCTCTTTGGCAAGCCGGTCCGGGACCCGGTGGCCCGCCGCCGGGTGGGGGCCCTCATTGAGCAGCCGGGACTCTATCCCGATCTGAGCGGCGGGGAGAATCTGCGGCTCTATGCCGCGCTGCTGGGGCTGGACAGCCCGGAGCGGCAGGCGAAGGAGATTTTAAGAACCGTGGGCCTGTCCTCCAAGGAGAAAAAGCCGGTGCGCCACTACTCCATGGGCATGAAACAGCGGCTGGGGGTGGCCCTGTCCCTGCTGGGCGGGCCGGATCTGCTGCTGTTGGACGAGCCCATCAACGGCTTGGACCCGGAGGGCATCCGGGAGATGCGGGAGCTGCTCCTGCGCCTGAACCGGGAGCGGGGCCTGACCATCCTGATCAGCTCCCACATTCTGGGGGAGCTGAGTAAGGTTGCCACCCGGTACGGCATCATCCAGGGGGGGCGCATGGTGGAGCAGATCACCGCCGCCGAGCTGGAACAAAAATGTACCGACTATCTGTACCTGCGCACGGACCAGCCCCAGAAAGCGGCGGCCCTGCTGGAGCGGGAGCTCCATCTGAACCGCTGGGAGATGCGGCCGGAGGGGGAGCTCCGAGTTTACGAGGCCGTGGACGTTAGGGCCGTGGGGCAGACCCTTGCCCTGTCGGGCATTGCGGTGGAGGCGATGGGTCTGCACCGGCAGGATCTGGAGAGCTATTTTTTAGAGCGGATGGGAGGAAGGGATCATGTTTAATATGCTGCGTATGGATTTGCGGCGGCTGCTGCGAAGCCGCGGCTTCAAGGTCGTTCTGCTGGTCACGGCGGCGCTGATTTTGATGGTATCCCTGATGATCGCCATTGTATCCAACCCGGAGACCTTGGACGATATGGGCGCTCAAGGCGCGGAGATTGACGAGATCGACCGCAGGATGTCGGAGGAGATCCGCAGCATGACCCAGCTTGATCTGGCCCACGAGACCTTGGGCGGCGGCTTTCTGCTGGTCATTGTCGGGATTGGGGTCACGCTCTTTGTCCACGGCGACTTTTCCAGCGGCTTTATCAAGAACACCTGCTGCGCCCAGCCCCGCCGGATCACCTATGTCCTGTCCAAAGCGCTGGCCGCGGGGGTCTACAGCGGTATCATCCTCCTCTTGGGCGCCCTGCTGATCCTGCTGTCCCCCTATCTGTTCGGTATGCGCCCTGTACCCAGCCCCATCCCCGATATTCTGCAATATCTGTTCTGGATGTGGCTGCCCCATTGGGCCTTTGGCCTGATGGCCCTGTCCCTGGTCCTGCTGACCCGGAGCACCACAGGGGGGATTATCCTGTCCTTGGTGGCCGGCGGCGGACTGACCGCCGTTCTGCTGGGGACGCTGTGCGGTCTGCTGCGCTGGCCCCCTGTGGAGCGCTATCTGCTCGCCTCTGTGGTGAAGGGGATCTATGTCCCCCAGAGCGGCGTGACGGGGACGGGGGCGCTTTTGGCCTGCACCGCCGTCTGGGCGGCTGTTTATGGGGCCGGGAGCCTGCTGGCGATGGAAAAGCGGGATATTTAAGGAGGGATGCCGTATGCTGCCTGCCCTGATTCTGGCCTTGGCCGCGCTGGGCGCTGCCGCCCTGCGCCTTTGGTCCTACCGCGCGCAGATGCTGGAGATGGCCCGGATTCTGGAGGAGACGCCGGCGGAGAGCAATCTGCGCCTGACGGTGCGGATGTCCGGTACAGCGCCGCGGCGGCTTTGTCAGGCGGTCAACAGCCGTCTGGAGGAGGGGCGGCAGCTCCGCTTGGAGACGGCGAAGCGGGAGCAGGCGCTGAAATACACCATGGCCTGTATCTCCCACGACATCCGCACCCCTCTGGCCGGGGCCGTGGGCTATTTGCAGCTGCTGGGGGGGGAGCCGGACCGGCAGGCGGCGTATCTGCCGATTGTGGGAAAACGGCTGAAGGAGCTGGAGGGGCTGCTGGACGAGCTGTTTCTGTACACCCGCCTGCTGCATGAGACGCTGCCGCTGGAGTGTCAGGAGATCCCGGCCCTGCCGCCTCTGTGGGACGCGCTGGCGGAGCTCTATCCCCAGCTCAGGGCGGCGGGGGCGGAGCCGGAGCTGCGGTTTGACCGGGAGGATCTGAGGGTCTGGGCCAACGCGGAGGCTCTGGGCCGGGTGTACCGGAACCTGATCGCCAACGCCCTGCGCCACGGCGGCGGGGGACTGACCATCTCCGGTCAGGGTGGGGCGCTCCGCTTCTCCAATCCGCTGCCCCCTGGTCCGCAGCCGGACCCGGAGCACCTCTTTGACCGCTTCTACCAGAGCAGCCCCGCCCGGGGAAAGGGCGGGGCCGGTCTGGGACTTGCTATTGTGCGGGAGCTGATGGAGCGGATGGGCGGGCAGGTGTCCGCTCGGATCACCGCGGGCACGCTGGAGATCCGGCTGTCTTTTGCTGTGAACAGACCATCCTAAGCGGAGCGGTTTCAGCCGCTCCGCCGGCTTTTTGGGCCTGCCGGGGAGCATTTCATGGCGTATCCGCGGCATTTTGATACGGCGGACTTGCGTCCTGTCTCCGCTTCTGCTAATCTGATAGGAAAACGCGGCGATAAGCGTGGTGATAAACATGATAAAATTTGCGGTCTGCGACGATGAACCGCTGATGGTCCGGGCGCTTGCGGCGCATATCGAAAATTACATGAAGGAAAAGCAGATGACCGCTTACTCCGTCACCTGCTTTTCCCATGGACAGCCCCTTCTGGAGGCGGACGATGGCTTTGATGTAATTTTTTTGGACATCTGCATGGAACAGCCGGACGGAATGGAGACGGCCAGACAGCTCCGCCGGCGGGGGGATCGCAGCCTTTTGATCTTCGTGACGGTTTTGGAGGAGTGCGTGTTTGACGCCTTTCAGGTGGAGGCCTATGACTTCCTGCTCAAGCCCTTGGACAGCACGCGTTTCCAGCAGACGATGGACAGGGCGCTTAAACGGCTGGACCAGCGGGCCGCGCGGGACCTCGTGATCCGGCGGGGGACCGGCTGTGAGGTGGTCCCCCTCGACCGCATTGTGTACGGCGAGGTGCTGGGCCGGAAGGTCTATCTCCACAAAAATGATGGAACCGTAGTGGATTACTACAGCAGGCTGGAGGACCTGGAGCGCCGTGTGGACGGGCGGTTTTTCAAATGCCACCGGAGCTATCTGGTCAATCTGGATTACGTGCGCGGGTGTCAGGACGGACAGGTCATGCTGCCCCGGGGAGAGGCTATCCCTGTCTCCCGGCTGCGGGAGCGGGCGCTGGCACAGGCGCTTTTGCACCACATGAGAGAGAGGGGGCACTGACATGGACTGCTTCCACCTGTTTCTGAACGGCCTGTATCTTGCGGGACAGGCTGTGCTGCATATCCTCTTTGTCAGCCGTCTCACAGAGAAGAGGCGAAGGCTGTGGTACTTTGCCGCCTACATGCTCCTTCTGAGCGCGCTGGAGCTCACCTCGGTCCGGTTTGCCCTCACCGGGATTCTCCCCGTCTGCGCGGGCGTGCTTGCCCTGTACGCCGTCAGCCGCCTTGGGATGGGGAATCCGCCCGCCGTCTCCTGTCTGGCCGCGGTGCTGGCCTTCTATATTTCACAGTTCTCCTTTGGCATCATCAACTCCGTGGAGGCAGCCCTCTTTCCCCGCTTTATCGGGAGCCCGCTGCTGTATCCGCTGCTTTTAACGGCGCAGGCACTCTTCTTTGTGCTGTGTGTCCTCTGTTACGGCGCCGTGGGAAAGCTCCTGCCCTGTATCGGGGACCGTCAGGCCCCCCATATGGGGCTGCTGCTGTTCCCCAGCATGTTTTCCTTTGCGGCGGAGCTGTATATTCTCCAGCGCGATTACAGTTTTTCTGTCTCTGCCAGTTCTCTGGAGACAGTCGGCAAGCACGGCTCCCTGCTTCTCCTGCAGGCCATGGGGCTTGCGGCGCTGCTCTGCACCCTGTACGCCTACCGCCGCCTCTGTCAGGGGCTTCAGGCCCAGGCCGCGCTGCAGTCCTTGTCCGATGCCGCCCAGAGGCAAAAGGTCTATATCACAGAGGCACAGGCGCGCTACGAACAGACGAAGGCCTTTCGGCATGACATCAAAAATCATCTGTCCGTTCTGGACGGCCTCCTCCGCCGGGGGGAGCTGGGGGAGGGCAGGGAGTATCTGAAAAAGCTGGAGGCCGTCTCGGAGACCCTGTCCTTCCCCTATCAGACCGGCAATCCGGTGGTGGATATCCTGCTGGGCGAAAAGCTGGGGCTGGCAAGGGGGATCGAGGTGGAGGTGTCCATATCTTTACCCCGGCCCTGCGGCATGGATGACTTTGACCTGTGCGTGCTCTTTGCCAACGCGCTGGACAACGCCATTGCCGCCTGCCGCTCCAGCGACGGTGACAAGATGATCCGCATCAGCGCAGAGCGGCAGGGGGATTTCTGCCTGCTGACCTTTGTGAACACCTGCTCAGACGCCCCTCTGCCTCCGGCGGGAACGGGGCTCTCCAATATCCGGGCGGTGGCGGAGAAGTACCGCGGCGCGGTGCTGTCGGAACAAAGCGGCGGGCTCTTCCGTCTGAGTGTGCTGCTGAATGTCTCGCCGCCTGCGGCTTAGGGGATGTGGTTTTTATAGGAGAAGGCATTGAACGGTGATTGTCAATGGCTATCATTAGCCGAAAACCGTTGATATTACTGGTTTTTTTCAGATTTCACTATCTAATAATTGCCATCATTTTTTGCTAATTTCGGTCGTTTTTGAGGGCCGCAATTAGCAAGCGATTAGCAAGGGAGCGAAAAATCGCCTGACGGTTCGGCGTTCGATTTTACTCCGGTGTACCAACAGAAAGACTATACATCATCGCGCATCCTGTTCCCTGCTGCCTTTTTGCCGCTTTCGGGAGGGGATGCTCAATAATTCCTGCACCCGGTTTTCCAGCAGCTTTTCCAGATAGTCCAAATGCGTGTCCGTTACCGCGCCGGCAGGATAGCGGCGGAACTGGAAGCCGATCATCCGGCGAAGCTGGGCTTTCTGAACCGGCCCCATCACCGCATGGCAGATGTCCTCAAAGGACACTTGGTAGGGATTTGTTCTCATGCGGGCATAGGTTTCAAAATGCGTATAGCTGTCAAGATCATCCTGCCCCGCAAGGGCCATCAGGGACAGGCCATTATCAAAAACGGGTGCTGGGGCGATGATCTGGCCGGTGTGGTTGTCCCGCAGCAGGCCGAAGTTGCCGAAGTGTCTGTCCTCGTTGTAGATCAGGGCGTCAAACACCAGCATGCTGCGAAGCTGTTCCCCAAACTCATCGCCCAAGGCATCATAGTAGTCAAGGCAGGCCTGGATGCCGCCTGTCCGTACAATGCGGCCAATGGGGATAAACGCCGTGTCGATGCTGGTAAACAGCCGGCATTTGGAAGCGGTAATGCCCTTCCAATTTTCCAAGTCATAATGCACGGCGTTCAGCCCCATAACAGCGGCGATTTGAGAGGCATAGGCTTCACAATATGGTTCCCGCCCGGTATTGGAAGCGCCGCTTGTTCCGCCCTTGTAAAGAAAGATGCCGTCGCCCTCGATCAGCCGCCACGCTTTGGGGAGCATTCCGCTGGTAGTCAACTCGGGGGATGTGGTAAACGCCTCATGGCTCCGTCCCGCGCCGGTGTAGGCCACCAGCGCCAGTATTTCAGAAAAGCGGTTCTCATAGAGGTTATATTCCTCAAATGTCCCATCAAAGCCCTCTGGGACAACCCAATAGCTGTCGTTCAGAGAAAGGCCCTTGCAAACGTCGATAATGCCTTTCGTATCGTTATGGCTCAAATTCAGTGTTTTGAGTATCTGATCCACAAAGGTGCGGTTTTTAGGAATGACCCTTTTACCGAGCCAGCGGATGATCCCCTCGCCGGTCTGTTCCAAGTCTAACGGCATCAGCGAAGCGTATTCTTTCTGTACAGAGATAATTTCGGAAACAAGGCCATCCAGCCCCCGTTTTTCCAAAGAAAAGCGCATCAACTCGGTATTGTAAAGGCGCAAGCTGTAAATATCGCTCATGGGGACCTCCTTTCCGTGCGGTCAGATAGATGTTACCGCCATTCTACCATAGAAATCAATATCAGGCAAGCGATACCGCCTGATAGCTTCTATGTATAACGAAACGGGCGGGAATGGACATCATTCCCGCCCGTTTGCTATTTTATGTGCTTTGTCCGGCAAAGGCAGTCAGCAGTGCTGCCATATTGGGGGATTCTGCGAGAAGTTTGAGAAGCAACTGCTGTTTGGCAGCGGCATCAAGATTTTGGAGCGGATCGGACGCCGGAGCTTGCTGTATGGTGCTGGCTGTACCGCCCGTTGCTACGGCTTCTGCACTGTCTGCACCTCTACCCCCGTAAAATTCCTTCTGGAACCTTGCGGCGTTCACACGGCGGTCATCGTCTAAGATGTGGGCGTACCGTTCTGTCACCATAGTGGCCTGTGCGTGGCCGGTGTCGCCTTGGACAGCTTTAATGTCACCGCCGCTCAATTTGAGTTTGTAGGTTGTGCTGGTGTGACGGAGGCTGTGAAAAACTACTCTCGGCAAATCGTTGTCTTTGATAAGTTTGCTGAAAGCCCGATTGATAAAGTTCGCTTCAGTTGGGGTGCCCTGGGTGCTGGCAAAAACAAGATCATAATCCCTATACTCATCTCCCAGCAGTTCCTTCAATTCATCGACCATCCTTTTTCGCTCCACCAGCATTTCCGCAACGGTCTTGGGCAAGAATACCTTTCTCACACTCGTCTTGGTCTTGGGTTCTTTGAGAGCCAGCACGGTCGAATTGCAGCCCCGCATAGTGGGGAACTTGAACATAATGCCCTTGTCTCCAAGCTGCGCAAGTGATTCTCTGGAAATCCGTTGCAGTTCCTTATCAATGTAGATATAGGCACAGTCATTATCAATGCTTTCTTGGCTGATGTCTACGCAGTTCCAAGTGAGGCCCAAGAGTTCCCCCATGCGGAGGGAGCAGGCAAAGGCCAGATTGATTGCCAAGGAAAGAAACGGGTCATCGCAAAGGGATAGGGCCTTCATAAGTGTTTGGGCGTCCCAAATATCCCGCTCATGCTTCTCGGCTTTGGGAACGGTGGCGTTCTGCACCGGGTTTCTTGACATCAACTCCCACTTCACCGCCTGATTAAAGGCGTTTCGCAGGAGTTTATGTATCTCCCGAATTGTGTTGGGGGAAATCAGCTCATCTTCAGGATGACCGTATCGGGGAGCTGCTCTTACCGTCTGAAGCTCTTTGTAAAACTTTGTCATCATCCGGGGGCTGATGTCATCAAGTTTCACATTCCCGATCATCGGCTTGATATAGTTTGCAATCAGAGATTTGTGGTTATCCAAGGTGGAGGGTGCCCATGTGCTGATCCCGTAGAGGGACACATACTCGTCCAGAAAGTCGGACAGGGTATCGGCGCTGGGCGGGATAAATATGCCGGTGTCGATCTGATGCTCAATTTCTGCTTTGCGCCGCTTGGCTTCCGCATGGGAGCCGCAGGTTTCCCACTTCTGACGTTTCACTCCGCTGCTGTCCGTGTAGGTATAGACAACAGAATACTTGGTTTTACGCTTAATGATGGATGCCACGGTGATTCCTCCTTTCAGCCGGTGACGATGGTGTGGCGGGTTTGGGTGCGGTACCACGCTTCAAAGCTGTCCTTGTAAATACGGATTTTATCATTTGCTTTCACCGTAGCGAACAAATTCCGCCTGTTTATCATGTCATATACGCTGTTCCTATGTATGCCCAGCAGTTTCGCGACATCCCCCACAGACAAGGTGGCGTCCAACAGTTCCCGCGGCGCGGTGTCCTCCCGGTTTTTATAGTGGGACTGTGAACGATACCATTCTTCAAAGGTTTCTTTGAGAATACGGGTCTGACCGTCTACCTTAACTGTCTTAAAAGGCGAGTGATTTTTTATCAGCTCGTAAACAGAGCTGGGGTTCAAGCCAAGGATATCAGCCACCTCCGAAACAGTCCATGAAGGAGGCAGCAGTTGCCCCGGTTCCGGCCCATTGACCTTTTTGTAGCGGAACTGCCTGTCATACCATTCCTCAAAGCTGTCCAGCATGATTCGCATTTTACCGCCGACACGGATAACCTTGAAATGGCCCTGCTTGACCAGCCAATAGGCTTCCACTTTCTTCATCCCAAGTATTCTCTGCATTTCAGGGACAGAGATGCTTGTTTTGTTCATGTAAATGTACCTCCTATGTAGATTCAGCGTCCCAGCTTACGGGCTGTCACTAACAATATGTTATTTGCCAGCGCAGCCAAGGCTTTTGCCTTGGCTGCATTGTAGCGGGTAGGTTTATTTTACTCAAATGTGCGATTTGCGGATTTAACTGAAATCGTACAGTTGACAATCACCCATTGTCCAGCCATTCATCGAAACTGGCTTTGGAAATGCGAAGCTGTTTTCCAATCTTGAAACTCCGAAAGAGGTTCTTCTTGATAAGACTGTAGGCGGATGACCGGCTAATATCAAGTATGGTCATAATATCGTCTACAGAATAAGCCCGTTTTCCATTGTCGGGTACACCCCCGCCTTCTGCGCTGCGGGCGCTGACTTCCGCTATACGGCGCTCCATTAACTTATCACTCATCATCCACACCTCCTTAGTATCTGTCATCACCCAAACGCTTCTTCTTGTGGGTGATGCGGTAGTCATAGCCGTCCCGGACGTGGCAGTACATACACAGCTCCTTACATTGGACGCGGTTGATCCGTCTAACGATATGTTCCGGCGAATAGATAAACTGTTTTAGGCAGGTGCCGCAGAGCGTCAGTACCATCTCATCAGGTATCTCGGCCTGCGGTTCATGGTCGGGCTGCTCCTGCGTTCTTTCACAGCTTGCAGTGTCATTCAGACCAATGCTGATACCAAGGGCCTCGTCGATGTAGTCCATCACATCATCATCCAGACAGCCCACATAATCCCCCAAACGGCTCTTGTCAATGGTCCTGATCTGCTCCAGCATAGCCATAGAACTTTGGGGCAGGCCGAAGTACGGCGGGATGCCGATGTGGGTCGGTTGGCGGAACTTCTTCACTCGGGTGGTGATGGGAGCGACGATGATGGTTGGGCTGTGCTGGTTCCCCACATCGTTTTGAATGACAAGAACAGGTCGGTTGCCGCCCTGCTCGGAGCCGATTACCGGGTCTAAATTGGCGTAATACATCTGCCCACGCAGCACTTTCTCTGGCTTTTCTCTATTCATAAGGACACCTCACTCATATGTGATTTGCCCTTGCAGCCGAACACCTCTTACTTCCCGGATAGTGCGCAAAACATATCTGACAGTCAGGGTATCCAGAGGCGATCATCCTAATTGTCGATAGTCCTCCTTTGTATTGACGGTCAGATATGTAATGCACACTATTTGTCCTCGACACCCCGTGTGCAGGCCGAAGCCTGGGAAGTCGCCAAGCGGTGGCCTGCTCACCACCTCACGGGAGTTTCACCCCAACTGCCGTTCTGACAGAGCCGCCCAATGCTGTGAAGCGTTCAAGACGGGAGTACCATTATCATTCCGATGGTCATCGCCATGTCAGGGGCAGCCTAACATTTACAGTGGGAGTTCTCGCTCCTCTCGGATTCAGCGGAAGTTTTGCGGACCTTATTTTCAGCAGGTCATCCTTCTCCGACAGTCCGGGCCTCGTGGCGTACCCTTCTGTAGTGGCTCGTGCTTTCGCACATCGGAACTGATGTACTTGACGAATGGGTATTCGGTTTTCAAGGAGCATTGAGGGGCTTGCAGCCCTCTCACCCCCCTACTACAACTTTCAACAGCTCAAACCGACACTATTTTTTCAAAAAATCTAAAACAAATTTTTCAAATGCCGCCTTCTGCCTTTGAATGGTTCGATCACTGAGCTGGTACTTCTCACAAAGTCTTGCCGTGCAGGAACGCTTATCCCCGGAAATGTCAGCGCCAGTGATAAAATGTAAAAAAACGCCGAGGAAAAAATGTAGTTTTGTGGCGGAGGAGGCGAAAAAAAGATAGACTCCCAATAGGGCG
>JAAWSV010000034.1 GCA_022801715.1 Oscillospiraceae bacterium
GTCCCCAGACCCAGCAGATTTTGGCAAAGTGCCAAAATCTGTCGCTGTGCCCGAGCCGCATAGCGGCGAGGAAATGCCCTTGGGGTGCGGCGGGTTGATTGAACGCGAAGGAAAACCATACGGTTTTCCTTCACACATCCTTTCCCTTTCCCGTGCGAGAAAGGTATCCTGAAACCATCCCCCGTCTATAGCTCTTTGGTAAACCGCCGCTGCCGCTCTGCCCCCCTCGCCCGACTTGCCCCCGAAACTCGGAGGCCGCTTCGCTGGCCCGGCGCCGCAAATGCCGCCGTGCCTTCCGGTGACGTTCTTTGGGGGGCTTGCGCAAATCTCCGCAGGGCGCGACGACCCGGCGCGCCGTTCTTCGTCTACCGGGATGCCCCAACACCCCCCCATCGCACCGGGGATACCTAACACATAGAACGGGAGGACAGCAGATGGACTGGAAAAACTGGCCTATTCTGGGAAAGACCCAGCGGACGGAGAGTGCGCCGGAGCGATCCTATGACATGCTGGCCACCAATACCCAGCTCAAGGAGCTGCTGGAGCGCCGGATCTCGCCTGTGCTGGAGGCGGAGGGGTATCGGTACGACGGCGCCTACCAGTGGATCGGCCCTTGGGAGGGACACGCCCGCCGGGTGGTCCACGTCCGGCTCCTGAAGGGTGCCGGGGGCGAGTTTGCCTTTGGCTGGTGCTTTGATTTTGTTCCGGTGCTCCAAAATGACGGCAAGGGGTACCGCTATCAGAGGACGGAGAAAAGCGCGGGGCTGCAGCTGTTTGTCTGGACAAGGGACCTGATCTCCCCCAAGGGGGCCGAGGGCCGGAGCTACCAGTTCAGCCTCTTCGGCAGGGATTTAGAGGACGTGGAGCGGCTGCTGCTGCAAGTTTTTGAGCGGTCAAAGCCCTTGGGAGACGCTTGGTTTTCCGCCTCCCAAGGAGCTGAGAGGTGCTTGGCCATGGCCGGGGAGCAGAGCCGGCAGACGCTCAACCACTGGCCCGCGCCGGAATATGTCCGGGCGTTTCTCCTGTCGGCCTCGGGCCGGGAGGAGGAGGGCCTGCGGGCGCTGAACGACTGGTTTGCCCAAGATCCCCAGATCGCAGATGCACTGCGGGAGAAGCTGCGGGGAAAGCTGAAGGAGTGCGGGAATTTGCAGGGCTGGGCAGTACCCGCGGAAAACACACCAAATCCATAGGACAGTAATGCCGCCGCCGAGCGGCCATATCCGTCCCTGCGGGCGGTCTGTCGAACCATCCCGGCCAACGCGAGACGGCGCGCCGAGGTCGTCGCGCCCTACAGAGATTTATATAGCAACAGCATTGCCGGCAAGTACGGCGGCCTTTGCCGCACAACGAACAACGATTCAACCTCCAAGTCCCGGCGGCAAGTCGAAGCGAGGCAGGCAGAGCGGCAGCGGATGTCTACAGCAAGGCTAAAGACGGGGGCACACTCTCAAGATACCTTCTGCTTTGCGAGAGCCACCGCCGCCGCGTCCGAAGCACCAAGCCAAACCTACACACCGGTCTACTGAAGCTGCGCCGCGTCTTGGGGTTCTTAGGGGGTAGCGAATCAGGGCTGTGCCCCCCTGCGGGGGGCTAAAGCCCGCCTGAGCGGACACCTAAGCAGCCTTTTGCTGACTTTTGGGCTGTGCCAAAAGTCAGTCGCCCCCGGGGGGCGAAACCCCCGTCCAAAAAGAGGAAAGGAGCCCTCCCAATGCCCATCATCGAAGACATCTTAACCCGACAGGCCATGCCCCACAGCATTGACGCGGAGCAGGCTGTGCTGGGGTCTATGCTTATTGACGCGACCTGCGTGAAGGACGTGATGGATAAGCTCCAGCCGGAGGACTTCTATCTGCGGCAGAATCGGGAGATCTTTGAGACCATCTACACCATGTTCTCCTACTCCCGGCCCATTGACGGGCTCACTGTAGCGGAGGAGATGCAGAAGAACGGCGTCTACGATCCCCAGACCACCCGGTCCTATCTGGCCCAGCTGATGGAGGTGACCCCCACCAGTGCCAATGCCATGGAGTACGCGGCCATTGTCCGGGACAAGGCCCTCTTGCGCTCCATCGCCAGCGCCGCCGGGGAGATCACCGCCATGGTGCAGGAGGGGACGGGGGAGGCCCGGACCACCCTGGAGGCGGCGGAGCAGAAGATCTACGCCATCCGGCGGGGGCGCAGCGCCCAGGACATGGTCCACATCGGGCAGGTGCTCACCGGGGTGCTGGACCACCTCAACGAGCTCTCCAGCGGGCAGGTGGGCCTGCCGGGGCTCTCCACGGGCCTCTCCGCCGTTGACAGCAAGATCCACGGGCTGAACAAGTCCGATCTCATCCTGGTGGCCGCCCGGCCGGGCATGGGCAAGACCTCGCTGGCGCTGAACTTCGCGCTGAATGTGGGGAAGGCCTGCCAGAAGACCGTGGCCGTGTTCTCCCTGGAGATGTCCAAGGAGCAGCTGGCCACCCGCCTCCTCAGCGCCGAGGCCTTCGTCAGCAACCAGAAGCTGATCACCGGGAACCTCAGCGAGACGGACTGGGTGCGGATTGCCCAGTCGGCCAATGCCCTGAATCAGACGGATATCCGCATTGACGACAACCCCCTGCTCACCGTGGCGGATATGAACGCCAAGTGCCGCCGGATGGAGAACCTGGGGCTGGTGATCATCGACTACCTCCAGCTGATGACCTCCGCCGGAGGCAAGGGCTACGCCGGGGAGAACCGGCAGCAGGCGGTGAGCGACATCTCCCGTATGCTGAAGATCATGGCCAAGGAGCTGGAGGTGCCGGTGGTGTGCCTGAGCCAGTTGAGCCGCGCCAACGAGAAGCGGGAGGACAAGCGGCCCATGCTCTCCGATCTCCGTGAGTCCGGCGCCATCGAGCAGGACGCGGACATCGTGCTCTTCCTCTACCGGGACGACTACTACAACGAGGACAGCGAGAAGCGGAACATTGCCGAGTGCATCGTGGCCAAGAACCGCCACGGGGAGACCGGCAAGGTGGAGCTGAAGTGGCTCCCCGACTACACCTCCTTCGGCACCATCGAGATGCGCTATGGGGAGTGAGCTGCTCTCCGCTCGGCTGTTTCTGCACCGTCTGGCGGCCAAAACCCCCGCCGGGGAGCGGCGGTGGCTCGTGGCGGTGTCCGGGGGGCGGGACTCCATGTGCCTGCTCCATCTGACCCTCCAGTGGGGCCGGGAGAACGGCGTGGAGGTGGCGGCCGCCCACTTCAACCACCGCCTCCGAGGGGAGACGGCGGACCGGGACGAGGCCTTTGTCCGGGATTTCTGCCGGACCCATGGCGTACCCTTTGTCCGGGGGGAGGGGGACACCCGGGCCTTGGCAAAGCGCCAAGGCATGACCCTTGAGGAGGCGGGGCGGACCCTGCGCTATGCCTTTTTGGAGCGGGCCGCCGCGGAGCGGGGGTGCCGGTGGATACTCACCGCCCACCACGCCGACGACAACGCGGAGACCATGCTTTTGAACCTCTGCCGGGGCACCGGGAGCCGGGGACTGGCCGGCATCCCGCAGGTGCGGGGACAGGTGGCGCGGCCCCTCCTGCGGATTCCCCGCCGGGAGATCGAGGGCTACGCCGCCCGCCACGGGATTTTATACGTGGAGGACGAGACCAATTCTGAGGATGACGCCGCCCGGAATCTGCTCCGGCACCAGGTACTGCCGGTGCTGTGTCAGGTGAACCCGCGGGCAGTGGAGAATATGAGCCGGACCGCCGGAATTCTCCGGGGGGAGGGCGAGGCCATGGATCAGGCGGCGGCGGCGCTGGCGGAGCGGGCCCGCGGGACCTCAAGGGGCCTTCACATCAGCCGGGAGGCGCTCACCGCCGCGCCGGAGGCCGTGGCCGCCCGGGCGGTGCTGACGCTGCTGGAGCGGCTCTGCGGCCATAGTCAGGACCTCACCGCCGTGGATGTGGGCTCGGTGCTGGCCGTGGCCCGGACAGATCGGGAGGGCTTGGAGCAGCGCCTGTCCTATGGCCTGCGGGCCTATCGGGAGGGGGCGGACGTGGTCATCACCCTGCCGCCCCCCCGCCTGGAGCCGGTGCCCCTTCGATTGGGGGAGACGGCGGAATTTGGAGGCTGGCGGGTGTCGCTGAGGGAGACGCCGGGGGCGGGCGAGTGCTTCGCCCTGCGTCTGCCGCCCCTGACGCCGACTACCGTGACCCTCTGGCGGCGGGAGGACCGTTTCAGACTCTTGGGCAGCCGGGGGGAGCGATCTTTGAAGCGGCTGTACGCCGAGCGGGGAATCCGGCCCTGCCGGCGGGATACGCTGCCGGTACTGCGGGCGGGGGAGGTCCCCGCCGCCGCCGCCGGAGTCGGTGTGGACGCGAGATTTACGCCGGTGGAGGGAGAAAAGCCGGTGTTTGTAATTTTTCAACAAATAGAGAGAGGAGAATGACTATGAACGGTGAGATGGGGCAGGATATTCTGAAGGTGCTGTACACGGAGGAGGAGATCGCGGCCCGGGTGCGGGAGCTGGGGGCGGAGATGGCGCCGAAGTTCCAAGACAAGCGACCCATCTTTATCAGCGTGCTCCGGGGCGCTTTCATCTTTATGGCGGACATCGTCCGGGCCTGTCAGGTGCCCTGCGACGTGGAGTTCATCGCCGTGTCCTCCTACGGCGACGCCACCGCCAGCTCCGGCGTGGTGAAGATCACCCACGACATCCAGCAGGATATCTCCGGCCGGCACCTGGTGGTGGTGGAGGATATCCTGGACTCGGGGAACACCCTGAGCTTCCTCCAGCAGTATTTTCTCACCAAGGGGGCGGCCAGTGTCACCATCTGCACCCTGCTGGATAAGCCCGAGCGGCGGAGGAAGGCCATCCACGCCGACTACGTGGGCTTCGCCGTCCCCGACGAGTTCGTGGTGGGCTACGGGCTGGACTATGCCCAGAAGTACCGGAATCTGCCCTATATCGGGATTTTGAAGCCGGAAGTATATTCGAATTAAGTGACGGTGTCACTTAATTTGAGGGGGTTTGCAGCCGCCTGCGTCGCACTCGCCCTCCGCCGGGGGCGGAGGGTTCGCACGCTTGTCGGCTGAGAAGTATTTTTTCCGAAAACGCGGTTTCCGGAAAAAATGATTTTACTATATTTCGCGCCTGCGGGCGCGAAACTCTGCTGAGAGCGAATCGGGCACTACGGCTTCGCCGTGTGCGCAGAATATAATGCGCAGGGCGCGGATGGTATGTTATTCCCGGCTTGCCGGGGGGGAAGGAGTGAGGAGAAGTTGTCAAAAAATCGCAGGCGGTCGATTGATGTGGGGTTCTGGCTTCTGGTGCTGCTGGCGCTGGTGCTGGGGTACTACGCCCTCTATGGCGTTAACAGCGGGGAGATGGTGACCTACGCGGAGGCCAAGCAGCTGTTCTATCAGGAGCGGGTGGAGTCCTTTCAGGTGAAGGATTCCTCTCTCACCATGGTGGTGCGGGACGCCGCCGCCGCCCAGCGGATACCCTACCGGTGTCAGGTGCCCAGCCTGGAGCTGTTCTATGCGGACATGCGGGACCTGATTCAGGAGCAGTACGCCGCGGGGATCATCGTCAACTACGACATGAGCCCGCCCTATACGCCGCCCTGGTGGTCCAGCATCCTGCTCTATGTGGTGCTGATTGCCGGGATGTTCCTCATGTGGCAGTTCATGATGGCCCGGGCCCAGGGGGGCGGCATGGACAAGGGGGCCAAGTTCGGCAAGGCCCGCATCCGCTTCGGTGCGGACAGCGCCAAGAAGGTCACCTTCCGGGAGGTGGCCGGCGCCGATGAGGAGAAGGAGGAGCTCCAGGAGATCGTGGAGTTTCTCAAGGACCCGGAGAAATATCTGGACTTAGGCGCCCGAATCCCCAAGGGTGTGCTCTTGGTGGGTCCTCCGGGCACCGGTAAGACCCTCCTGGCCAAGGCGGTGGCCGGGGAGGCCGGGGTGCAGTTCCTCTCCATCTCCGGTTCCGACTTTGTGGAGCTCTATGTGGGCGTGGGTGCCAGCCGCGTCCGGGACCTCTTCGCCGAGGCCAAGAAGTCTGCGCCGGCGGTGGTGTTCATCGACGAGATCGACGCCGTGGGCCGTCAGAGAGGCGCGGGCTTGGGCGGCGGCCACGACGAGCGGGAGCAGACCTTAAACCAGCTCTTGGTGGAGATGGACGGCTTCGGCTCCAACGAGGGGGTGGTGGTCCTGGCCGCCACCAACCGCCGGGATATCCTGGACCCGGCCCTGCTACGGCCCGGCCGGTTTGACCGGCAGGTCTACGTGGGCCGTCCGGACATCCGGGGCCGGGAGGAGATTTTGGAGATCTACGTGCGCAACAAGCCCATCGCCGAGGACGTGAGCCTGAAAAAGATTGCCCAGTCCACCGCGGGCTTCACCGGGGCGGACTTGGAGAACCTGGTGAACGAGGCGGCCCTCTCCGCTGCCCGCCGGGACCGGCGGTTTATCACCATGGAGGACATGGAGCAGTCGGTGATCAAGGTCATCGCCGGACCGGAGAAGCGCAGCCGGGTGGTGCCCGAGCACGAGCGGAAGCTCACCGCCTACCACGAGGCGGGCCACGCGGTGGTGATGTACCGCCTGCCCCAGCACGACCCGGTGCACCAGATCACCATCGTGCCCCGTGGCCAGGCCGGGGGCATGACCATCTCCCTGCCCCAAGAGGACAAGGGGTACTACTCCAAGCGGTATATGGAGGAGCAGATTGTCTCCCTCTTGGGCGGCCGGGTGGCGGAGCGCCTGATGCTCAGTGACATCTCCACCGGGGCCAGCAGCGACATTGAGCGGGCCACCGCCATTGCCCGCAAGATGGTCACGGTCTACGGCATGAGTGAGAAGCTGGGGACCATCAACTTTGAGACCGGCAGCGATGAGGTGTTCATCGGCCGGAGCATGGGCCAGGCCCGGCCCTACTCCGAGGAGGTAGCCGCCCAGATCGACGTGGAGGTAAAGGCCATCATCGACGCCGCCTATACCCGCTGTGAGACGCTGCTGCGAAGTGACAGCGACAAGCTGACCGTGGTAGCGGAGTACCTGTTGGAGCACGAGACCATGGACAGCGAGACCTTCCGGCAGTTTATGGAGGGCAGGACGCCGGCGGAGGATATGCCGGAGATGCCCACCGCCGGGGAATAGAAGCAAAAGGGGCCCTATCGGCCCCTTTTTGTGCGTCCCTGAGGCTGTGGTGTTGTATCCGAATAAAACCCGCAGACCATCGCCCCAAGCCGCCGCCCCAGCGTGGTATACCCGAACAAATGTAGGGGCGTACCCCTTGCAAGTACCGTGTGCCCGCCCTCCCCCCGGTGCGGCGGGCCCCTGCATACGGTATACCGAAGCATTCCGATTGACGAGGGACGGCGCGCCCTACGGAGCTGGGCCACCGGACGTGGTTCGTGAAAACAGATGTAGGGGCGCACAGTGTGCGCCCGGCCTCCTCCAATATGGTGGCCCCGACAGAACGGGCGCACAATACCCGCAAGGGGTACGCCGCATCCGTAAGCGGCAAAGCCGCCAACGGCTGCGCTGTGTGCGCCCCTACAACCGCTGCCGCCAACCACGGCGGCATTTGCCGCACCGGGCCAGCGAAGCGACCATCAAGTCCCGGAGGCAAGTCGAAGCGACGCAGGCAGAGCGGCAGCGGCTGCCCACAGCATGGCTAAAGACGAGGGGACGCTCGCCAGTACCTTCTGCGAGGCGAGAGCCGCCGCCGCGTCCGAAGCTGCGCAGTAAACTTATGCACCTGTCTACCGAGATAGCGTCCGCATCCTAGGGTTCTTAGGGGGGAGCGAATAAGGGCCGTGCCCCCCTGCGGGGGGCTAAGGCCCGCCTGAGCGGACCCCTAAGCGCCCTTTTGCTTACTTTTCCCGCGTGGGAAAAGTAAGTCGCCCGGGGGCGAAACCCCCGTCCCCACGCCGGGACGGCGTGGTTAAAAGCCACGTACTGCGCCGCAGTACCCCCCGCGCGCCCCCCCATTCCACACTACAAAAAGGAGCAATCAAACCATGACCCTCTTCGACACCCACGCCCACTACGACGCAGAGGAGTTCGCCGCCGACCGTGACGCCGTCCTCGCCGCCCTCCCGGCCCAAGGCGTATCCCTTGTGGTGAACCCCGGCTGCGACCTCCCCTCCTCCCAGACTGCCGTGGACCTGAGCCGCCGGTACCCCCACGTCTACGCCGCCGTGGGTTACCACCCAGAGAACTGCGCCCCCTACCAAGAGGGGGACCTAAACATCCTCCGGGACCTGAGCCGGGAGGAGAAGGTGGTGGCCATCGGGGAGATCGGTTTGGACTACTACTGGGAGGAGAATCCTCCAAAAGAATTACAGCAAGTAGTCTTTCGTGACCAGCTGAAGCTGGCGGAGGAGCTGGACCTGCCGGTGATTGTCCACGACCGGGAGGCCCACGCCGACAGCCTGTCGCTGGTCCGGCAGTTCCCCAAGGTGCGGGGGGTGTTCCACTGCTTCTCCGGCAGCGCGGAGCTGGCGCGGGAGCTGGTGAAGCTGGGATGGATGGTGTCCTTCACCGGGGTGCTGACCTACAAGAACGCCCGGCGGAGCGTGGAGGCCGCGGCGGCGGTGCCGCTGGACCGGCTGATGATCGAGACGGACAGCCCCTATATGGCCCCGGTGCCAAATCGGGGGAAGCGGAACGACTCGGGAAACGTGCGCTACATCTGCGAGAAGCTGGCGGAGATCAAGGGCATCTCCCCGGAGGAGTGCGCCGCGATCACCATGGAGAACGGGAAGCGGTTTTTCTCAATCAGGTAAAAAAGGGCCCGCCGCAGACGCGGCGGGCCCTTTTTCAAATATCGAACTCCCCAACGATACCGTCACCGGAGAGCACCACGCGATAGTGCCCGGCGGGCAGGTCGCCGTAGTGGGCGGTGTCAAAGACAACCTCCGCCGTCTCGCCGGCGGGCAGGGGGTAGGCGATGGAGTGAAACCACCGATCTGACTGAACGGGTACATCCCGCCAAGAGCCGTTTAGGAGGACCTGAAGGGTGAAGGCCTCCCCGTAGCATTGGTCTGCCTCCAGCGCGTTGTGCAGCCGGATGTGCAAGAGACCGCTGTCATAGCCGGTCACCGTGAGGGTAATCCCCTCCGTCGGGACCAAAGGCTCCGCAGTCGGCAGCATATCCGGCCGCCAAGCATCCCCTTGGAGGGCCAGCAGACGGCCGCAAGGCATGTAGGCGGTGGAGGGATAGGAGCCGTCCTCCTGCCAGTCAAAGGCGCCGGGCAGGGAGGCGAAGTCAAAATCAAAATGGCAGGCCGTCCCCTCCTCAGTGACCCAGTACCCGTTGGACCAAGCGATACGGACAGGCCCCTCCGTGCTGCCGAGGGATAGGATGTACACCGGCGGCGTGGCCAAGGCCGGCGTCCAGTCCGGGGCCGGCTCCGCGGGGACGGCGGAGAGGGCGGAGATTAGCGCCCACTCCTGAACGTCGTCGTAGAGATTCCAGTAGGTGGTGACCTCTCCGTCATAATACCCCAGCGTGGCGGCGGAACCCTTCGGCTGGGCCTCCGCCAGCAGGCTGTTGCCCACTTGGAACTCCGCGGAGATGTCACCGGAGAGTACCACGCGATAGTGCCCGGCGGGCAGGTCGCCGTAGTGGGCGGTGTCAAAGACAACCTCCGCCGTCTCGCCGGCGGGCAGGGAATAGGCGAGGTCATCGACAGCCAAAGGGGTCTGGGGAGGGATCTCCCGATAGACGCCGTCCCAGAGGACCTGGAGACCAAAGGACTCGCCGTAGTAGTAGGCTTCCTCCCTTTCATTGCGCAGCTGGACGCGCAGAAGGCCGTCCGCGTAGCCGGCTGTGGTGAGTGTCACACCGTCCTCCGGCCGCAGCTCCGCCGACAGGGGCAGCAGGTCGCCGCGCCAGCTGTTTGGACAGCGGGTAAGGGCATAGGCGCAGGGCAGACCGGCAAGGGAGCCGCCGCCCTCCCGCTCCTGCCAAGAGTGGTCGGTCCGGAGGGCGTCAAAGTCGAAGTCAAAGCGGTAAGCCTTCCCCTCCTCGGTGACCCAGCAGCCGTTGGACCAGGCCCCGCGGATCATCTGGCCATCCCTGCCTTGAAACTCCACCGCGTAGACAGGCAGCTCCACCAAGTCCGGCGTCCACTTCCCCGTCCGGGGGGCATTGACGGCGGACAGGGCGGCCACCAGGGCCGCGCTCCTCCCGCTGTCGGTGATCCACTGGGCGTTGACACTCCTGCCGTCATAGGTGTACAAGGTCACAGCGCCCTTGACCGGCGGGGCCTTGGACAGGGGATTGTTCTCCGCCGGCGGCGGGAGCGATTCGGTCGAGGCACAGCCCGCCAGAAGCAGCAGGCAGAGCAGCAGCGGTAGCCATCTGCGCAGAGTCATGGTCAGTCCCTCCTTTGACGGTTGTGATACAGAATAAGACGAAAACGGGCGAAAAAGGTCTCTCTTATAACAATATAGCACAGAAACTGCGTCCCCGCAAGGGGCCCTCTGGTATTTTGGACAGACCTGTGGTATACTGCGGACAGCACAGAACAGGGAGGCGCGGTATGGAGAAGGTTCTATTGGGCATGAGCGGCGGTGTGGACAGCTCGGCAGCGGCGGTGCTGCTCCAGCGGCAGGGGTATCAGGTCACCGGCTGCACCCTGCGGCTGTTTGACAACGCGGTGGTGGGGCGGGAGTGGGAGAGCACCTGCTGCTCCCTGGAGGACGTGGAGGCCGCCCGGTCGGCGGCGGACCGCTTGGGGATGGACCACTTCCCCTTCAACTTCAGCGCCGCCTTCCGCCGGGAGGTGCTGGAGCCCTTCGCCGCCGACTACGCTGCCGGCCGGACGCCCAACCCCTGCATCGCCTGCAACCGGGGGGTGAAGTTCGCCGCCCTGCTCCAGCGGGCCAAGGAGCTGGGTTTTGACTACATTGCCACCGGGCACTACGCCCGCCTCCGCCGGGACGCCGCCACCGGGCGGTATCAGCTCCTCCGGGGGGCGGACGAGGCCAAGGACCAGAGCTACTTCCTCTATCCCTTGGGGCAGGAGGTGCTCAGCCGCCTGCTGCTGCCCCTGGGGGACTACGGGAAGGGAGAGATCCGGGCCATGGCGGCGGCGGCGGGACTGGAGAGCGCCCACCGCCCGGACAGTCAGGACATCTGCTTTGTGCCCGACGGGGACTATATGGCCTTCCTGCGGCGCTTCGGCGCCCCGGTGGGGGAGCCGGGGGACTTCGTGGACGTCCACGGCTGCGTACTGGGCCGCCACCGGGGCCTCCCGGCCTACACCAAGGGCCAGCGCCGGGGCTTAGGCGTCAGCGCCGACCGGCCCCTGTACGTGGTGGCCAAGGATCAGGCGCGGAATCAGGTGGTGCTGGGGGACGACGACGCCCTCTACAGCGGCGCGCTGACGGCGGAGGATTTCAACTGGGTGTCCATTCCCTGCCCGACGGGGGCAATTCGAGGGGAGGCAAAGATCCGCCACAGCCGCCACAGCGCGCCGGCGGAGGCGCAGGTGCTGCGGGACGGCCGGGTGCGGGTCCGCTTCGACACACCCCAGCGGGCGGTGACGCCGGGACAGTCGGTGGTGCTGTACGACGGCGACATGGTCTTAGGCGGCGGCATCATCGCGGAGGCGGAGTGATTAGAGCTTGACAAAGAAAAAAAGAAACGGTAGAATAGGAAAAAAGGGGGGAGAGAGTATGCTGGAGGCGCAGGACCTGCAAGCCATCACACAGGTGATGCTGCAGGCAATGGAGCAGCAGAAGCAGGGAATTGTTCAGGAAATCAAAGGCTTCGTAGCAGAGGAGATCGCCGCGTCCGAGCAGCGGATGATGCAGCGGATCACCGTCATGGTGGACGAGAAGATCGCCGCGTCAGAGCAGCGGATGATGCAGCAGATGACCGTCATGGTGGACGAGAAGATCGCCGCGTCAGAGCAGCGGATGATGCAGCAGATGACCGTCATGGTGGACGAGAAGATCGCCGCGTCCGAGCAGCGGATGATGCAGCAGATAACCGCCATGGTAGACGAAAAGATCTCCGCGGCGGAGCAGCGGATCACCAAGAACTCTGTGGCAATGATGGAGGCCTACTTCAACCCCAAGTTCAACCTCTTGGCCGAGGGGCAGCAGGCCATCCGGGAGAAGGTGGAGGCTCTGGAGGACCTCCGCACACTGTCGGACCGGGTGGATGTTTTGGAGGTTGTGGTGCAGACCCACTCCAGAGAGATTGCCAACCTGAAAAGAGCACAGTAAAAAGCGGCGCCGGATACCGGTGCCGCTTTTCCGCTTCTCCTCCCCCCTACTCCCCTGCGCCGCCCCGCCGCTCCGCCCGACGGCGCAGGAGGACGCCGATACCCATGCCCGCTGCGGCGCAGAGGATGCCGGGGAGCATGGCGGTCAGCTCCGGCCAGTGGCGGTTCCCGCTGAGGAGCGTGTTGGCAAGGGAGAAGGTGGCGTAGGGGGCCAGCATGTACATGGCCCCGAAGAACAGCAGCATCAGCCACCGCGTCTCCGCATAGGCCCGGTCCCGGCCCACCCACACCGACAGCACCAGTGTGGCTGCCGGCAGGATCAAATAGAGCACCAGCAGCGAGTAGCCCATGGCGTCCACGGAACCTCCCAGCCAGCGGGTTACCCAGAAGCTGAGCAGGCACAGGGCCCAGACGGCTAAGTACACCGCCAGCAGCATCAGCCTGGAGAGCTTCTGCCGCTGCCGCACCGTGTCGGTGCTCTCCCGCAAGTGGTCAATCATATGTCGGTCCTCCTTCACCAGCTCATCGAGGCTCAGGCCGTAGAGATCACTGAGGGCGATCAGGCTCATGATGTCCGGGTAGGACCGCTCGTTCTCCCAGTTGGAGATGGTCTGACGGCTGAGGCGCAGCCGCTCCGCCAGCTCCTCCTGTGTCAGGCCCCGACGCTGCCGGGCCTCCCGCAGCTTCTGTCCGATCTCCATGGCGCACCTCCTCTGTGCCTCCACTCTACCAAAGGGAGGGGTAACTGTCTATCCAATCCATTTTACATCGCCTCGGCAGGGATGTCAAAATCCTTTTCCATCCCCCCGATGACGCAGAAAAGGCGGAGCGTGTTGTCCACGCTCCGCCCTATCGGTCGCTGGGGTACCAGTCGTCTGAGTAGATCAGATCATCCACATCGCCGCAGGGCTCCTTGGGGTCCATAGCAAGCCTCCTTTCCGCATTTTTGCACTACCCGATATTCTATGCGGGGAGGCGCGGAAAGTTGCACAGAGATGTAAAACTTCTTTCGCCAAAACCTGCCCGGCGGTCTGCAACGGCAGTCTGCCCTGCCGCCGGAAACAACCCGCCGTAAAATAGGGAATATAGTCGAATCCCCGGCAAATGCCTGCGGCGCAGCATTTTGCGCGGCAGCCCTTCCCAAACCCCGCAGAGAACCAGACCACCTGCACCGCGGACAGACCGCCATAAACCCTACAACCCATCTGATTGAGCGGTTTATCACTAATTCCCCTCCATCAGCCCCATAGACCACCGGAGAATTGCCTCAGTGGTTCACCTCCCCATTGGGATAGGGACCGTAGAGGTCTGTAAGGACCCAACCCCGCGCCGTCTCCTGGAGGGTGCAGAGAAACAGATCCCCGTTGGTACAGGTGAGCTCCTCCCCAACGACGCGCTCCGCCTTCCCGGTGCGGAAGAGGGACATCTGGTCGTAGACCCACTTCAGCGCCTCCCCACGCTCCGCCCCCACCGGGGGACAGACGGCCTCGGCAACAGACAGGGGCGACCACTCACAGCCCTCCCTCTCCCGATAGGCAATGTGGAAGCTGGGGATACCCACACCCCCCAGAGCCTCCGGGAGGTGGGCGGAGAAGAAGGACCGCTGATCGAACCCGTCGGGGAGCAGGGAGAAGCAGACCCCGTACTCGTTGGCGGCGACATAACAGCTGGGGACCTTCAGCCCCGTCATCCGGTAGAGCTCCTCCAGCGCCAGATAGGCCCACTGCCGGTGGGTGATCCGGCGGGCACCGGTGTAGATCACCTCATCCGGGCCCCTCCCGTCGGAGAGAACGCCAAGGTCCTCTGTCACAAAGGTCAAAACGGTGTCCGCCACGTCGATGTAGTCCATGGCAGTGAAATCCGTCACCGGACGGCGCTCCAAACGGCCGCTCTTCAAAATGTACCGAGCCATCACCGCTTCTTGCTCGTCCGTCACCACAAAGCCCCCCTTCTCCGGGGCGAAGGACAGCCCGGACAGATCCCCTATATCGACGGTGTAGCGGTAAGCCCCCTCCTCCCCGCTGACCGTGTCGATCATGCTGACATGGCAGGTGGAACCGAAATCCATCTCCGGGTAGACGATCTCCAGCACCCCATCCTCGTCCACGTCCGTCTCCGCCGCCCAGTCCGCCCCGGAGCATAGGGCCATCAGCGCCGGAGCGCCGCCGTCGCGCCGGGTGATATAGAAGCTGTCCCGCCAATCCGCGGCACTGGTAAAGTCCACGCGAAACCCCTCATACCCCAGCACATTGGAGAAGGCAGTGACCACCGGCTCCGTCCCCGCTCCCGCGTTCTCCTCCGCCATGCGGAAGGCGATCTGCCAGAGGTAGTCCCCATTGGAGTCCGGAATGGCGTAGAGCAAATACATATTGTATAATATCACATCCTGATCACCATCCGGATTCACCGCCGTCTCCGCCATGGGCTCCGCCCGAACAATCCGCAGATAGGCGGGCGCAGCCCCCTCCGGGCCTGGGAGGACGCCCTCCCAGAGGGTGTTCTCCGCCAGCTCCCCCGGCTGGTCCAGCATGGGCAGCAACTCCCGCTCATAGGCGCCGTAGGGCCAGTCGCCGAAGTCGTAGTCGTGGTAACTCTCCAGCGGCAGGACCTCCGGGAAGGGGTCCTCCTCCCTGCCCGCCGGCAGAGGGACTGCCGGCTCTGTCTCCGGGGGCGCTTTAGGTGTGCGGGCGGACAGCGCCCACAATAGGGACGCCGACAGCAGCAGGCACAGCACCGTCAGAGCGGCCGTGGCGGCCTGCCAGGGTCTCGCGGCATTTTTCGGCCGCTCCGCCGCCGCCTGCTCTGCGTCGATGGCCTCCCAGGTCTCGGCCGGGATCTCCAGCACCTCCGACAGCCGCGTCAGCTTCTCCCGGGTGGGCCGGGACAGATCCATCTCCCACTTGCTCACCGCCTGCCGGCTGACGCCGATGGCCTCGGCCAGCTGCTCCTGCGTCATGCGCATAGCCTCCCGGCCCCGCTTGATTTCCGCTCCATATGTCATAATATGTCTCCTCTGAGATAATTTTGGACCGAACTCCTTGCTGTCAGGATAGCGGAACAAGGGAGGAAAATCAACCAACCGGGCGCAACTTTTGCCGGTTGCGAAGCGTTTTTTCAAGTAGGAATGAGGAATTAGGCGTTAGGAATGAGCGGAACACACCTGCAGCGGGAGAAAAGGCCCTTGTAGCGTTTTTTTATTGCAAAGTATAGCATGCTGGGCTATAATGGGTTTGAAAGGGGAGATGAATTATGGAAGAGCGCAAGGTAGAACCGATTACGGAGGGGAACCTGTCTGAGACTGTGGAATATTTTTCCGTTTTGAAGGGCCGCATAAAGGGGGCCATGTGGAGCCGCAATGTGGCGGCCGTTGTGGGGATTCTGATGCTCCTGCTGATGGGGTTCTGTCTGCTTCTTGTTATTTTTGCCCTCTCGGAGCCTGAGGCATGGAGCAAAATGGCTGCCAACATACCGCCGCTGCTGAGAGCGGTTACTGAGCTGGGGGTAGATATTGTTCATCGTTCTCCAGAGAAGTGGTATGTCCGGCTCATCATTTTTCTGTTGATGTTCTATGGGATTCCCTCGATTGTTTATCAAGTGATTCAAGCGGCGCTGTCCCCTCTGCTTCGTAAGAGCTGCGGCAGAATCAAGCTGCCGAAGGAAGAGATACCAAGAGCGAAAAAGCTCTATCGCACCGCTAAGAAAATTGTGGACAAGAACATGTTTGAGGGCTCGCTCACTGTGACCGGCGCGATCACTACGGGAGTACTTGTGGCTGCTTCTATTCCTACTTTAGAAATTATCTCGATGATTTCGGAGGGCAGCACCCCTGATTGGGGGCAAATGATCATTGTCACTGCAGGTCTCGGAATTTTCACATGTTTCTTGGTTGGCCTTTTCCTTATGTTTAACAGCCTTATCAATCCGGTAAAGGACAAGGATGTATCGGCACTCAATACCTTGCAGTACACGCTGCACGATTACTGGATGAGTGTTGACCCAGAGGAGGCCGAGCGGGAGAGCCTGCGCCGACGGAGGGGGCGGTCTACCCCTTGGTGGGTTGGCATGAACCTGAATGGGAGTACATCGTACCCGGGTCTGACCAACAGTGACCACGACGCCTTAGACGCAGCCTTAGGCCCCCACGACTACCACACCGGCGTATAAAGATAGGCCCCGCTTCCCGACAGAAGTCAAGCGACAACCACCACAGCCCCGCCTGCGGAGGTCCATATTCCCAAATTCCTAACTCCTGCTTCCCCTCCCCCCTGCCCCCAAAAAAAGACGCAAAAAGAAGAGACCAGTCCACGGACTGGTCTCTTTTTCCTGCACTTAATCGCCAAAGGACGTACTCGTATCCCGCGCCGTCTGAATCAGCGGGTGATCCACCGGGAGGAACTTGGTGCGGCTGGCGGCCTCATCCAAGGGGACCTTCACGATCTCGTCGCCCACGACGCCCACCATGTAGCCGTACTCCTTGTTGATAATCATCCGCGCCGCGGCGGTGCCGAAGCGGGTGGCCAAAACGCGGTCATAGGGGCAGGCCGGGCCGCCCCGCTGATAGTGGCCGGGGACAGTAACCCGGGCCTCCTGTCCGGTGAGCCGCTCCAGCTGGGCGGCGATGTCGTAGGAGATGGTGGAGTGGGGATTGGCGTCCTTTTTCTTCCGCCGCTCCTCCTCCGAGAGGACCTTGTCGTCCTTGGAGATGGCCCCCTCGGCCACCGCCACGATGGAGAAGGTGCGGCCCTTGCGCTTGCGGGCCTCGATGAGGGAGGCCACCTTCTCGATGTCGTAGGGGATCTCCGGGATCAGAATCACGTCCGCGCCGCCGGCGATGCCCGCGGTGAGGGTGAGCCAGCCGGCGTCCCGGCCCATGACCTCCACCAGGAAGATCCGGCTGTGGGCCAAGGCGGTGGTGTGGATGTAGTCGATGACGCTGGTGGCGATGTCCGCAGCGGACTGGAAGCCGAAGGTCTGGTCGGTGCCGTAGATGTCGTTGTCGATGGTCTTGGGCAGGGTGATGACGTTCATCCCCGCGTCCTTGAGCAGCTTGGCGCTCTTCTGGGTGCCGTTGCCGCCCAGGATCACCAGGCAGTCCAAATTCAGGCGGTTGTAGGTGTCCAGCATGGCGGGCATCATGTCGTTGCCGTCCTTGTCCACAATGGCCTTGCCGGGGATGTACTTCTGGCGGGAGGTGCCCAGGATGGTGCCGCCCTGGGCGATGATGCCGGAGAAGTCACTGGGCTCCATAAATTTGTAGTCCCGCTCCATCAGACCCCGGTAGCCGTCGTACATGCCGAAGATCTCGATATTGTCCACGTACTGGAACAAGGATTTACCCACGCCCCGGATGGCGGCGTTGAGCCCCTGGCAGTCACCGCCGCTGGTGACTAAGCCGATCCGCGTCTTTCTTTTCATGGCTGAAACTCCTTTTTTCAAAAAAGTTTAGGAAAATTCTGTGGATCATTCGAAACCATAATAGCCTATCCGCCGAAAAAAATCAACGGTAAAAAAGAGATCACTTTTTACCCGCGGAGGCTCAGGGGAGGGTGTGCACCCGGGAGGGGTCGTACCGGTCCTGCTGCTGCTGTTCCGCGGCGGGATGGCCGCAGGCGATCAGGCAAAAGGGGGTCAGGTGCTCCGGCAGGTTGATGGCCTCCCGCACGGCAGCCATCCGCTCCTCCTGCGGGGCAATCCCGATCCAGACGGCCCCCAGCCCCAGCGCGTCGGCCATCAGGAGCAGATTCTCCGTGGCGGCGGCGCAGTCGATCTGGGCATAGGGGGGAATCCGGCAGGCGGTACGGGAGCAGACAACAAAGCCCAGCGGAGCGGTCCGCAGCATCTTGGCATAGGGACTGCAAGCGGACAGAGCATCGAGAGTTTCCCGGTGCGTGGTGACATAGAACTCCCAGGGCTGCTGATTGCAGGCGGAGGGCGCCGCCATAGCCGCCCGAAGCATCTGCTCAATCTGCTCCGTCGCCACCGGCGCATCGGTGTACTTGCGGACGCTGGTACGATGAAAGATCTCTTTCATAAAGGCATTTCCTTTCTGTAAAAACTCCAAAATTTTCTACGATCTGTAATAAAAGGAGAGCATTTTTCTATTGTACCACGACCGCAGCAAATATAGCAAGGAAAAACCCCACTCTCCGTCCCCTTCTCTCCCACCTTCCTCCTCCCCTCCCCCCACCCACAGCAAAAAACGGGAGCATCCGCATCCCGCGGACACTCCCGTCGCTCATATACGCGCCGCCCAGCGGCTGGGGACGCTGCTGCACAGATGGTTCCACTGACAGCAGCCGCAGATGGAGTCCCGCCTCCCGGCAGAAATAATCCGCTCCTGCACCAGAGCCGTGAAGCGCGCAAAGGAGAGCACCGCCCCCTCCTGAAGCCCGCAGAGCTGGAGCACCGCCCGGTCATAGCGGGCGACCTGTTCCGGCTTGCGGCACATCCCGCCCTGATTCTCGGGACAGGCGGCGCATACCTCGTCCACGCCGCAGCGCAGGCGCACCAGCCCGCCCTCCAGCAGCGCCGACAGCACCTCGCCCATGTGCCGGGAGAAGCCGTCGCTGTACCCCTCGCCTACGAAGTAGGCCATGCACAGCCCGTGGTGGGGCCGCAGGCGGATGGGCTCAGCGCACATAGGGCCGGAGCCTCGCGGTGATGGTCATGGCCAGCAGGATCTTCAGCAGATCCGGCAGGACAAAGGGGAACACGCACCAGCCCAGCACCGTCACCAGCCCCACCGGCCCGGTGGTGCGCATATAGAGGAGCATGAACCAAGCGGTGCCGAAGGCGTAGCAGATCACCAGCCCCGCCAGCATGGATACCAGCAGCACCCATGTCCTGCGGCCCAGCAGGCGCTCCATGGCCCACATGAAGAGGGCGGAGAAGATGAAGCCGATAATATACCCACCGGTGTTGCTGAGCAGCACCCCGGCGCCGCCGGAGAAGTTGGCGAACACCGGCAGTCCGAAGGCCCCGAGGAGCACGTATACCACCACGGCCGCCGTGCCCAGCTTCCCGCCCAGAAGCCCCACCGCCAGGAATACCCCCAGCGTCTGGAGCGTGAAGGGCACCGCGGTGGGGACAGCAATCCAGGAGCAGACCGCCATCAGCGCCGCAAATACGCCCACATAACACATCGAGCGCACATTGATCGTCCTTGTCGCGTCCATATGTACCATCTCCTTTTTATCAAAACTGTAAGCACTGTACCACAAGCTGGTCCAATTGTCAACCTAAAAATAAACAGTGGTTTACAATGATACAAAAGCCCCACCCACCACAACACCGGCCCTCTTTCCTATTAAACACCGCCCTCATTTGTCAATCATGCCTGCCCTCGGATTTTTATGAGACACCCATGCCCAAATTGCGGATTTCTCTTGCAAACCCGCAAAAACCGTGGTATATTAGTACAGTTTCCACCCTGCGGCAGGTCCCCTTTGGCGGGACCGCCGACATCCTTTTGGAGGAACCCCTCATGTCTGACTATCGCTCTGAGATTCAGCGCCGCCGGACCTTTGCGATCATCTCCCACCCTGACGCCGGCAAAACCACCCTGACGGAAAAATTCCTGCTCTACGGCGGAGCCATCGCGCAGGCCGGCGAGGTCAAGGGCAAGCGGGCCCGGGCCGCCACCTCCGACTGGATGGAGATCGAGAAGCAGAGGGGCATCTCCGTCACCTCCTCGGTGATGCAGTTCCAGCACGGCGGCTTCTGCGTCAACATTCTGGATACCCCCGGCCACCAGGATTTCTCCGAGGACACCTACCGCACCCTCATGGCGGCGGACAGCGCCGTGATGGTCATCGACGGGGCCAAGGGCGTGGAGCCCCAGACCCGGAAGCTGTTTAAGGTGTGCGCCCTGCGCCACATTCCTATATTCACGTTTATCAATAAGATGGACCGGGAGACCCGGGATCCGCTGGAGCTCTGCGAGGAGGTGGAGCGGGAGCTGGGGATTGACACCTACCCGGTGAACTGGCCCATCGGCTGCGGCAAGGAGTTCCAGGGGGTCTACGACCGGGAGGGGGGCCACATCCTGTTCTTCACCGGCGAGGGCCGGGGCAGGAAAGCGGCCGTCACCCAGGTGGCCCTGGAGAACCCGGCGCTGGAGGAGATGATCGGCGAAAAGCGGGCGGAGGCCCTGCGGGAGGAGGTGGAGCTCTTAGGTGCCGGCCGGGAGTTCGACTTGGAGGCCGTCCGCCAGGGGGAGCTGAGCCCGGTGTTCTTCGGCTCGGCCCTGACCAACTTCGGCGTGGAGCCCTTTTTGGAGGCCTTCCTCCGCATGACCACGCCGCCGCTGAACCGCACGGCGGACTGCGGGGAGATCGACGCCTTCGACCAGAGCTTCTCCGCCTTTGTCTTTAAGATCCAGGCCAACATGAACAAGGCCCACCGGGACCGGCTGGCTTTCATGCGGATCTGCTCCGGGAAGTTCGAGCGGGAGACGGAGTACTGCCACGTCCAGAGCGGCAAGAAGATGCGCCTGAGCCAGCCCCAGCAGATGATGGCCGCGGAGCGGGAGATCATCGACGAGGCCTACGCCGGGGACATCATTGGCGTGTTCGACCCGGGATTGTTCTCCATCGGGGACACGGTGACGGCGGCGGGGCGTAAGTTCCGCTTCTCCGGCATTCCCACCTTCGAGCCGGAGCACTTCATGCGGGTGAGCCCCAGGGACACCATGAAGCGCAAGCAGTTCATGAAGGGCACCGAGCAGATCGCCCAGGAGGGCGCCATCCAGATCTTCAAGATCCCCGAGGCGGGCCTGGAGGAGGTCATCGTGGGTGTGGTGGGCACGCTGCAATTTGACGTGTTCCTCTACCGGATGAAAAGCGAGTACGGCGTGGAGCTGTACACCGCCGGCCTCCCCTACGAGCACCTGCGCGTGGTGACGGCCTGCCCCTGCCCGCCCAAGGACCTGGTGCTCTGCACCGGCGCGGCGCTGCTGGAAGATTTTAAGGGCCGGACCCTGGTGGCTTTCGGCGGCGAGTGGGCGGCGGACTTCCTCCGCAAGCACAACCCCGGCTTGGAGCTGTCGGAATCCTTCGGCGTATAGGCGGAAAACCCCACAACAAAGACAAGGGCACGACGTTCTTTTGAACGCCGTGCCCTTATTTCCATTAGTCCCAAACAATCTCCCGGCAAGCAAACCCCCGAGGAATTGGCGGTACACACGAAAACCATCGAGCGGGATCAGATGCCACAACGCCGTCGGAACATAACCACTCACAGTCAACGATTTCTTCCAGCACGTCAGCGTCCAAGTCCGTACATATCACAATGGACTCCCCCACCAGCCGCAAAACCGCCTCTCCGCCGGCATCTGCCATCTCCGTGTCGTCATGCAGGGAGACGCGAACCCACGCCACATTTTCCCGCAGCTCCACCCCTCGCAGCATCCCCCACATCTCAGCCAGCGATGGACGCCCATACCCCCATCGGTTGGGGGCAATGGAATCCTCCTCCGAGTTCCCGCTGAAAAATTCCTCCAGCGTCAACAGCGGAAGCCGCCCCCTGTTTTCCTGTAGGATTTGTCTGAACAGATCCAACCCGATCATAACCGCCGCCCCCCGTCAAACCGCTTTAATGCGTTGCAATAGCCATATTACCCAGCCGATGCGACAGGCTGTTATCAGGGGAAATCCTAATCAGTTAATCAGTCGAAGAGTTGCCGCCTCTCAATCCGTTCCCCAAACCAAGACAGCCGATTGATACCGATACAAAACCAATTCATACAGCGGGGTTTTCGTATATTCCAATGGCCTATACAATTCCAAATATTCCAAATATTCACAGGCCTGTTGATAGTAGCGGGCTGGACTAGGACCGGGGTACCCGCCAAGTGAAACTACATACTTATTCGTAACCCAAGATAGATCACCCGAATGAATATTTGAGAGCACATAATTAAATGTGTCATTCTCAATTTGGGCGTTTGCTCCATAGGTGCGCTGCGCCTCCAACTCAGAAGGCCAATACTGATTAGTATCAAGAGTACCGTCAGACTTGTAAATCAAGCCGTTCGGAGGACCATCGAATATACCATCCTCATCATCATATATGCTGACAAAAGAGCCATCGGCTTGGCCGTCGGTGCTCTCCTCGTGTCCGCCGTCAACGGGCCCATTGTATACACTGTCAACGCCGGTAACGCGGTAGTCCGCCGCGCTGTTGATGGTTATGTAAATGGTGTGAGCATATTCGCCGTTCCCCGACTCGACGCCATAATAGGTGCGCATTTCATTCACATTGATGTAATACGCGTTGGCCGCCTTGCCGCTCTCCCCGCAGTCCTGGATGGTCCATTCACTGATAAAATTGTCCGCGCCCTCCAAGAGCCCGCCGCTGCCGCTCAGCGACTGAAACAGGGCCTCGTCTCCGCCCAACAGCTGCTGGAGATAGAGCCGGGGCCCGTCATAGCACGCAAGGGGCGCGTAATGAAAGAGCGCGTCCACAATTTCCGCGCACTGCGCCTCATATCCGCTGGCCTCCAGCGGCTCCAGAGCTGCGTCAAAGTCCCCGCCCACCTCTGTGGACGTCCCGCTGTCTCCGCCGTCGGACCACCGCAGGGAGCCTGTGATGGCTTCGCAGAGGGCGAAAAACTCCTCATGGTCCATGGTTTCGGGAACGATTATCAACAGATAGACGTTGATCACGCCGCCATCATTCGCAAAGCCGCCGTGGTTTTTATACTGGTAGCTCAACTCCGCGGCCGGCGTGTCCCCATAAGAGTCCGTTCCCAAGTAATAAAAACCGTAGCTGTCAGGCGTGGAAAAACTGTCCAGCAGCTCGAATGTCTCATAGGTTGCCTTCCGGGTGGCGATGTTCTCGTCAAGGTCAAGGCTGTTAAAGTCCTCATACAAGCCGGGAGTATAGGGGGCAAAATCGTCGAACGAGGCGATGCGTGCGCATTGGGCGAGGAGGTGCCTGCCCTCCGCGCTGACGGAAACAAACGCCTCATTTTCTGAGATAACCGTGGAACTGACATCGCTCCCGAAGTCAACGGGGCAGTCAAATTCGATCCCCAAAGGATCACTCCGATAGGTTTGATACTCGACGCCGCTCTCCTGCGGCCCATCCCCGCCGCCCGCCGCCGTCTCCTCGGGGGAGCCCCTGTCACAGGCGGATAAAGAGAGAGACAGGGAGAGGTCGGCCACGATACATAAAAGTCTTTTCATCACACACATCTTCCTTCACTTCCATCCAACCTCCGCCCCGCCGTCAGTGTCCGCACATCCAAGGCAAAGCGAACGGTCAAATCCAGCATTCAAGCGGGCCTGCACCGTTTTGACGGTCACTCCCACTCGTTGCTGGGTATCATATTTTGACGGATTTTGCTTTAGGAATATGATGCCCTCTTCTTTTGATTATTTGATATATCCATTATTGTACCATGAACTTTCCCGCAGTCAAAAATTATCCAGCCTATACGATGGGCCGTTATCAAAACGTTATCAGCGGTGATAACAAAGGCAGATAGCTTGGGTGTATTATAACATACACTCGCAAAAATTGATAGATGGTAACTGTAATTTGGACATTCCAATTTCTTGCCTAATGAACATGATATGCTATAATTTATTGTAACAGGGAGATGTTGCTTCTTATCTCATTCCACAGTTGTCTCTGGATGTCAGCAGTTGTATTAACCGAGACAATTCCAAACGATGTAATGGGTCGATATGTAGAAACCAGTGGCGAATTATGATATCGCCAAATTGCATTTTCACTACTATTCACTCTACCTTGTAAAACCCAAATCATTTTGGGCACTCGGTTATCGGCAGATACACACATCTCGCATGAATATTTGCGAATGACTTCTGGCAAACTATGCTTCTTAATGTTCTTTCGGGAAGAAAATTTTGCATCAAGGATAATATACTCCTCATCATGCTCAGAGGACGAAAATTTTAGTACGAAGTCGGGGGTGTAGTAATCCAACTTACTGTTGTATGACCTTGTAGTTCTATAAAGTGTGAGGCCATTTTCGAATTGAACTGCGCTGATTACCGGCTGATAGTATAATGTGACTATTACATTATTGTTACTTAACAGATATGTATTTGCCACATCTTTTTCGTTCTGATAATGTTCGTCTGCCGAGGTATAAGTGTACTTGAATGCGGGTTTTTTAACATTAGCTTTTTGGTATCCGTTGTCAGATAGCAGCTTCAAAAGGCGCAACAGGCAATAGTATTCAAACAGTTTATCTAAAGTTTTTACCTGCAAAATTAGTCGTTCTTTCTCCAAGCTATATTCTCCATACTGGAACCAACGGACAACCATCTCAAAGACTTGTGCATATGGCTTGATCTCGCAAAAAGTGCTTGTTTTTCTTGGGAAAGTGGCAAGTGGCAATACAGGAACATCAAAAAGCGTCACATACTGCTTATAAATATTCTGCAGTGTATCAATGGAGTGTTTAAGTTTCCCTAATAGTATTCTACAAAAAGAAATTTGCAAAGATTTAATGGTGATAATCGGAGCACAGTATTCTTTCGGAAAATTCCCATGTATCCTTGAAATTATGCGTTCTTCATTCAAAATGTCGCTATCAAAGTCAGTAAGAATCTGTTTTCCGTTTAGCAAGGCAGTTTGCAAAAATCCTATAACTATCCGATTTTCGTATACATCCCAGCTCTTTTTGTTTGCATCCGTTTTTATGTGATAGGGCAAATAATTCTTGCCTTGATGCTGGATGCCGCTTGAATAAGGAACATCTGCTAATTGCTCTGTATTTTGTGTAATCCAATTGAAACTATCACGGGATATCGTCTTCACATTTTTGTAGGAAACCAGTACATGTGATCGTTTAATGGTATGCTTTCCTTGCATTTTAAAATAGGTATAGTGGTTCTTATAGCACGAAATGACCTGTTCCAGCAACTGAATATATGAGCTTAGAGATCTATATGTGCGTTTATTCCACTTCCCTTCATACAAACTGCTGTTCGCGCCACGTTTTACATCAGAAAAAATCCACTCTCCCACCTGCGAATCGTCAAAAGCAATTAGATCTTGGAGCATTTTTTTTAATATTAGTAGTATCTTCTTGATTCTTACTTACACATAGCAAGAAGTCGCTAAAGTATTCCGTTGAGGTACCATCCGTAAATGTTAATATAAATGAAAGAGTTACAAGGTCATAGTGGAGCAGAAATGGTTGTTCAGCCAATATACTATTTTTGTAGCTTATGTCGCCCTCAACAATGTCCATATCATTATTGAGAACAATATTGCCAACTTTTTCTCCGTTGATACAGACTTCGATTGATTCTATATCGGAATGACTGTGCTGGTCACACATAAAGTGAATTCCATAATTACCATCTTCAAAAACTGCAGCACATTTTGAAAAATCGACGGAGGACATATCCATGAGGCAATCTGATAAGTCGAGTTCAACTGGCTGGTTTGTATTTTTACATAATAGCACACATCTTACCGCCATAGATATATCCTCCTATTCACATTAGTCGATTAGTGTGAGAAGAATTGATAGAAACCCATATTGCTTTCTGCAATACGTTTCATTCTCTCAAGATGTTTTGCGCTGATTGGCATATTCTGCGCTGTACATTCTTTCATCAAATCATCGATTAACTTACAGTAGTTTTCTCCGGTTCTATTGATAGTAGGAAGAATCTTTTGAGAAAACGCATAATCCAACGGAGCAAACTTTGTCGCTGGAGTATCACGCTCCATACATCTGCAACCAACGGCACAGTAGTTTTTTACCATCTTGAGATTACGAGGCATGATTTGAAGGGATCGTTCTCTAAAAATTTTCTGAATAGCATTCCATTTGTCTTGGATCGCTTCATCAATTGTATCGTCTTCTCCAACACAGAACGCTTCTTTCATAGCTCCAAAAGATATCATATCCTCGATATTTTTAATATCTTCATCAACTTCATCATCAATTCTGGATGGTTCAAGCATAATAATCCAACTTCTATCCAAAAATCTGGGAGACAGTTCTTCTGTTGTATGATCAAAGTTGACTGTTGCAAGAAAGCGGAGATGTTCTGGGAGCTTAAAACTATTGTTTCCGCCGAGTGTAATAGAGCGGTTGGAAACAGATGTAAAATCACAATTTCTAAGAAACGCAGCCCAGTAGTGTTCCAACGGGCTAAGATTTGCTTCGTCAAGCAAGATAATAAAAGGAGCTATGCTTGACCCATCGCAATCGTATTCATTATCCATTTGGGCAAAAGCGTTGAACACTTCCACGTTGCATTTTTCCATTGATTTGGTCAGCGGGTTATAATATCCGATGAAATCCTTATGCGAAGACCAACCACGCTCCACGGAAATATCAACAAATCGTTTTTGGGGGGTATCGGCCACTAAGCCTAATGCCTTTGCGAGAATGTTGCATAACGAGGTTTTGCCGGTTCCGGGTTCACCAGCAAATGTGGTGATAAATCCTTGTGTAATACAAATCAGGTAGTTTGCGACATCGTTAGGGCTCGCCTCTCTATGTGCTGTGTCATTGATAAAAGTAGTTACACGATTGATAATATCTTTGTACTCCATTGGCTCGGCATTGTCATCGCCAATGATAAAATGTAAAAAAAGGCCGAGGAAAAGAGGAGGCGCCGTACTCGGCGCTGCGGATCTTGGAGAAGCTGCGGGAGATGGGGTTTGACGGGGGCTACAGCATCGTCAAGGCGTATGTGAGCAGCCGGAAGATGGACTTAAATGAGAAAGCAACAGTGCGGTTTGAGACGATGCCAGGAAAG
>JAAWSV010000035.1 GCA_022801715.1 Oscillospiraceae bacterium
GTCGGTGTTGGCGGAGCAGTGCATGGAGGCGATGCCCTTCAGGGGCAGGTAGTAGTTCATCATGGAGAACATGCCCTTCTTCATCTCGCCGCCGTACCAAGTGTTGATGATAACCTGCTCACGGCTGGTGATGTTGAAGATGGCGGCGGTCTCGGAGTTCAGGCCCAGCTCTTTGTAGTTGGTCAGCTTGGCCTTGGAGGCATTGTAGGAAACGAAGTCAGGCTCGAAGGTGGCCAGCTCCTCCTCGGTGGGGGCGATGAACATGTTCTTCACGAAGTGGGCCTGCCAGGCCACCTCCATGATAAAGCGGATGGCCATGCGGGTGTCCTTGTTGGTGCCGCAGAACACGTCCATCACATAGAGCTTCTTGCCGGACAGCTCCTCGATGGCCAGAGCCTTGCAGGCGGTCCAAGCCTCCTGGGAGGCGGGCTTGTTGTCGTTTTTGAACTCGTCGGAGGTCCACCACACGGTGTCCTTGGAGTTCTCGTCCATCACGATGAACTTGTCCTTGGGGGAGCGGCCGGTGTAGATGCCGGTCATCACGTTGACGGCGCCCAGCTCGGTCATCTGGCCCTTCTCAAAGCCCTCCAAGGAGGGATCCATCTCCGCCTCGAAGAGCTGCTCATAGGTGGGGTTGTAAACGATCTCTGTGGTGCCGGTGATTCCGTACTTGGTCAGATCAATCTGCTTCATATGTTTCTTCAACCTCTTTCCCGTTTTTTCAGGCGGCGCGCTGTCAGCCCCCAGCCGTCGTCCGGGCGCCCCGCCTCTGCAAGCTATATTATAATACAGCTCTCCGCTGAAAGCTATGGATATTTTGTTAAAACCTCACAAGAAAGTGGGGAAAATTTCAAGTCGTTCTGCTTCATCCCCCCCGGTTTGCTGTCACATTGGCCGGGAAATTGTCTGATGATTAGCGGTGTCCTCCCCATGTGGTACCCCTCTGAGATGCTTTTTGATCCGCCGGCGGAGGGGGGCTTTGCCGTCCCCCCGGCTCTTACAGCTTTACAAACCGGATAAAATGGTATATGCTATAGAGGAAGCTGTGCCCGCAGGCTCCGCTTCCAAAACGAAACTGTACTGGGGAGCTGCCTATGAATCTGCCAAAACGCCGTCAGCTGAGCTCCTGGCAATTTTTGACCTTGGGGTACCTGCTGATCATCCTCTTGGGGAGCTTCCTGCTCTCCCTCCCCATTGCCTCCCGGGCGGGGACCTATACGCCCTATCTCAGCGCCCTGTTCACCGCCACCTCCGCCACCTGCGTCACGGGGCTGGCGGTGGTGGACACCTATCTCCACTGGTCCCTCTTCGGCCAGCTTGTTCTGCTGGTGCTGATCCAGGTGGGCGGCATCGGCTTTATGACGGTGCTCACGCTGGTGATGCTCCTGCTGCGCAAAAATGTGGGGCTCTACCAGCGCCAGCTCATCATGCAGTCCGCCGGCAACCTGAATCTCTCCGGCTCCGTGGCCCTGATTCTGCGCATTCTGCGGGGGACGCTGCTGATTGAGGGCATCGGCGCGGCCCTCCTCTCCCTCCGTTTCTGTCAGGACTTCGGGTTTTGGGAGGGGATTTACTACGGCGTGTTCCACGCCGTCTCCGCTTTCTGCAACGCCGGGTTCGACCTCATGGGGCGCTTTGGCCCCTTCTCCTCCCTTGCCCCCTACGCCGGGGATCCACTGGTGTGTCTCACCGCCATTGCGCTGGTGCTGCTGGGGGGCTTGGGCTTTCTGGTGTGGACAGACCTGATCAAGAGCCGGCTCCGCTTCAGGCAGTTCACCCTCCACACCCGCATTGCGCTGGTGGCCTCGGCAGTGCTGATCATCGTCCCCACCGGGCTGTTCTACTTCTATGAGAGGGACGGGCTCTTGGCGGGGCTCAGCCCCTCCCAGGCTTGGCTTCGCGCCCTCTTCGCCGCCGTGACGCCCCGCACCGCGGGCTTTGCCACCATCGACATGGCTCACCTCTCCACCGGCAGCGTGCTGCTGACCACGCTCTTGATGTTCATCGGCGGCAACTCCGGCTCCACCGCCGGCGGCATTAAGATCACCACCTTTGTGGTGATGCTCTTCAGCCCCATCGCCGGGGCGAGGCGCAGCAGCAATTTGGTCATCGGCGGGCGGCAGCTGGACGACAGCATCACCAAGGAGGCCGCCGCCACCCTGTCCGCCTACCTGCTCTTCGCCGCCGCCGGGTGCATGGTGCTGGCCGCCGGGGAGCCCTTCTCCCTGACGGAGATCCTGCTGGAGGTGGTATCCGCCGTGGCCACAGTGGGGCTCTCCACCGGCATCACCGCCTCCCTGACGGCGGTATCCCAGGTGACGCTGATTCTGTTGATGTTCGCCGGGCGCTTAGGCGTGATGACCTTGGCCATCGCCTTCGGCGAGCGGAGAAACCCGCCGCCCCTGCGCCGCCCCACAGACCGCATCCTAATCGGCTGAGGTTACTTTTCTTGAAAGAAAAGTAACCAAAAGAACTTTCATACGCTCTTCGCTCTTTTGCGTGTCCAAGGTTTCCGCACGGTGACGGTGGTGCGGCTCTTTGGGGGGAGAATACGGTCTCTGGAGGGCGATTGTGCTATCTCTGCGCCATTTTTGTGCCATCCACGGTTGTGAGAAATTTTTGATGAGGTAACTGCTATGAAATCAATTTTAATCATCGGCATGGGCCTGTTTGGGCGAAAACTGGCCGCGGATCTGTCCCGGCGGGGGGACGATGTGATGATCGTGGATCGGGATGAGGATGTGATTAACGAGCTCTCCCCCCACTTCACCGGGGCCTACATCGGCGACTGCACCAATGAGGACGTGCTGCGCAGCCTGGGGGTCAGCAATTTTGATGCAGTGGTGGTCACGGTGGGCAGCGATTTCCAGTCCTCCTTGGAGATCACCGCCTTGGTGAAGGAGCTGGGCGCTCCCCGGGTCATTGCCAAGGCCGACCGGGATATTCAGGCCAAGTTCCTCCTGCGCAACGGCGCCGACGAGGTGGTCTATCCCGACCGGGATATGGCGCAGAAGCTGTCGCTGAAGCTCCACGCCCGGAATATCTTTGACTATGTGGACCTGTCCCAGGGGTATGGCATCTTTGAGATCGCCGTACCTAAGAGCTGGGTGGGCCGCAGTCTGCGGGAGAGCGACGTCCGCCGCAAGTATCAGATCAACGTCCTCTCCATCCGCGACGGCAGCGAGCTGCTTCCCGTGCCCGACCCGGATTTCGTGTTCACCGAGGACGACCACGTGATCGTCATGGGGCAGGAGGACGTGGTGCTGAAGCTGTCGAATAAGGGGTAGTAGGGTTACATATTGCGCAGCAGGGCGTCCGGACAGCCGGACGCCCTGCTGTGGGTTACAGGGTATAGGGGTATATTTTGATCCCATCGACAGGGGCGGAGAAGGAGATCAGATCCCCGGCCTTTCGGGGGGTAGAAATTGCGCTGATGTCTATCATCTCCAGCCAGTCCGCGGCGAAGCGCAGGTAATAGAGCGCCTCATCCGCCTCCTCGCAGAGGCCGTGGAATACCACGGTGTCGCCTGCAAGGGCTGTGGCAGGGGCGCAGACCCGAGGCGCGGCAGCCTCATGGGGGGCGTCAATAGTAAGCTCCACATGGCAGCCGCTCCGGACGATGGGGGGCTCCCTATTCTGCCAGATTCCTTGCAGGGGGCCTACAGGGGTCCGGCCCGATACCATGATTCGGTCCCCTTGGCGGCAGACTTTTTCGACAATAAAGCGCATGGCGGCTCTCCTTTTTGCGGTGGTGCGAACGGTGTATGGGGGATTGCGGGTGCTATCGGCTGGCCAGATGCAGGGGGATTGGCGGGGCGGGCGGATCGGAGGGAGTGCAAAGAAACAGCCCGCTGTAATCTCACAGCGGGCTGTTTCTGGCGCAGAAGGAGGGATTTGAACCCTCGCGCGCTTTTTAGACGCCTACTCCCTTAGCAGGGGAGCCCCTTCGGCCACTTGGGTACTTCTGCATGCTCTATTCAAAACCGCTTTCCCGGTCAGTCAACTGGCGGAGAGAGTGGGATTCGAACCCACGGATGCTTTGACACATCGCCGGTTTTCAAGACCGGTTCCTTAAACCGCTCGGACATCTCTCCCAATCGGTCTCAGGCGCGATAAAGATGATACCATGTTCTTCTGCATTTGTCAATGAAAAAATTTATTTCATTTTTATAAAAAAGGTCTTGCAAAACTCCTCCGAGTGTGGTATCCTTTCTTAGCTGACAAAAACAAATCCGGGTGTGGCGAAGTTTGGTATCGCGCCTGAATGGGGTTCAGGAGGCCGCTGGTTCAAGTCCAGTCACTCGGACCAAAGCAAGCAGACAGATCACCTTTTGGTGGTCTGTCTGCTTACTTTCTCATGCAGATTTCGCTTCGCGCCTAAGGTGCAGAAGGGTCCCCTCCGCGCAGAATGGAGGGGGCCCTTTTTGCGTTGAGGCCATAGGGGCTTTGGTACCTACTCTTTCGGCTTCTGAAATCTCTCCAAGCATGCGTTAATTGTCGGGTGCAGGGGACAATCCCGCCGGGCTTTGTTGCTTTTCCCTTTCCGTTTTGCTATACTGTTCCGGAGTTACCGCCGACAACATCGCAGGAGGATACTTCCATGCTGACTATTGAAACCCACCGTATGCTGCTTACCGAGGCCGCGGAGACAGAGATCGACACCATCCTCGCCATGGAGCGCCACCCGGAGAATCGGGACTTCATCTGGATGGGCACCGAGGCGGAGCACCGCGGGGAGATCCACGACCCGGACTGCCTGCTCCTGCTGTTCCTCCGGCGGGAGGATCGGGCCGTTTTGGGCTATGCGCTGTGCTGCATCGACCGCAAGTCCCACCGCTTCGAGGTGCGGCGCATCGTCACCCAAGAAAAGGGGCAGGGCTACGGGCGGGAAGCACTGAAGGCGCTGATCCGCTATGCCTTTACACAGCTCGACACCCATCGCCTCTGGCTGGATGTGTACCCCGACAATCTCCGGGGCATCCGGCTCTATGAGTCCTTGGGTATGCACCAAGACGGGGTTCTGCGCCAGAACTATCTGTCAGACCGGGGGTACTTGGACCAGATTATCTACTCCCTCCTCCGCAGCGAGTATACCGCCATGGAGAGCCGCTTTCAGGAGGGCTGAGCGTCTCCCGCAAAGCCGCAGGTCAGACGGGCGCCTTGGTCTGCGGCTTTTTCCGCCGCCTCTTTCCAGCATGCCGCCGCCACTTTGCGATTGCTTTTCCGATGAGATTTTGCTATACTGTTCTATATTCCAAGTGTAAAGTGGTGTATTATGAGATTCTGGCAAAAACGAAAATCCCCCCATACCATCCTCCGCAGTGCGGGAAGCGCGCTGCTGGCCTCCCTGCTCTGCCTGCAGCTGGTGGGCACGTCGGCGGACCGCGCCGGCTTGGGCGCTATCACGCCGGAGGCCATGCCCTCTTGGGACAGCTACCCCTTGGTGGCCCACGCGGTGGGCTCCGTGGACGAGTACGTCTGCGTCCCCTCCTTGGAGTCCTTTTTGAACAACTACCGCCAAGGCTACCGGGTGTTCGAGTGCGACCTTATTGAGACCGCCGATGGGCACCTTGTCCTCCGCCATGACTGGTCGGCAGGGATGCAGGCGGGCATCGACGAGACCCGCGTCCCCACCCTTGCGGAGTTCCGCGCCGCCCCTCTCTACGGGCGGTACACCCCCCTCACCTTCGCCGATCTTCTGGAGCTGATGGCGGCCTACCCCGATGTCTACATCATCACCGACAGCAAGGGCGCGCAGGCGGAGCTGGTGCAGAAGGAATTTTCCGCCATCCTCTCCGAGGCGGAGACCCAGGGCGCCCAAGCCCTGCTGGAGCGGTTCATCGTTCAGCTCTACTCTCCGGAGATGTACGACATCGTCCGCAAGGTCTACCCCTTCCAGCACTATATCCTCACCCTCTATCAGACGGATTTCAACGGGGAGGCGGAGCAGTTTGAGACCTACGCCAAGGCCTGCTCCCTCCTGGGCATCCACACCATCACTATGTGGCACTACCTCTATGACGAGGCCTTTCTGCCCATCATGGAGCGCTACCATATCCAAGTCTATGTCCACACGGTCAACGACAGTGCGGCGGCGGACTCGCTGCTGCGCCGGGGCGTCACCGGCGTCTACAGCGACCGCATTGATCCTGCCGCCCTCGGCGGCGTCTACCCCCAAACGGAGAAGGAGGACTCTCTCTTATGACACTCTACGAAAAAACTCTGCACAGCGAGACGCTCTTCACCGGCCACATCATCAAGGTGCGCTTGGACACCGTGCAGCTGCCCAACGGCAAGAACGCCACCCGAGAGGTGGTCAACCATCCCGGCGGTGTGGGCATTCTGGCTCTGGACGAGAAGAACAACGTCCTCACTGTGAAGCAGTACCGCTATGTCTATGGACAGACCCTTCTGGAGATTCCCGCCGGCAAGCTGGAGCCCGGCGAGGACCCCTATGCCGCCGCCCTGCGGGAGCTGCAGGAGGAGACCGGCGCCACAACGGACAAGCTGGTCTCCTTGGGGGAGATCTACCCCACCCCGGGCTTTTGCAGCGAGATCATCCGTCTCTACCTGGCCCGCAACCTGACCTTCGGGGAGATGTCCCCCGACGAGGACGAGTTCTTGGAGGTACAGCGGGTGCCCTTCCCGGTGATGGTGGACCAGGTGCTGCGGGGGGAGATCAGCGATGCCAAGACCTGCGTCGCCATTTTGAAGGCCAAGCTGCTGTTAGGTCTGTAAGGAGGGCCCATGGAGCGAAAAAAGCGTGTCCTCATCGTGGAGGACGAGAAGAATATTGTGGATATCCTCCGCTTCAATCTCCAGCGGGAGGGCTATGAGACGGCGGAGGCCTACGACGGCGAGGCCGGTCTCCAGCTGGCGGAGACGGAGAATCCGGATCTGATCCTCCTGGATGTGATGCTCCCCAAGCTCATCGGCTTCGAGGTGTGCAAGCGGCTGCGGGAGAAGGGGAACAACGTCCCCGTGATCATCCTCACCGCCCGGGAGGAGGAGACGGACAAGGTCCTGGGTCTGGAGATCGGGGCCGACGACTATATCACCAAGCCCTTCTCCATGCGGGAGCTGATGGCCCGCGTAAAGGCCAATATCCGCCGCACCGAGATGCGCATGGACGGCGGCAGCAGCGTCATGGACACCGGCTCCGGCCTTGTGGTCAACACAGACACCTACCAAGTGACCAAATCCGGCAAGGCGGTGGACCTGACCCAGCGGGAGTATGAGCTGCTCACCTTCCTGGCCAGCCACCCCGGCAAGGTATACAGCCGCATCGACCTGATGGAGCAGGTCTGGAACTACGGCTATGTGGGCGACGACGTGCGCACCGTGGACGTCACTGTCCGCCGCCTCCGCGAGAAGATCGAGGACGACCCGGCAAACCCCGCCTATATCCTCACCCGCCGAGGGGTGGGGTATTACTTCTCCGGGGGACAGAGCTGAGGCGAAAATGTGATGCAGGAGTGAGGAAAGGGTGGTGGCAGCGTGTTCCGTTCTCTCCATATGAAGCTGGTGCTGATCATGCTGCTGCTGATCACCTCGCTGATGACGATTGTGGGGGCCTTCCTCATGACCAGCATCACCAGCTTCTATATTGATCAGTTCTATGAGCAGATGAGCGGCACCTTCGGCAACGACAGGGCCTCCTTCTATCAGGCGCTGCGCAGCGAGGCCGCCGGGGAGGACGGGCTTCAGCGGGTGCGGCAGATGCTGGAGGCCAACGCCGGCGCGCTGGGGATCGACGCCAGAAGCCGGAATTATTATATTTTAGACGGAAACAGCGGCGCTGTGCTCACCGGCTCCGATGAGGAGGGCGCCGGGCAGCTGGTCCAGACCGCCAACCTCATGGCCGCGCGGAACGGAGAGGTGGGCGATGACAGTGACATCACCGCCAACTATATGGATTTCGCCATCCCCATCAAGGGGGATGACAGCTTCTTTATCATCTATATCTACGACAACCGGGATGCCGTCAGCGACCTGAATGCCCAGCTCTTTATGATTATCGTACAGGCGCTGCTGGTGGGCCTTCTGATCTCGGTGCTCCTGAGCTTCCTTCTGAGCAAAACCATGACCACCCCCATTGAGAAGCTCACCGAGGGGGCCGAGCGGGTGGCGGCGGGGGACTTCTCCAACGCCATCACCGTAGAGTCCTCCGACGAGATCGGCGTGCTCACCACCACCTTCAACGACATGGCCGCGGTGCTGGAGGAGACTCTGGCCGCGGTGGAGACCGAGCGGAACAAGCTGGACACCCTCTTTCTCCACATGACCGACGGTGTGGTGGCCTTCGCCGGGGACGGCACCATCGTCCACTGCAACCCGGCCGCCTCCGCCATGCTGGAGAGCGCCGTGGAGGTGATGGACTACGACAGCCTCTTCGCCGGCCTCTGCCCCCTCAGCGAGCTCCGCGCCCTCCGGCGGCCGGACTTCCGGGCCGCGGAGATGAACATCCACGAGAAATATATTGAGATCTACTTCGCCCCCTTTGATCAGGACAGCGGCAGCGGCGTCATGGCCGTGCTCCACGACATCACCGCCCAGCGGAAGAACGAGGAGATGCGCAAGGAGTTCGTCGCCAACGTCTCCCACGAGCTGCGCACCCCCCTGACCAACGTGCGCAGCTATGCGGAGACCATCCGGGACAGCTATGACATCCCCCGGGAGATGGAGAACGGCTTTTTGGACATCATCATCGGGGAGACCGACCGGATGACCCACATCGTGCAGGACCTCCTCACCCTCAGCCGCCTGGACTCCGGCCGGGCGGAGCTGAAGATGCTCCGCTTCCCCTTCGGCGACGCCATTGAGAGCGTGTGCCGGGCGGTGGAGCTGGAGGCCCAGCGCCGGGGACACACCTTGGTCCGCAGCTATGACATCGGGGAGCTGCCCATGATCGTGGGGGACCGGAACCGGCTGGAGCAGGTGATGATGAACGTCATCGGCAACGCCATCAAGTACACCCCTGACGGCGGGACCATCCGCGTCAGCGCCGGGTCCGGCGCCTCCAAGGTGTGGATGGAGGTCCTGGACAACGGTATCGGCATCCCCCGGCAGGACTGGAACCGGATCTTCGACAGGTTCTACCGGGTGGACAAGGCCCGCTCCCGGGAGAGCGGCGGCACGGGTCTGGGCCTCTCCATCGCCCGGGAGATCGTCCTCCGCCACGGGGGCACCATCGGGCCGGTGGAGCACGAGGGGAAGGGTACCACCATCCGCATCACCCTGCCCATCCGTCAGGCCGCGCAGGCCGGGGAGCACCATGAGTAGGCGGCGGGGCATCGAGGCGCTCCAGAACTTAGCCATCGCCCTTCTGGCGGCGTCGGCGCTGCTGCTGGTACTTCTGGTGGTCTCCTACGAGAGCGGGCGGGACGGGCGGCTGCCCAGCTGGCAGGAGCTCTTCCCCCCCGCCGGGGGGGACGGGACCGCCTCCGCCAGCGATCTCACCGCCCTCTCCGCCCCGGTGGACATTGTGGTCACCAACCAGTACGGGCGGGGCAGCTACCTCCTCACCGCCGATGACCCCGCCGTCAAGGAGCAGCTGACACGCCTCCTGCAGGAGGCCCTGGGCTCCGCCGGGTCGGTGGAAGCGGTGACGGAGGACCTGTTCCGCGCCGCGCTGAACGCCCCCGGCATCTACTTCGACTACTTGGTCCCCCTCCCCGCCGCCATCGTGGCCAGCCGCTTAGGGGCGGAGACAGACTTGGGCGGACAGTTTCGCCGGGCGCTCCTCTCCCGGGAGGGGGAGGCCGTCCGGCTCTACCTGTGGGACGGGACGGGAACCATCTGCCGCTACCCCACTGCCGTCTCCCCCGACGTGCTGACGGCGGCGGTGGACCTCTTCGGCACCGACGATACCTTCTTCGCCTTCGAGGGCGGGGAGGGCTATGAGGGGCTGGACCCCTACAGCGTCCTGCAGCTGGGGAAGATCGTCCTGCCCACCCTCGCCGCCGCCTCGGCCCCCATTGTCGTTGACACCCTCCTCTCCCATCTGGATTTCGGCCGCAGTCCCCTGCGCTATCCCGAGGCCGGCGGCACGGTGGTGGTGGAGAACCTCCGCACCCTGCGCATCCGCCCGGACGGTGTACTCCTCTACACCGGGGACACCCCTGCCGCCGCAGGCCCCCTGCTGGACGTGGCCGGCGGCTCGGAACACCCCAGCGCCGTGGAGTCCGTCCTATCCGTCCACCGGCTGATGGAGACGCTGCTGGGGGACGAGGGGGACGCGGCGTGGTACCTCTCCGGCTACGAGGAGACAGCGGAGGGCTGCCGCCTCACCTTTGACTATCTGGTGGGCGGCATACCGGTGTACTTCGCCGACGATGTCAGCGCCATGGAAGCGGAGATCGCCCACGGGGTCATCATCTCCTTCACCCTCCGCTGCCGGCAGTACGCGCCCAGCCAGGAGACGGCGTCCCTTCTGCCGGTGCGCCAAGCGGCGGCCATCGCCGCGGACAAGTACCCCGGCGGCTTCCTCACCCCCGGCTACGCAGACCGCTCCGCCTCCCTCACCCCCGGCTGGCTCTCCAGAAAATAGGAGGGGGGAATAAATTAGGAATTAGGAGTGTAGGAGTAAATGGGTCCCCGTCAGGCGACACCACAACTCCAACTTTTCACCCCTCACTCCTCACTCAACTGGAGGTGTCCATGGAAACCCGACAGCTGAAAAATATCACCATCCTGATTCTCCTGTTGCTGAATTTGTTCCTCCTGTCGCTTCTGCTCCACTTTCGCCTTCAGAAGGCCAGCAGCGGGCAGAGGCTCACGCAGCAGCTCCTCACCCTCTATCAGAGCAGCGCCGTGGCCCTGCCGGAGGAGGAAGCACTGCTCACCGCCACCGCCCCGGTCTCCCTGTCGCTGAACCGGGACCTGCGCCATGAGGCGGAGATCGCCGCCTTTCTCTTGGGTGCAGAGGCAGAGGGGGAGGCCCAGGGCGGCGGCATCTACACCTACACCGGCCCCCACGGCACCGTGCAGTTTCGCAGCAACGGAGCCTTCGACTACACCCCCAAGGGCCAGCGGATCAACGCCCCCTTGGATTTCTGCCGGGAGTTCTGTGAGCGCTTTGGCTATGTGGAGGCCGAGGAAATCACCCTCTCCGGTGAGAGCGGCTCCTTCTCCGCCCTGCGCAGCGTGGAGGGAGTGCCGGTGTACAACGCCTCTCTGTCCTTCCTCTTTGAGGATGGACTGCTCCTCAGCGTATCCGGGTCCTGCCTCTCCCCTGCGGGCAGCGCCCCGCTGTCCGGCAGCCGCTTCACCGTGGTGGACGCTCTGGTGAAATTTTTGGACTACCGCAACGCCAGCGGCGTGGTGTGCAGCGCCGTCACCGACGTGCAGCCGGTGTATGAGCTGCAAGCCACCGCCGCCCAGCCCATGGGGCTGGCCGCCAAGTGGCAGGTGTCCACGGACACCTACCTCTACTATGTTGACTGTGCCACCGGAGAGATCAGCCGGCCATAATGCTGCGTCAAACCCCGTACTGTCCCCGCAGGGATGGTACGGGGTTCGACATTCCCTTCACAAGCGGCTTTGGGAGGTGCAGTGATGGGTTTACAGTTTTTTTACAAATTTGGTGGATTTGTTGATTCTGTTCTTGCTTTTATGGGAATTTCTGATATACTATAAGGAGTGTCGCTCTGCGGAAATTTGGAGGATTGGATGCGGAGCTTCCCTTTCCAGGAAACCTTTTCGTTTCCTATGTATGAAGCTGTGTTCTCAGGGCAAACTGTCTGATGGCAGCTTGGGCCCTGTGTGATATAAGGAGAGTGTTCTTTTGACAAAGTATATTGTGGAGGGCGGCAATCCCCTCTTTGGTGAGGTCCATATCAGCGGCGCCAAAAATGCCGCTGTGGCGATTATTCCCGCGGCGTTAATGGTGGACGGCGTGTGCCGCATTGAAAACATCCCTCAGATCAGCGACGTAAGCCTCCTGCTCTCTATCCTGCAGGATCTGGGCGCCAGTATCCGCACTGTAAACCGCAGCACGGTGGAGATCGACTGCACCGGCATCCGCAACGGCCAGGTTCCCTACGACTCCGCCCGCCGCTGCCGTGCCTCCTACTACATGATCGGCGCTCTGCTGGGGCGCTTCGCCAAGGCCGACGTGGCCCTCCCCGGCGGCTGCGACTTCGGCGGCACCCGGCCCATTGACCAGCATCTCAAGGGCTTTAAGGCCTTAGGCGCGGAGGTATCCGTGCAGGGGGGCTTTATCAATGCCGGTGCCGCCAACGGACGGCTGAACGGCGCCTCCATCTTTTTTGACAAGGTGTCCGTAGGGGCCACCATCAACATCATGCTGGCCGCCGCCCTCTCCGACGGGCTCACCGTTATGGAGAACGTAGCCAAGGAGCCCCACATTGTGGATGTGGCCAACTTCCTAAACTCCATGGGGGCCAACGTCAAGGGCGCGGGCACCGACGTGATCAAAATCCGGGGCGTGGAGCGCCTCCACGGCGGCACCTACTCCATCATCCCCGATCAGATCGAGGCGGGCACCTACATGGCCGCCGTGGCCGCCTGCGGCGGTCAGGTGAAGATCTGCAACATCATCCCCAAGCACATGGACTGCATCACCGCCAAGCTCTTGGAGATGGGCGTGGAGGTGGATGAGATTGACGACAGCCTTCTGGTCCGCCGGATTGGCCCTCTGACCAAGGCCAACGTAAAGACCATGCCCTACCCGGGCTTCCCCACGGATATGCAGCCCCAGCTGGCGGCGGCGCTGTGCATGGCCCACGGCACCAGCATCATCACCGACAGCGTCTGGTCCAGCCGCTTCCGCTACGTGGACGAGTTCAAGCGCATGGGGGCCCAGATTCAGGTCAACGACAACCTGGCCATCATCGAGGGGGTGGAGCACCTCACCGGGGCCCAGATCCAAGCCTGCGACCTGCGGGCCGGCGCGGCCATGATCATCGCCGCCTTGGCCGCCTACGGCACCAGCGAGATCACCGGCGTCCACTATATCGAGCGGGGCTATGAGAGTGTGGTGGAGAAGTTCCGCCGCTTGGGCGGGAACATCACCTCCGTGGAAATTGAGGATTCGGACGCTATTTTGACCGCGGGGTGAGTGCGCTTGAAATCTGCGGATTTCAAGTGAAAAGGCTTGCGCTGCGCTCCGCGAGAAGTATTTTTGCCAAAAATGCGGTTTCCGGCAAAAATGATTTGAATTTGTTTGCGGCTCGTGAGCCGCAAACTCTGCCGCGATGGCTTTCGCAGAAAAACAGGGTTTTTACCCTGTTTTTTGCTTGCGTTTGCCTTTTGCACTGGTGAGAGTACAATTTCTTAATTCTTCGTCAAAATAACGACGCGGGCAGTTATCCTGATGGATAACTGCCCGATAAGCTGGAAGTTATTTAATCATCCAGATGATTCGTTGTTACAGAGATGTTTTTTGACTACATAAGAGAGGCGGCCTGCTATGCGCTTTCAGACCTTTGCCAGCTCCTCCGCGGGGAATGCCGCGCTGCTCTCCTGCGGGGGGAGCCATATTTTGATCGACGCCGGGATCAGCTGCCGGCGCATTCGGGCCGCGCTGTGGCAGCGTGGGCTGTCCCTGCGGGACCTGTCCGCCGTGCTGATTACCCACACCCATACCGACCACATCGCCGGTCTGGCTACGCTGATCAAATCCTGTCAGGCCCCTGTCTATTGCAGCGAGGAGACCGCCCGGCAGCTCTGCTACCGGCTGGCCGGGGTGGAGCGGGTTCTTGCCGCCTTCCCCTTAGGCGGCGAGACGGCGGCAGGCGGGTGCCGGATCACCTCCGTGCCCACCAGCCACGACAGCCCCGGCAGCACGGGCTTTCGAGTGGACAGTCCGGAGGGGAGCTTGGGGTATCTCACCGACACCGGGGTACTGCCTGACGCCGCAGACCGTCTCTTGGGGGTGGATCTGCTGGTTCTGGAGGCCAACCACGATGTGGAGACCCTGCGCTCCGGGCCCTACCCCTACTACTTAAAGCGGCGGGTACTGGGACCTCAGGGGCATCTGAGCAATGACGATGCCGCCCGGTTTGCCCGCCAGTCCGCGGAGGCGGGTACCGGAGAGATTATTTTGGTCCACCTGAGCCGGGAGAACAACACGCCCCAGATGGCCCTGCGCACCGTGGGCACCGCCCTATCCGCCGCGGGCTACACCGGGACCCTATCCGCCGCCCCTTGGGGGGAGGCCGGGCCGATCTATACCGTCGGAGGGGAGGCGGAGCCATGCTGAGGGTATATCTGATCTGTGTGGGGAAGCTGAAGGAGCGGTTTTATCAGGAGGCCTGCGCCGAGTATGTGAAGCGGCTGTCCCCCTACTGCAAGCTGACCATCACCGAACTGCCGGAGGAAAAGCTGCCCCAAGCCCCCTCCCAGGCCCAGATTGATGCCGCGCTGGCCAAGGAGGCGGCGGCGATCCGGGGCAGGATTCCCCCCAGTGCCCGGGTGGTGGCCCTGTGCGTGGAGGGCCGCCTGCGCTCCAGCGAGGAGATGGCCCGGATGTTTCCCGACCTGGCCTACAGTCGGGAGAAGTGTCTGGTGTTTTTGATCGGCGGCAGCTACGGGCTGGATGAGACGCTGAAGAGCGAGGCCCAGGTGCGCCTGAGTATGTCCCCTATGACCTTCCCCCACCACCTGGCCCGGGTGATGCTGCTGGAGCAGATCTACCGGGGGGCGAAGATCAACGAGGGGGGAAGGTACCACAAGTGAGAGTGGAGATATTTTCAGCGCGGAGAGATGGGAGTACAAGGGGTTGTGGTTTTTTTCTCCTCTTTGGCAGGGGGGTACAATTTGTACTTGAACTGGTGGGGGATTCTTGGTAGAATAGGATTGATATTTTATGGTAGAAAGAGGATCTCTTTTTGTGAATAGATCTGCGCTGCGGGCGGCTTTTCCCCGCACGATTCCTGTGATGGCCGGCTATTTGGTGCTGGGGGCCGGGTATGGGCTCCTGCTGCAGAGCCGGGGGTACTCCTTTCTCTGGGCGGTCTTGATGAGCACCACCATCTACGCCGGGTCCATGCAGTATGTGGCTGTGGACCTGCTCTCCAGCGGGGCCTCCCTGCTCTCGGCGGGGCTTCTGACGCTGATGATCAACGCCCGGCACCTGTTCTACGGCCTCTCCATGCTGGAGAAGTATCGGCCGGTGCGGGGGGTGCGGAAGGGGTACCTGATCCACACGCTTACCGATGAGACCTACTCCCTGCTCTGTACCGCGCAGCCGCCGGAGGGGGTGGAGGCGGAGAGGTTTTATCTGTGGGTCTCCCTCTTGAACCAGCTCTATTGGATTGCCGGCAGTGCTCTGGGCGGACTTTTGGGACAGGCGCTGCCCTTTGACACCACCGGCGTGGATTTTGCCATGACCGCGCTGTTTGTGGTAATCTTTACCGACCAGTGGCTCGGCCGGAAAAACCACCTGCCCGCCCTGATCGGGGTGGGGGTGTCGCTGCTCTCGCTGCTCTGCTTCGGGCCGGACCGCTTCATTATTCCCGCCATGGCCGGCATTGCGCTGCTGCTGATGCTTCTGCGCCGGTACGTGGGAGAGGAGGCGGAGACGTGACACACTCCCTGCTGCTGATCCTCGTGATTACACTGGTAACCCTGTCCACCCGGATGCTGCCCTTCCTGTTCTTCGGCGGGAGACGGCAGCCGCCGGCGGCTGTCCTCTACTTGGGGCGACTTCTCCCCTGCGCCATCATGGGGATGCTGGTGGTCTACTGCCTCCGGGGTGTAACCCCGATGACCTATCCCCACGGCCTGCCGGAGCTGATCGGCGTCGCGTCGGCGGCGCTCCTCCACATCTGGCGGCGCAACACCCTGCTGAGCATCGCCGTCAGCACGGCGCTCTATATGCTGCTGGTGCAGGTGGCATTTTAGATTGATGATTATCTATTGGTTGACTTGCTCTGTTGCTCCAGCTTATTCTGCCGCAGGGTGGCGGCACTTCTTTGGCAGCAATTGCAGCAATGTGGAGGAGGGGTTTGCTCCCGGAACTTCACATTGATATTTATCAATATTGGCACAATCCGCGCACAACTTCCCCAAATCTGTAAGGAGGAATGACGATATGGATTTCATGAAGGAGTACCAAAAGTGGCTGGACAGCGATCTGCTGACCGCCGAGGAACATGCGGAGCTCTCGGCCATCCAGGGCGACGAGAAGGAGATCGAGTCCCGGTTCTTTGCACAGCTGTCCTTTGGAACGGCTGGCCTGCGGGGCACCATGGGGATGGGCACCTATCGGATGAACATCTACACCGTGCGCCACGCCACACAGGCCTTTGCGCAGGTGATTCTGGCGGAGGGTCCCGAGGCCGTCCAGCGGGGGGTGGCGGTGTGCTACGACTGCCGGAATCACTCCGACGAGTTCGCTCAGGCGGCGGCGCAGGTCCTGTCCTGCAACGGCATCCCCGTGCGCATTTTTGAGTCCCTGCGCCCCACCCCGGAACTATCCTTCGCCATCCGGGAGTACGGCTGCATCGCCGGCATCAATGTCACCGCCAGCCACAACCCCAAGGAGTACAACGGCTATAAGGTCTACTGGGAGGACGGCGCCCAGCTGCCTCCCCGGCACGCCGACGAGGTGGCCAAGATCATGGAGGAGCTGGATGTGCTCACCGGCCCTGTGCTGAGCTGCGCCGCCCCCGCCCCCGTCACCGCCATGGGTCAGGAGACTGACGAAAAGTTTCTCTCCAACGTGATGGCCCAGGTCAACGACAAGGCGGCGGTGGAGAAGGTGGCGGACACCTTTAAGATGGTGTACACCCCCTTCCACGGCACCGGGTACAAGCTGATCCCCGAGGCTCTGAAGCGTCTGGGCATGAAGCATGTCATCTGTGTCCCGGAGCAGATGGTCATCGACGGGGACTTTCCCACTGTGGTCTCCCCCAACCCGGAGAACCCGGAGGGCTTCTATCTGGCGGTGGACATCGCCAAGCGGGAGGGCGCCGACTTCATCTTGGGCTCCGACCCCGACGCCGACCGGGTGGGCATCATGGTGAACACCGGCAATGGGGAGTTCAAGGTGCTCACCGGCAACCAGACCGGCGTACTGCTGCTGGACTACCTGATCGGCGCCATGAAGCGCACGGGCAAGCTGCCGGAGAAGCCCGTAGCCCTCAAGACCATCGTCACCACGGAGATGGCCCGCAAGGTCGCCGAGGTCAACGGCCTCCAGTGCTTTGACACCTTCACCGGCTTCAAGTTCCTGGCCCAGAAGAAGGACCAGCTGGAGAGCAGCGGCGCGGGCAATGTGATCATGTCCTACGAGGAGAGCTACGGCTACATGCTGGGCAGCTATGTCCGGGACAAGGACGCCGTCACCGCCGCCGTGGAGCTCACCGAGATGGCCGCTTGGTACGCCGGTCAGGGGATGACGCTGTATGACGCCCTTCTGGCCCTCTATGAGAAATACGGCTTCTACAGTGAGCGGACCCTGAACCTGGTTATGCCCGGTCTGGACGGCCTGAAGAAGATGGCCCAGCTGATGGCGGGCCTCCGGGAGAAGCCCCCGGTGGAGATTGCCGGTGTGGCCGTGTCGGAACAGAAGGACTATCAGGACGGCAGTGTGGTCTGCGTGGCCTGCGGCAAGAAGTCCGCTATGGAGCTGTCCGGATCCAATGTGCTGCGCTATGAGATGGCCGACGGCACCAGCCTGATCGTCCGCCCCTCGGGCACCGAGCCCAAGGTGAAGGTCTATATTTTGGCCAACGGCGCCAATCAGGCGGCATGCAGCGAGAAGGTGGAGAAGTACGCCGCTTGGGCGGAATCCCTGAAGGCGTAAGGCCATGGAGCTCTATATTGATGTGGCCCCCCGGCTTTTTGTGGGGGAGAAGCGCCAGGGCCCCGGTCTGGCGGCGCTGCTGCACAAGATTGAGACCCTCCACTCCCTGCGGGCGGCCTGCATGTCCCTGAACATGACCTACTCCCGGGCGTGGAATACCATCAAGGAGGCGGAGGAGCAGCTGGGCTTCCCCCTGCTCCACACCGCCACCGGCGGACGCCACGGAGGCGGCGCCTCCCTCACCAAGGAGTGCGAGCGGCTTCTGCGGGCCTATGACGGCTTCTGCGCCGAGCTGTCCCAGCAGAAGGAGAGACTGTTTGAGCAGTATTTAGGGAGCTACTGCCCCCCGGAGACGACAGAATAGCACCCCCTGTCAAAAAAGAGGAGACGTGATACATCACGCCTCCTCTTTTTTGCTCTCTCCCCAGTAGTTATCCGCGTTAAGACCATCCAGTACCAGCATGAACTCGTCCCAGATACGGCGCTCCACGCCGTAGTAGGTGCGCTTGCCCTCCCTGCGCTCTGTCACCAGACCGCCCTCCACCATGATCTTCATGTGGTGGGACAGGGTAGGCTGACTGAAGGTGAAATTTTTCAGCAGCTCGCTGCCGCACTGCTCCCGCTCCATCAGCTGCTCCAAAATCACCAGCCGATGGGGATCACTGAGCACTCTGCAAATCGCCGACGCCTCTGCCAGCTCCATGGTACCGCCCTCCTATCGACCATAATCTATTGATCATTGTACCGCAGCCGCGCCGCACTGTCAAGTGAGAGTGGGGAGCGAAGACAGGGGGAACACAAATCTCCCCCCTCCACTCGTCACTCTGATAAAAGGAGGCTCTCGAAAAAGGCAGCGCCATGTGCCAAGACGGCCTCGTCGAAGTCGAAGTCGGCGGCGTGGAGGGGCGGGGTGTCTCCCACGCCTAAGAAGCAGAATACCCCGGGCAGGCGCTGCTGGTAGAAGGAGAAGTCCTCCGCCGTCAGCTCCGGCGTCGGAAGAAGTCTCACCGCATCCTCCCCCAGCCTGTCCCGGATGGTCCGGACCAAGGCGGCGTCGTTGCACACCGGGGGATAGCCGCGGCTCAGGTGGAGGGCCACGGTACAGCCGGTCTCCGCCTCCACCGCGCCGGCGATCTCCTCCATTCGGCGGCGGAGGAGGTGGAAGGTCTCCATAGAGAACACGCGGAGCGTGCCCTCTATCACCGTCCGGGCACTGAGGGCGTTGCGGACCGTGCCGCTGGTCATGTGGCCGAAGCGGAGGACTCTGAGCTCCTCCGGCGGCAGATCCTCCGCCGCCATGGCGTAAATCCGCCGCACTACTTCCGTACCCGCCCACAGGGCGTCCGCCCCCTGCGCCGCCTTGGTGATGTGGACGCTTCGCCCGGTGATCTCAATGCTAACCTCGCTGTTCTTGGCCATCAAAGGCCCCGGACGGGTCCAGAGAGTGCCCGCCGGCAGTCCGGGCCACAGGTGGAGCCCGAAGATCCGGGCCGCGTGATACCGCTCCAGTACGCCGCTCTCACAGATGGCCTCCGCCCCGCCGGTGGTCTCCTCCGCCGGCTGGAAGATCAGCAGCACATTCCAAGGCAGGTCCTCCCGCTCCTCCACGCGCCGGGCCAGCTCCAGGAGCATGGCGGTGTGTCCGTCATGGCCGCAGGCGTGCATCCGCCCCGGGTGGAGGGAGCGGTAGGGGGCCGTCCCTGCCTCCTCTATGGGCAGGGCGTCCATGTCCGCCCGGAAGGCCGTCGTCTCCTCCCGCCCCCGGTGGAAATAGGCGCACAAGCCCCCCTCACAGGGGATGGTAAGCTCACAGTGCAGCCCCTTCAACACCCCTTGAACGTAGCGCAGCGTCTCCGGCAGCTCCCGGTCCAGCTCGGGGATCCGGTGCAGCGCCCGCCGGTCCTCTCTCAGTCGATTTTCCATGGTCTCCCCCTCCTTTGGTGGCCCCATTATACCGGTGGGAGGCGGGTTTTGTACAGGGCGCGCCTCCATTTTTGTCTATTTTGCCGATTCTGGTATGGAATGCAGATGTGTTCCATACAATTTTTCTTGCAAATTGCCCTATTGCGGCGGGGGAAAATCTATGGTAAGGTGTAGATAAGCAGGATAGAGGCGCGGAAACGACCAAGCTGCGGGAGCCGACGGGCTATGATCGCAGCGGCAGCAATTCCGCCGAACTCCGTACACAGGTGTGCGTGCGGGGTGGGGACGGGGAGAACATCTCCGCCACTGTCTGCGGGAACCTCCCGCAGTTGAGCTATCTACTTTCACGATAATGTGCAGCGATACCGCTGCGCAGTCCGTTTGTCGAGTCAGTAGAGGGGCCTCTGCTGGCTCTCTTTGCATTTGAGGGCCGGTGGTCCGGGGAAGATCTGCCGCGGATTGCTCCGCCAAGCGGCATCTTCTCAAAAATGCCTGCATTTTTTGAAAGAAACGAACAGGAGGAACACTACTATGACCATCCAGGGACTGCGCGGCTCCATTGTCGCCCTCGTCACCCCCTTCCACGCCGACGGCTCGGTGAACTTCGAGAAGATTCAGGAGCTGGTAAACTGGCACATCGACCAAGGGACCGACGCCATTTTAGCCTTGGGCACCACCGGCGAGTCCGCCACCATGACCCACGAGGAGGACGACGCGGTCCTCCGCACGGTCATCGAGACCGCGGCGGGCCGGGTACCCATCATCGCCGGCACCGGCTCCAACTGCACCCAGACCATGGTGGAGAAGAGCCAGCGGGCGGCCCGCTTGGGGGCCGACGGCCTGCTGCTCATCTCCCCCTACTACAACAAGGCCAACGTGGAGGGGATGGTCCGCCATTTCACTGCCGTGGCCGACACCGTGGACCTGCCCGCCCTCCTCTACAACGTCCCCGGCCGCACCGGGTGCTCCATCCCGGTGGAGGTGGTGGAGCGGCTCAGCGTCCACCCCAACATCGCCGGCATCAAGGAGGCCAGCGGCGACATGTCCTACGTGATGAAGATCGCCCACTGTGTCAACGAGAACTTCGCCCTCTGGAGCGGCAACGACGACATCATTCTCCCGGTGCTTGCCGCCGGCGGCAGCGGCGTCATCTCCGTCTGGGCCAACATCATGCCCAAGGTCTGCCACGACATGGTGATGGCCTATCTGAACGGAGACCGGCAGGGAGCCTTGGAGACCGCCATCCGCTATCTCCCCATCGCCAACGGCCTCTTCATAGAGGTGAACCCCATCCCTGTCAAGACCGCCATGAACCTGATGGGCATGGAGATGGGTCCCTTCCGTCTGCCCCTGTGCGAGATGAGCGAGTCCCACCAGGCCGCTCTCGCCGCCCTCCTCCGGGAGGCCGGGCTGCTGAACGCCTGATTTCGTCGGCGAGGAGAGGAGGGGACACGGGATGTGGCTGGTACTGGCGCTGTGCTCCGCGGTCTTTGCCGCGCTGACCTCCATCTTGGCCAAGCTGGGGATTGACGGCGTGAACTCCCATCTGTCCACGGCTATCCGCACCGCCGTGGTACTGGTGATGGCGTGGGCCATGGTACTGCTCACCGGAGCCCAAGGGGGACTGGCCGCCATCTCCCGGCGGAGCTGGCTGTTTCTGATCCTCTCCGGCCTCGCCACCGGGGCCTCTTGGCTCTGCTACTACCGGGCCTTGCAGCTGGGAGAGGTATCCAAGGTGGTCCCCATTGACAAGCTCAGTGTGGTCATCACGGTGCTCTTGGCCTTCCTGCTCCTCCAAGAGGCCCCCACCCCCAAGGCGATCCTCGGCTGTGTTCTGATCGCCGCGGGCACGCTGCTCTGCGTAATCGCTTGAAATCTGCGGATTTCAAGCGAGGGGGGCTGCGCTGCGCTCTGCGCCTCACCCTTGGGCCTCCCCGCGGGGAGGTCCAAGGGTTCGACGCTCGCTCCGCGAGAGGGATTTTTGCCGAAAACGCGGTTTCCGGCAAAAATAATTTGAATTTATTTCGCGTCTACGGACGCGAAACCCTGCCGGGGGGCTTTTGCTTGAGGGCCTGACGATCGGGGCGGCGGGGTGCTTCTACATTCGATTTTCGTTCATATCTATAGACAAGAGGAGGCTTCTATGGACATCTTACTGATCGGCCACGGCCGTATGGGGCAGCTCATTGAGCAGACCGCCCTGTCCGCTGGGGACCGCATTGCGGGGGCCGTGGACATCAACAACCTGTGCGATCTCTCCACGCTGCCGGCGGCAGATGTGGCGATGGACTTCTCCAGCCCCGCCGTGCTCCCCGCCGCCGCGGACTACGTCCGCCGCACCGGCACCCCCTACCTCTCCGGCACTACCGGCCTCGCCGAGGCGGACCAGCAGATTCTCACGGACTTGGGACAGTTCGCCCCGGTGCTCTACAGCGCCAACTACTCCGTGGGCATCGCCGTCTTTGCCCGGGTACTGCGGCAGATCAGTGATGTGCTGAAGCCGGACTTCGACATCGAGATGACAGAGACCCACCACAACCAGAAGGTGGACGCCCCCAGCGGCACCGCCAAGCTCCTCCTCCAAGCCATCGACCCCGCCGGCGAGCTGACACCGGTGTACGGTCGGGAGGGCCTCTGCGGCAAGCGGGGGGAGCGTGAGATCGGCATCCATGCCCTCCGGGGCGGCACGGTGGCCGGGGAGCACACAGTGAGCTTCTTCGGCGTGGACGAGATCTTGGAGATCCGCCACCGGGCCACCTCCCGCCAGATTTTCGTCAACGGCGCACTGCACATGGCCCGGAAGCTGTCCAAGATGCCAAAAGGCCGCTATGATCTGCAAGAACTCTTATTTGGAGGTGGAGTCCTGTGATGACCGCGGAGGAAATTATTGCCTACATCGGCAGCGCGGAGAAAAAGACCCCGGTGAAGGTGTATGTCAACGAGCGTTCTCCCATCGACTACGGCGCCGCCAAGGTCTTTGGCGAGGGCCGGAGCAAGGTGATCTTCGGCGACTGGCGGGACTTGGGACCCATCCTGTCCGCCAACGCCCAGCGCATCGCCGACATAGAGATTGAGAACGACCGGCGCAACAGCGCCATCCCCCTCTTGGACCTGAAAGGCATCAACGCCCGCATCGAGCCGGGAGCCATCATCCGGGAGCAGGTCACCATCGGCGAGACGGCGGTAATCATGATGGGGGCTATACTGAACATCGGCGCGGTGGTAGGCCCGGGGACCATGATCGACATGGGTGCGGTCTTAGGCGGCCGCGCCACCGTAGGCGCCCGCTGCCACGTGGGAGCCGGCGCGGTCTTGGCCGGCGTCATCGAGCCCGCCAGCGCCACGCCGGTGATCGTGGAGGACAACGTCCTCATCGGCGCCAACGCGGTGATCATCGAGGGCGTCCACATCGGCGAGGGCGCCGTGGTAGCCGCCGGCGCGGTGGTCATCGAGGATGTCCCGGCAGGCGCCGTGGTAGCCGGCTGTCCCGCCCGGGTGATCAAGATGAAGGACGAGGGCACCACCTTAAAAACCGCCCTTCAGGACACCCTCCGCAACTTATAATAAGTGCACTAAGCGCCGCCGGTTTTCCGGCGGCGCTTTCGCGTCATTTATCCATGCCTTAGCCACTCCGGCAGCATCCGTTTTCGCACCCCGGAGATCACGCCCATGGCGGCAAACATGGTCACGATGGAGCTGCCGCCGGAACTGAAGAAGGGCAGGGTCAGGCCGATCACCGGCATGACAAACAGACACATACCGATGTTCTCAATGGTCTGGATCATCAGCATGGAAGCAAGCCCTACGCAGATGTAGGAGCCCATGGTGGTCTTGGCCACACGGGCGGTCTGGAAACAGCGGTAGATAATCAGGGCTTCAATAATAATGATGGCCATGCAGCCAACCATGCCCAGCTCCTCCCCGGCCACACAGAAGATGAAGTCCGTCTCCCGCTCGGGGAGAGCCTCCTTGAGGCTGGACTGGGTCTGAATGCCTTGGAACAGCCCCTGGCCAAAGACACCGCCGCTGCCCAAAGCCATAAGCCCCCGGGTCTGCTGCCAGCCCACGCCCCGGGGCTCGTAGCTGTGGTCGAAGAGGACCAGAAAACGCTTCATCATGTGGCTGGGTACCTTATCGTAGATTACAAGGAGCAGCACCCCCAAGCCCACGCTGCCGAAGCCCGCGGCGAACCAGTACCAAGGGAGGCCCGCGGCGAAGGCCATGCCGGCATAGATCACCAGATAGACCATGGCACTGCCCGCGTCGGAGGAGATCACATAGATGAAGATAAACATGAACCCGGCGTGGGCCGCCGGCCAGAACAGGGAGTCCAGCCCCCGCATCTGCCGGTTCTCCCGAAACCAAGCCATCTGCTTGGCCAAGAGGATGGTGAAGGGCAGCTTCACAATCTCCGCGGGCTGGAGCATCATTGGGAAAAAAGGAATATCAAGCCAAGAGAGATTCCCAGACTTTCCCACGCCCCAAGGTGTCTTCAGCAGGAGGATCAGGCCAATATCGAAGGCAAAAAACAGCCACCACTTCTCAAAATAGTACTCGATGTCGATGATGGAGAAGATAAAGTAGAGCACCAGCCCAATGACCATAGCCGCCGCTTGGACAATCACATTGTGCAGGTCACCGGTATAATGGGTGGCGCTGGCGATGAGCAGAATCCCATAGCAGGTGGCCCCCACGCAGAGGGTCAGCAGGACGAGGTCCACTTTTTTCAGCAGAGAACGGATGGATTGCAGCATGAAAGTTCCTCTTTTTCTTTTATCTGGCGGTGAGGGATGGATTGATTATAGCACAAAACACCATGTGTGTAAACCGGATAGTTCGCCGCAAATCTGGCCGTTAACAGCAGACGAGGGACAGCGCGCCGGGGGCGTCGCGCCCTACGTGTAGTTTATCGGGGGCGTGGCAGGCATCAGGGGACGGGCCGGTGAAGACACCGGCCCCTGCGGACGGTTTATCGGTGTCCGATAGATGCCGGTAGGGCGGGCGCGCAATACCCGCAAGGGACACGCCGCATCCGTAAGGCGACAAAGCCGCCAACGGCTGCGCTGTGTGCGCCCCTACAACCGGTTTACCAACACCACCAACAGGCACGGCGGCATTTGCGGCACCTCCGCCAGCGCAACAAGCATCAAATCCCGGGGGCAAGTCGAAGTGAGGCAGGCAGAGCGGCAGCGGACGCCTACATCAAGTCTAAAGACGGGGGTACGCTCTCAAGATACCATCCACTAAGCAAGAGCCACCGCCGCCGCGTCCGAAGCACCAAGCTGAAAATTAAGCACCAGTCTACCGAAGGTGCGCTGCGTCTTGGGGTTCTTAGGGGGGAGCGAATAAGGGCTGTGCCCCCCTGCGGGGGGCTAAAGTCCGCCGGCCCGTCCCCCTAAGCGCGCTTTTGCCTACTTTTCTCATGCGGAAGAAGGGAAAGGATGTGTGAAGGAAAACTGTATGGGTTTCCTTCACGTTCAATCACCCGCCGCAGCGACAGATTTCGGCATTTCGCCGAAATCTGCTGGGTCAGGGGACTTTTGTCCCCTGACCCAGTCGCCC
>JAAWSV010000036.1 GCA_022801715.1 Oscillospiraceae bacterium
GACGAGGTGGACCGCGAGGCCCTCCAGAAGGAAGTCAACCAGCTGAAGACTGAAATCAACCGTATCGCCGACAGCGCCAACTTCAACGGCATCAAGCTGTTAGACGGCTCCTTGGCCGCCGAAGGCGGCTCCGCCGCCTCCTCTGTGGGCAAGATCGAGGGCGTTGACCTCATCGACGTAGATGCCACTAAGGCCAAGTATGAGATGGGTACGGCCTTTGCCGCCGGCGCTACTGGCGCCAACAAAGGCGACAAGTTCCAAGCCACCGTCAGCTTGACTGATGCCAACGGCAAGGCCATCAAGGAGATTACCGTTGAGTTTACCTGTGATGGCAGCGCCGGTGATGGTACAGACTTTTTCGATGCCGACGGCAAGCAGGTGGATCTCAGCGATAAGACCAAGCTCGGCACGGCGATTGCCAACGCCTTGAAGAAGGACGAGACCATCAAGGCCAACTTCAATGTATCTGTTACCGGTGACAAGCTGACCTTTGAGGCCAAGGAGGGCGGCGCCGGTACCATGCAGGTCAAGGCTATCAACCTTGCCGATGTAACCGCCGCTGGAGTTGCCACCCCTGTTGACAACTCCATCAAGGCCACGGCTGGCAAGGATGCCTATCAGGCGATTGACCTCAAGTCCCTCAAAATCTATGGCGACGGCACAGGTACTGACGGCACCGACAAGCTCAAAGAGGCCACTTTCAGCATCAACGGCAAGAAATTTGCCTTGGTGGACCGCCGGAAGCTGACCGATGACATGAAGGCCGAGCTGAAGGCTGCCGGAATCGACCACTTCCTCGACATTACCGAGGATGACTGGGGTGCTGCGACAGCCGCCGATATTGCCGACCTTGAGCACAAAATCGGTATGGAAACTGGCCTGACCACCGTGAGCGGTACTGTGGCCGCTGGCGCTATGACCGCCGGCGATGCTGCCACCGACCTCCACATCGGCCTGACAGCCGGCACCTCCAAGGTTGCTGGCGGCGGCCTCCAGCTTCAGATCGGCGACACCAGCGACAGCTACAACCAGATGAAAGTCTACGTGGGCGACATGCACACCAAGGCCTTGGGTATCGCCAACTTGGATATCAGCACCGCCGACTCCGCCTCCGGCGCCATCCAGACCATCAAGGATGCCATCAACAACGTCTCCAGCGTCCGCGGCGACCTAGGCGCCTACCAGAACCGTCTGGAGCACACCGCCAACAACCTGAGCGTCATGGCGGAGAACATTCAGGACGCCGAGAGCTCCATCCGCGACACCGACATCGCCGAGGAGATGATGAGCTACACCAAGAACAACATCCTGGTCCAGTCCGCCCAGGCCATGCTGGCCCAGGCCAACCAGGTCCCCCAGGGCGTCCTCCAGCTGCTGGGCTAATCCCCGGACACCCGCACAAACCACCCAAAACTGGCAGGGACTTTTCGTCTCTGCCAGTTTTTTTCCGCCGCCCCCTTGACCGCCGCCGCCGGATACGGTACACTTGTCCCAACGGAAACCCACCAAATACATTGACAAGAGGTGCGCTATGAGAGTTTTGAATCTCGGATCACTGAACCTGGACTACACCTTTCGTGTAGACGCCTTCATCCAGCCCAAGGAGACCAAGCTGGCCAAGTCCCTCAGCGTCCAGTGCGGCGGCAAGGGCCTCAACCAGTCCGTGGCCCTGTCCCGCGCCGGCTTCGAGGTTCTCCACGGCGGCCTCTTGGGCACCGACGGCGGTATGCTGGCCGACTGCCTCGCCGCCCATGGCGTCTCCACGGAGCTGCTGATCCCCTCCGACCAGCGCAGCGGCAACGCCATGATCCAGGTGGACGACGCCGGCCAGAACTGCATCCTCCTCTACGGCGGCACCAACCAGCTCCTCACCGAGGAGAATATCACCGACATCTTCCGCCGTGCCGGCGCCGTGGACCTCCTGGTCCTCCAGAACGAGGTCAACAAGATGCCCTTCATCATCGACGAGGCCCACCGCCGGGGCATCCCCGTGGCCTTCAACGCCGCCCCCATGAACGACGCCGTGCTCTCCTACCCCCTGGAGAAGCTCAGCTACCTCATTGTCAACGAGGTGGAGGGCGCCCAGCTCTCCGGCTGCGCTGCGGAGGAGAGCGACCGGATCCTGAACGTCCTGTCGGAGAAGTACCCGGAGACCACCCTTCTGCTGACCCTGGGGGCCGACGGGGCCAAGTGCCGACGCCAGGGGGAGACGGTGTACGTCCCCGCCCGCAAGGTGCCGGTGGTGGACACCACCGCCGCCGGGGACACCTTCATCGGCTTCTTCCTCCACAGCCTCCTCAGCGGCGAGAGTGTCCGCCGGAGCATGGACACCGCCACCGCCGCCAGCGCCCTGTGCATCGGAAAGCACGGCGCCGCCGACTCCATCCCCGCTAAAGAGGAAGTCGCCGCCCTCCTCGCCTGACAGACGCCGTTCCCCGCCCCGCCAACCGCATAGTGGACCGCCAGACGGGCAGGAGCATCGCTCCTGCCCGTCTTAGTTGCCCACCATGTGGTTTTTTGTGGGATTTTGAGCGGCACAGGGGGGAACTGTTTGCATACCGGCGATAGGGGAGGGGATTCATGCCGGCACAGAGCCAAAAAGCACAAGTCTGTGAAAAATCATACAAAATAGACAGAAACCCACAGAAATTTCCCCGGTGAACCCCGGCATATTCGATGAAGAATCCCCGGCGCCGGCAGGGGAGAGGGTTCCGCCGCCCGAGGGAGAGATCCCCCTTGGGAGGGTGAAAAATAGACAAAAGGGCCAGTTCCGATTTGTGTGAAATAGACGAAAATTAACATTTTACAACAAAAGCCCATTGCTGCCTCTTGTATTTTTGGTGTACATATTGTATAATCCCCCTAACAAAACCCTTGGGGTTTTTGTAAAAAAACTATGAGGAGGAAACAATGAAAAGAAGAATTTTGTCTATGCTTTTAGCACTGTCCATGGTGTTTGCGCTGGTAGCCTGCGGCACCAATAACAACGGCGGCCAGAACGACACCCAGCAGCCCAATGACAGCCAGCAGGGCACCAACGACAACCAGCAGGACGGCGACACCGGCGCCGCCGCCAGCCCCGTGGCCGGCAAGAAGGTCGCGTACATCATGATCATGCCCTCCGCCACCATCTTCCAGATGTGGGCCAACTCCTGCAAGGATTTAGCCAGCGCGCTGGGCGCCTCCTGCGACGTGTTCTTCTGCGACGGCGACTTCAACAAGTGGCAGGACACCATCCGCACCTGCGCCAGCGGCGGCTATGACGGCCTTCTGGTCTCCCACGGCAATCAGGACGGCTCCTACGTGTTCCTCAAGGAGATCACCGAGCAGTACCCCGACCTGAAGATCACCTGCTTTGACACCCAGTTCTACGCCGACGGCCAGTACCAGAAGATCCCCGGCGTCACCCAGATGTTCCAGCAGGACGCCTCTCTGGTCACCGTCCTCCTCGACGAGATGATCGCCAAGTACGGCGAGGGCGTCCGCCTGATCAAGGTCTGGCGCGGCCCCAACTACAACTCCCCCTTTGACCGCCGTGAGGTGGGCTGGAAGGAGTACGAGGACGCCGGCAAGATCGTCACCGTGGGCGAGGTCCAGCCTCTCCAGGACACCGTTGACTCCGCCAACACCGTGTTTGCCGCGTACCTCCAGAGCATCAAGCGCGAGGACGTGGACGGCGTCGTGGTGTACTACGACTGCTACGGCCAGGGCGTGTACCAGGCCATCACCGAGAACGCCAACTTCAACGGCACCAACGGCGACCCCCTGCCCATGGGCAGCGTGGATATCGACCCCGTTGACGTGACCAACATGCAGACCCGCCCCGACATCTGGACCGCCGCCGGCACCACCGACTGGACGTTGAACGGTGAGATCGGTATGCGCATCCTGTTCCTCGAGATGGCCGGCGAGTACGACAAGATCTACGATCCCGCCAGCGGCCAGACCGGCGTGGACGTGGTCGAGGTTCCCGGCTCCGCCATCCTCGCCACCAGCCTGAAGGACACCTCCACTGTGGAGAACCTGGGCGAGATCGCCGACGAGACATACGGTAATTTGAATTACCTGTCCGTGGCCGACTGGATGCCCGCCGACCTGATCCATAAGTGATCCTGTTCGGCGCGGGGGAGTGAGCTTCCCCCACGATAAAGAGAGCAGAGAAGCGGTACCGATAGCCGAAATATTCAGATATGTGCTGAGGCTGTTGGGATAGCTTCAAAGGGAGGCGCCGGAGGAGATTCTTTCGGCGCCTCCTCCCGATAGGGGGAGGCCTCCTCCCCGGACCGGCGGGGCTGCTGACAAAATCAGCTGCCTTGGCGGGGCAAAGCGGCCCCCGGGCGGCGACTTTGTCAACAGCCCCCGAGAACCAACCCATAGAAAAGAGGGAATCCTATGGATCGGATCACACTTGAGACGAAAAAAGTTTCCATTGAATTTCCCGGCGTGAAGGCCCTGTCCGACGTGGACTTCGCCATCACCACCGGGGAGATCCGCGCCGTGGTAGGCGCCAACGGCGCGGGCAAGTCCACCCTGATGAAGGTGCTGGCCGGGGCCAACCCGGACTACACCGGCGAGGTGCTTCTGAACGGCCAGGCAGTGGAGCTGCGCACTCCCACCGCGGCCAAGAAGATCGGCATCCAGATTGTCTACCAAGAGGTGGACACCGCCTTGGTCCCCACCCTCTCCGTGGGAGAGAATGTGATGCTCAACCAGACGGTGATGAGCAGGGGCAAGCCCTTCATGAACTGGCCCTCCATCCACCAGCAGGCCCGGGAGGTGCTCAAGCGCCTGAACATCACCAACATCAACGTGCGCACCCTGGTGCAGGACCTGTCCCTGGCCCAGAAGCAGATGGTCCTCATCGCCCGGGCCATCCAGAGCCAGTGCAGCTTCCTCATTTTAGACGAGCCCACCGCCCCCCTCAGCGACACGGAGACTGTGGAGCTCTTCCGCATCGTGAACCACCTGCGTGACACGGAGAACATCGGTGTCATCTTCATCTCCCACCGGATCAACGAGATCATCCAGATCTGCGACCAGTACACCGTCATGCGCAACGGCGAGATCGTGGGCACCAGCCCCGTGACGCCGGAGATCACCTCCCGGGAGATCGTGGAGAAGATGTTGGGCCGCTCCTTTGAGGAGAACTTCCCCAAGGAGATTGTGCAGATCGGGGAGGAGTTCTTCGAGGTGAAGAATCTCTCCGGCGGCGACGGCAAGGTAAACGACGTGTCCCTCCACCTGCGCCGGGGCGAGATCATCGGCGTAGCGGGCCTGGTAGGCGCCGGAAAGAGCGAGCTGTGCAAGACGCTGTTTGGCAGCTACAAGGTCACCGGCGGGGAGATCATCCTCAACGGCAAGCGCCTGAAGATCCGCACCCCCTCCGACGCGGTGAAGGAGCGCATCGCCCTGGTGCCCGAGGAGCGGCGGAAGGAGGGCGTGCTGGTGAACGAGGACGTGAGCTTCAACCTCTCTGCCGCCTGCCTGGGAAAATTCTGCGTGGCCTCCTTCATCAACAAGGCCAAGACCGACGCCAATGCCAAGCAGTATGTGGAGTCCCTGGGCGTCAAGACCCCCTCCATCCGCCAGTGGGTCCGCAACCTCTCCGGCGGCAACCAGCAGAAGGTGGCTGTGGGCAAGTGGCTGGCGGCGGACTGCGACGTGTACATCTTCGACGAGCCCACCAAGGGCGTGGACGTGGGCGCCAAGCAGGACATCTTCCGTCTGATCTACGACATCGCCAAAAACGGCAACGGCGTGATTTACGCCTCCTGTGAGAACTCGGAGCTGCTCAGCATCACCGACCGGATCTACGTCATGTACGACGGAAAGATCATGGCGGAGCTGGTGACAGCGGACACCTCGGAGGACGAGATCATGCACTACGCCGTAGGCGGCACCACGGCCTACGCAAAAGCATAACCCCGCCACTTTTTTGATCACCATTAGGAGGAATCCGATTATGCAAACTCTGGAGAAGAATAACACGAAAAAGGTTGCCCATTTTCTGCTGGACTGGGCCGCCGTCATCGCGCTGGTGCTGTGCCTGGTCATCTTCTCGGCCCTGAAGGGCGCCAACTTCATGTCCAAGGCCAACATGGTCAACATCCTCTTGGCCATGTCCATCACCACCGTATTCGGCATTGCCGCCACCGTGACCATGGCCCCCGACGGCTTTGATATGTCCGCCTGCACCCTGGCCAGCTGCTCGGCCTACGTGTTCGTGTCCATGTACCTCTGGTACGGGCTGAACCTGTTCATGTCCATCGTGGTGTGTATCATCGCCACCCTGGTGCTCTACCAGCTGACCATGTTCCTGATCTTAGTCTGCAAGATCCCCGACATGCTGGCCACCTGCGCGCTGATGTTCGTCCATCAGGGCCTGGGCCAGTGGTACATCGGCGGCGGCGCCGTGTCCACCGGTATGCGTGTGCCCCACTCCGGGGCCGACCCCGCCCGGACCACCCTGAGCAACGCCTTCAGCGCCATCGGCCGCTCCCCCTACATTATTATTATCATGCTGGCCTGCGTGCTGGCGGCCCACATCTTCCTCAACTACACCAAGCACGGCCGCTTCCTCTACGCCATGGGCGGCAACCGTCAGGCCGCCAAGCTCTCCGGCATCGACGTGAAGAAGTACCGCTACCTGGCGGGCATGATCACCGGATTGTTCATCGCCATCGGCGGCATCCTGGTGGCCTCCCGCGGCAGCTCCGCCCAGGTGATGTGCTGCGACAACTACCTGATGCAGGCCCTGGCCGCCGTGTTCGTGGGCCGCTCCGTGGGCGGTGCGGAGAAGCCCAACGCCCTGGGTACCCTGGTGGGCGCCATGCTGGTGTCCACCCTGGAGAACGGCCTCACCATCTGCGCCGTGCCCTACTACATCCTCCCCGCCGTCAAGGGCGCCGTCCTGGCCCTGGCCCTCATGGCCGCCTACGCCGGCAAGAAGGAGCAGTAAAGTCGCTGCCGCCCGCCGAGGTCGCCGCGCCCTACGGACGGTTTATCGGCAGTGCGGTGGGAGAATCCCTCCACCGCCCTGCGGCGGTCCCCCTCATCTCGGCCTAAGAGCCGCCCCCTTGGGGCGGTTGGCCTCGAAACGCGCCTGCGGGCGCAGCCTTTAGCAAGGGAGGCTTTAGCCCGCAGTACCCCCAAAGTGCGCATCTACCGGCAAGCTCGGCGGCATTTGCGGCACAACGAACAGCGCAGCCCCCACCAAGTCCCGGAGGCAAGTCGAGGCGAGGCAGGCAGAGCGGCAGCGGATGTTTACAGCAAGGCTAAAGACGAGGGAACGCTCTCAAGATACCTTCATCTATGGCGAGAACCACCGCCGCCGCGTCCGAAGCGCCAGTCCTGCCGACCCCACCAGACCAGCAAAGCGGCGCCGCGCCTTGGGGTTCTTAGGGGGTAGCGAATAAGGGCTGTGCCCCCAAAGGGGGCTAAAGCCCGCCTGAGCGGACCCCTAAGCGCGCTTTTGCCTACTTTTCTCGCGCGAGAAAAGTAGGTCGCCCGGGGGCGAAACCCCCGTCCCCAAATCGCGCGGGAACCGCGCGAAAAGAGGCTTGGTACTGCGCCGCAGTACCACCCGCGCCGGGACGGCGCGGCCCCTCCCTCTATCCCATCATTTTTTCACAACCCTATATATCCAATTATTTTAAGGAAAGAAGGAACCATGAATGGGCAAGTTTGACAAGTATTTCCTCATGGGCATTGACGACATTTTAGAGTACACCTTGGAGAAGCTGCCGGACATCGACTGGGACAAGGCCACTATGCAGGCCAAGGAGATTGGCGACGGCAATCTGAACTACGTGTTCCGCATCTGGGACGACAAGGGCCACTCGGTGATCATCAAGCACGCCGGCGTCTCCCTGCGTATCTCCGAGGATATGAAGGTGTCCACCGACCGCAACCGCATCGAGTCGGAGATTCTCCAGCTCAACGACAAGTATGCCCCCGGCATGGTGCCCAAGATCTATTTCTATGACACCGTCATGAGCGCCTGCGGCATGGAGGATTTGTCCGACTACCAGCTCATGCGCTACGCCCTGATGGAGCACAAGACCTTCCCCAATTTTGCCTCTGACATCTCCACCTTCATGGTGAACACCCTGCTGATGACCAGCGACGTGGCCATGGACCACCAGGAGAAGAAGAACCTGGTGAAGAGCTTCATCTCCCCGGAGCTGTGCCAGATCACCGAGGACCTGGTGCTCATGGAGCCCTACAACGATATCAAGCACGAGAACAACGTGTTCCCCCCCAACGCGGACTTCGTGAAACGGGAGCTCTACGAGGACGAGGCCCTGCACCTTGAGGTGGCCAAGCTGAAGTTCAAGTTCATGACCGATGCCCAGGCCCTGATGCACGGCGACCTGCACACCGGCTCCATCTTCGTCAAGCCCGATTCCACCAAGGTCTTTGACCCGGAGTTTGCCACCTACGCCCCCATGGGCTACGACATTGGCAACCTGGTGGCCAACCTGATCTTCGCCTATGACAACGGCCTGGCCGCCGGCGCCGAGGATTTCTGCGCCTGGTGCTTGGAGACCATCGAGAGGACCATGGACCTCTTTGTGGAGAAGTTCAACAAGAAGTTTGACGAGGCTGTCACCGAGCCCATGGCCAAGGTCCCCGGCTTCAAGCAGTGGTACTTGGAGGGTATTCTGAGCGACACCGCCGGCTACGCCGGCACCGAGCTCCACCGCCGTACCGTGGGCATGGCCAACGTGAAGGACGTGACCACCATCGCCGACCAGGACAAGCGGGCCTTCGTGGAGCGGTTGAATATTCTCTGCGGTAAGGACTACATTTTGAACCAGAGCAAGTTCCGCACCGGTGCCGACTTCGTGGCCGCCGTGAAGCGGGCGCAGGAGGCGGCGAAGTAACCCGCCCGGCGTGCAACACCCCCCCTGTTTTTTCGCAAAAAAACCGGTTTTTTGCCCGTTTTTTGCGGAAAAACAGCGAAAAAAACATACCAATTTGTGACATGACAGCCTATTTTAACCTATTTTAATAGGAAGGAAGCAACCACATGAACGCCTTACAACTGGACACCGTCCGCATGTCCGCGGACCGGACTCATTTAGAAATTCTGGACCAAACCCTCCTGCCAGGTACGGTAAAAGTGCTGCAAGTCAGCAAAATTGAGGACATTTGGGAGGCAATCAAGCTCCTCCGTGTCCGCGGGGCGCCGGCCATCGGCGTCTGCGCCGGCTACGCCATCGCCCTCACCGCCTCCGGCATCGACACCGCCGACCCGCAGAAGTTCTGTGAAAAGTTCATGGAACAGAAGGAATACCTAGCTTCTTCCCGTCCTACAGCGGTGAATTTGTTCTGGGCTTTGAACCGCATGGAGCGCGTCATGCGGGCCAATTTGGACAAGGACGTGGCCCAGATCAAGGAGATCCTCTTCACCGAGGCCCAGGCCATCCGGGACGAGGATGTGGCCATCAGCCGGAACATCGGCGAGATCGGATTCAGCCTCTTAAAACACGGGGACGGCATCCTAACCCATTGCAACGCAGGCACTTTGGCCACCGCCAAGTACGGCACCGCCACCGCCCCCATGTACGTGGCGCAGGAGCACGGCTGGACGGATTTCCGCGTCTACTGTGACGAGACCCGCCCCCTGCTGCAGGGCGCCCGCCTCACCGCCTTCGAGCTCCACAACGCCGGCATCGACACCACCCTGATCTGCGACAATATGGCCTCCATTATGATGAAAACCGGCAAAATCAACATCATTTTCGTAGGCTGCGACCGCGTAACCCGCAACGGCGACGCGGCCAACAAGATCGGCACCTCCGGCGTAGCGATCCTGGCCAAGCATTACGGCATCCCCTTCTACGTCTGCGCCCCCAGCTCCACCATCGACATGTCCTTGGAGACCGGCGACCAGATCCCCATCGAGCAGCGGGCCGCCGAGGAGGTCACGGAGATGTGGTACAAGGAGCGCATGGCCCCGGAGGGGGTGAAGGTGGAGAACCCCGCCTTCGACGTGACAGATCACAGCCTCATTACCGGTATTATTACGGAAAAGGGCCTCTGCAAGGCCCCCTTCGACAAGGCATTTGAGGAGCTGGGCATCGGCAAATAGGAGATACTGCACAGCGGAGAAGAGCCGGCGGCTAACCGCCGCCGGCTCTTTGAGCGGGATTATTTCTTGCAAAAAACGCGCCTTTTATCCAAGAAATTGGTGAAAGACGATAGTTTTTAGCTTTTAATTTCTGCTTAATCGAGTGCCTTGGAGCGCAAGCAGCAATTGCTCTGTCCCGGCGCGGCGGACGTCCAAGAGAGCAGGCGCACAATATGCACCCCTACAGGGATACGGTAGGGTTCGCGGGAACAGATGGGGGTATCCGCCTCTACGCGGTTGACTGGGCCTGCCGGGCGGCGAGGGACGGCGCGCCAAATCGTCGTGCCCTACAAGGGTAGTTTGATCGGACGGCGAAGGCCGTAGGCTCCCTTTGGCAGGGAGGGCCGAGGTGCAGAGAGCGGCTGTTTCGTCTCAGCGCGGCGGAGTTCGAGAGAGCGGGCGCACAGTGTGCGCCCCTACAGGGGGATTGAGCGGCCTATGTCCTTGGCGCTTTTGTGGTTCACAGAGGCCGGATTCTCCACCGAATTTGCGGCCTCAGCCGCAAAGAGCCCCTCGGGAGAGTTTTGCGTCCGCAGACGCGAAATAGAGTAAAATCATTTTTTCCGGAAACCGCGTTTTCGGAAAAAATACCTCTTCGCGGAGCGAGCGTCGAACCCCGTCCCGCCCCCCGCGGGGGACGGGACGGGGTGAGGCGACGAGCGCAGCGCACCCCCTTCGCTTGAAATCCGCAGATTTCAAGCGAGGCGCGAAGCGCCCCTATATGCTCTGCACCCCGATTTCCTTCAGATGGCTCTGCCACGGGGGGGAGAGGGGCTGGTCGCAAATGATGGCGGTCAGGCTCTCCAAGGGGCAGATGTTCAAAAAGGAGATGCCGTCCAGCTTGCTGTGGTCCACTAAAAGATAGGTGCTGTGGCTGCGGCGGAGCATGGTGCGGCGGGTGAGGGCGTCCCCCTCGTTGGAGTCGGTGGCCCCGTACTCCATGTGGACGGTGCGGCAGGAGATGAACGCCTTGTCCACAAAGTACCGGCTCAGATCCTCCACCGTCTGCTCCCCGGAGAAGGACATGGACCGGGGCACGTAGCTGCCCCCGGCGAGGATCAGCTGCACCGATGAGGAGGCCGAGAGGATCTCCGCCACCTTCAGGGAGTTGGTGAGGACGGTGATGTGCCGCTCCAGCAGCTCTTGGGCTAGGACCCAGTCGGTGGTGGAGGCGTCTAAGAAGATGGAGTCTCCGGTGTGGATCAGCCGGGCGCACTTCTGGGCGATGGCCTTCTTCTCCTGCTGGCGGATCACCGAGCGCATGGAGACGCTGATGTCGTTCTGCACCCCCTCGGTGATATAGGCGCCGCCGTGTGTGCGGATCAGCTGTCCGGCGGCCTCCATCTCCTTGAAGTCCCGGCGGATGGTTTCGGTGGCCACCCCCAGCGAGGTGGCCAGCTCTGTGACGTTGACGCTCTGGTGCTCCCGCAGGAGCTCGAGAATCGCGTTGCGGCGGGCGATTGCCAGCATACCGATACCCTCCTTCTTTTCCTCGACATAACCGGTGTGATACAGGGATTTATGGTCATATTGTACCATACTGCCGGAAAAAATGCAACAAAAAATGGGGAATTTCCCCATAAGAGAGTGGGTTTTTCCGGAGCGGACAGGGGGGCGGCGCTGTGTCCGGCCTCCGCTGCGGATGGCGGCGGATGGTGGGCAGGAGAGGGGGGCGTTGCGGTACCGCCTGTGGGGACAGCGGGCTGCTTTGAAAACAAAGAGTGATATCTATTTTGATTACAACAATAGGGAATCGCCTCTCCGCGGGGAGGGGCGGCTCCGAGAGAAAGGAGGCGGTAGACTATGTACGGTGAGGACTTAGACCGCTATCTCTCCGACCGGGACGCCAAGGAGGCGATTCTGGAGGTGGGACGGCGGATGTACGCCAAGAACTACGTGGTGTCCAACGACGGGAATATCACCTGCAAGGTCTCTCCCACCACCCTTTGGACCACCCCCACCGGGGTGAGCAAGGGGTATATGACCGACGAGATGCTCATCAAGGTGGACTTGGAGGGGCATGTGCTCCAGGGGACCAGAAAGCCCTCCAGCGAGCTGAAGATGCACCTCCGGGTGTATAAGGAGAATCCGGATTTGATCGCCTGTGTCCATGCCCACCCGCCGGTGGCCACGTCTTTTGCCATCGCGGGGATCGCCCTGGACCGGCCCATTCTGCCCGAGGGCGTGGTGCAGCTGGGCGTGGTGCCTGTGGCGCCCTACGCCACGCCGGGGACGCAGGAGGTACCGGACTCCATTGCGCCCTACTGCCGGACACATAATGGGGTGCTGCTGGCCAACCACGGGGCCCTGACCTGGGGGATGAGCCCCATGCAGGCCTATATGCGCATGGAGTCGCTGGAGTACTACGCGCTGGTGACCATGTACACCGGCAACATCATCGGCCGGGCCAACGAGCTCTCCTGTGAGCAGGTGGACCGGCTGGTGGAGACCCGGACCAAGATGGGGATCACCACCGGTGGACGGCCCAAGTGCCGCTTTGCCGCCGGTGACCAGCCCTCCCCCTGCTCCCAAGGGCACGCCTGCCCCAGCGGCTCCCCCTGTGAGAACGGGGAGGTGGCCAGTGTGGTGCGCAGCGTGATGGCCCAGATCCAAGGGCGGTAGCGCCTATGGAGAAGAAGGACATTCGCAACAGTGTGCTGACCTATCTGGCCGGCACGGGCAGTAAGTTTTTCCCTGTGGGCGTCAGCGCCCGGCATGTCCACCTGAGTCAGGATGACCTAAACCGGCTCTTTGGGCCGGGGTACGTGCTGAAGCCCTTCAAGGCCCTGTCCCAGCCGGGGCAGTTCGCCGCCGAGGAGAAGGTGACGGTGGCGGGGCCCAAGGGGGAGATCGCCGGCGTCCGGGTCTTGGGCCCGGTGCGGCGGGGGACCCAGGTGGAGGTGACCTTCTCTGACCTGATGCGGCTGGGAATCCCCGGAGCGGTACGCATGTCCGGGGACACCGAGGGCACTCCCGGGTGCGTCCTGAAGGGACCGGCGGGGCAGGTGACCATCCCCAACGGGGTGATCGTGGCCGCGAGGCACCTCCATCTTTCGCCGGGACAGGCGGCGGCCTATGGGCTGAAAAACGGGCAGGCGGTGACGCTGCGGATGACGGGGCCCCGACCGGGGCTGCTGGAGCAGGTGGTCTGCCGGGTGGGGGATGGGCACGATTTAGAGGTCCATTTGGACACCGACGAGGCCAACGCGTTCTGCATCACCGGGGCGTCGCTGCTGGAGCTGGTGGAGCCGGGGGGCGGGGAGAGTAAGTCCTGCGCCTGCGGCGGGAATTGTCAGCATGGCGGTGGCTGTCAGTGCGGCGGGGAGCATCCGGCTGCGCAGGCGGCCCCCAGGGCGGAGGAAGCGCCGCCTATGGATCTGGTGACGGAACGGGATGTGGAGGAGGCTTGGAAGAAGGGCGTGGCGGTGATTCGGTGCCTGCCGAGGTGCATCGTCACCGACGCGGCCCGGGAGCGGGCCATGAGCCTCGGTGTGGAGATTAAGCGATAGAATGCGGCAAGAACTTTAATTCAGCCTATGGAAAAAGGCAGGTGACTTTATGCAGATTGCACGAGTGATTGGCTCGGTGGTCAGTACCTCTAAATCCGACCGGCTCACTGGACTTAAGCTCCTCTTGGTGCGCAATATCGACTTGGACACCATGCAGGAGAAGGGCTCCCCTATTGTGGCCATCGACGCGGTGGGCGCGGGAGAGGGGGAGGTGGTGATGCTCTGCGCCGGCTCCTCCTCCCGTATGACGGAGCTGACCAAGGATAAGCCGGCGGACTGCACCATCACGGCCATCATCGACTATATCGACATGGACCACAGACGGATCTTCGACAAACATGGGGAAGGCGGTGAGCGGTAGTGCTCTCGAAGGAACAGGTTGAGGAAATTGTGCGCCTGACCATCGCCCAGATGGGGCAGAGCGCGCCGGCGGTCCCCACGGCCCCCGCGGGGGGCGCGGTGCTCCGTCCGGCGGCGGCAGCTGTCGGCAGCGGGAGCTACGGCGGCTGGCGCTTTGACAGCGCGAATGATGCCGTGGAGGCGGCTTGGGCGGCGTTTTTGCAGCTGAGTGAGCTGTCCCTCGCCAAACGGCGGGAGCTGGTTGAGGCCATGCGGCAGGCGGCCCGGGCCAACGCCCGGCATCTGGCGGAGCTGGCCCACGAGGAGACGGGGTATGGACATGTGGAGGACAAGGTGGTGAAGAACCTCTTGGCCGCGGACAAGACCCCCGGTGTGGAGGACATCCCCACCGAGGCCTTTACCGGCGACGGGGGCTTTACGCTGGTGGAGCACGCGCCCTTCGGGGTGATCGGGTCCATTATCCCCTCCACCAACCCCACGGCCACGGTGATCAACAACGCCATCAGCATGATTGCCGCGGGGAATACCGTGGTGTTCAGCCCCCATCCGGCGGCGAAGAAGAGCTCTCAGGAGGCCATTCGGATCATGTATGAGGCGCTGGTGGCCCACGGGGCCCCGGCGGGGATCATCACCACCCCCACAGAGCCCAGTATGGAGAACTCCCAGGCGGTGATGAAGCACCCCCGGGTGCGGCTGCTGGCCGTCACCGGCGGGGAGGCCATCGTGAAGGTGGCCATGAACAGCGGCAAGAAGGCCGTCTGCGCCGGGCCGGGGAATCCGCCGGTGATCGTGGACGAGACCGCCGAGATCGAGAAGGCCGGGAAGCGGACGGTGGACGGGGCCTCCTATGAGAACAACATCCTCTGTGTGGCGGAGAAGGAGGTCTTTTGCGTTCAGACCGTGTTCGACCGCTTCCTCGCTGAGCTGGAGAAAAACGGGGCCTATCAGATCCGGGGCGGGGACATCGACAAGGTGCTGCGCACGGTGCTGACGGAGAAGGACGGGAAGTACATCCCCAGCCGGAAGTTTGTGGGTCGGGACGCCTCCTATATCCTCGACCAGTGCGGAATTTCCTACACCGGGAAGCCCCGGCTGGTGATCTGTGAGGTGGATCGAAACCACCCCTTCATCACCACGGAGATGCTGATGCCCGTGCTGGCCTGCGTCCGGGTGTCCGACGTGGACGAGGCCATCCGGGAGGCGGTGCGGGCGGAGAACGGTTGCTGGCACTCGGCCATTATGCACTCCACCAACGTGCGGAACATGAGCCGGGCGGCCAAGGCACTGAATACCACCATCTTTGTGAAAAACGCCCCCTCCTACTCCGGACTGGGGATGGACGCCGAGGGGCACGCCACCCTCACCATCGCCACGCCCACCGGCGAGGGGCTGACCTCCGCGAGGACCTTTACACGGGCCCGGCGATGCGTCCTCCACGACGACTTCCGGATTCTGTAAGCGCCTATGTTAGATCGGATTTTTGCGGCCGGCGTGGTTGGCGCCGGCGGGGCGGGATTTCCCACCCATGTGAAGTATAAGACGCAGGCGGAGGTCTTTATTGTCAACGCCATCGAGTGCGAGCCGCTGCTGCGCACCGACCGGTATATTGTGGAGACCTATGCCCCCCAGATCGTGGAGGCGGCCCTCCAGATTAAGGCTCATTTGGGAGCCAAGCGGGCGGTGGTGGCCGTGAAGGCGCACAACGCCTCCATGGTGGACGCCCTCAGGCGGGCCGTGGGGGAGGCCGAGGTGGAGATCTACCTCTCCCCCTCGGTATATCCGGCGGGGGATGAGCAGAACCTCATCTACTGCATCACCGGACGGGTGGTGCCCACCGGAGGACTGCCCTTGGACGTGGGGTGCGTGGTGTCCAACGCTGCTACGGTGTATCAGGTCTATGAGGCGCTGCACGGCCGGCCGGTGACGGATAAGATCGTCACCATCGGCGGCGCGGTGGCCCGGCCTATGACGGTGTGCGCCCCCATCGGCACGGCGCTGTCGGACCTGCTGGCGCTGGCCGGTGGAGCGGTGGGGGACTGTGTGAGCATCATCGGCGGACCCCTGATGGGCCGGGTGGCGGAGCACCTCGACGGCGAGGTGGTCACCAAGACTACCGGGGGACTCTTAGCCCTCCCCCGGGAGGTGGCGCTCCTCCATAGGAAGGAGGCGGAGCTCAGCCGGGAGGTCAAAATGGCCCGGGCGGTTTGCTGCCAGTGCTCCATGTGCACCCAGATGTGCCCCCGGAACGCCATGGGGCTGAACGTCCAGCCCCACAAGGTCATGCGGGCGCTGGCGGCGGGGAGCTGCGCTCTCATCGGGCCGGAGGCCAACGGTGTCTGGTCCTGCTGTGACTGCGGGATCTGCACGGACTTCGCCTGCAACTTCGGCCTGCACCCCTCCAAAATGATGCAGGTCTACAAGGGGCGGATGCGGGAGAGCGGCGTCAAGCCCGTGAAAGAGGTGCGCCATGCGCCCCAAGGGTTTGAGAATAAGCGCCTGCCCACCTCCCGCCTGATGGGACGGCTGGATTTGAGCCGCTACGACGCGGACGCGCCTTTTGCCGGTACGGCGGAGGTGCAGCGGGTACAGATTCCCCTGAAGATGCACGCAGGCGGACCCTGTAAAAGCGTGGTCTCTGTGGGGGAGGCGGTGCAGAAGGGACAGCTGATCGCCCGGCCGGAGGGGCTGGGGGCCAATATCCACGCCTCCATTGCCGGCACGGTGGCCGCGGTGACGGCGCAGACTATCGAGATAAGGACGTGAGAAGATGAACGCACTGGGTATGAATGAAGTCATGAGCATCCCCACCGGGTTTCTGGTGTGCGATGCGATGCTCAAAGCGGCCGATGTGACGCTGATCTCCTCCGGCTGCGTCTGTGCCGGGAAGTACTACACCGTGGTCTCCGGCGAGGTGGCGGCGGTGAGAGCCGCCGTGGAGGCGGGACGTGAGCTGGCCTCCGGCGTTCTGGTGGACTCTCTGGTGATCCCCAGCGTTGACCCCAGCGTGGGGCCGGCGATTATGGCCTGCGCCGAGGCGGAGGACATGCGGGCCTTGGGCATTATGGAGACCTACTCCCTCTGCGCGGCCATCTATGCCGCCGATGCCGCCGCCAAGGCGGCGGAGATTCGGTTGCTGGAGGTGCGCTTGGGCCGGGGGCTGGGCGGTAAGTCCTTTGTGCTCCTCACCGGCGAGGTGGCGGCAGTGACCGCCGCCGTGGAGGCCGCGGAGGCGCTGGAGGAGACGAAGGGTCTGATGGGGAAGAGCGTGGTGATTCCGGCGCCACACAAGGATTTACTTCGCTTCGTTTGAAATCTGCGGATTTCAAACGAGGAAGGGGGCTGCGCTGCGCTCTGCGCCTCACCTTTGCTTCTCCCCGCGGGGGAGAAACAAATGCTCGACGCTCGCTCCGCGAGAAGTATTTTTGCCGAAAACGCGGTTTCCGGCAAAAATGATTTGAATTTATTTCGCGCTTGCGAGCGCGAAACTCTGCCGAGAGCTTTGTTTGCGGCTGAGGCCGCAAACGGAGACGGCGAGGGCTCGTGATTTGTCCGCTTTGCGGAGATCAATAGATAGAGTGAACCATTCAAATTATTTTAATGGAGGATACAACTATGAAAGAAGCTCTTGGAATGATTGAGACCAGAGGCCTGATCGGCGCGATTGAGGCGGCGGATTCTATGGTGAAGGCCGCCAATGTGTCCCTGATCGGCAAGGTGCAGATCGGCAGCGGGCTGGTGACCGTGATGGTCAGAGGGGACGTGGGGGCCGTGAAGGCTGCCGTGGACGCCGGGGCCGCCGCCGCCAAGCGGGTGGGTGAGCTCTTCGGGGCCCATGTGATTCCCCGTCCCCATGGCGATGTGGAGTACATCCTGCCCAGCCTCGATAAGGCGGAGTAAGCTGTGATTACCGGCAGGATCACCGGCACGGTGGTGGCTACGGTGAAGGATGCCACCATGGAGGGTGTCCCCTTTTTGACGGTGAAGTTGATCGTCAATGGGAAGGAGACGGAGACCGTGGTGGCCGCGGACCATACCCGCCAGGCCGGTTATGGGGATTTCGTCTACCTGATCCCCAAGAAGGAGGCCTCCCGGATCTTCCGGGAGTGCCCGGGACCCTACGATATGTCCGTGGTGGGCTTTATCGACACGTATAACGAGGAGCTGTAGCCATGCGGATTGGACGAGTAGTGGGGAATTTGGTCTCCACGGTGAAGGACGGGGCTCTCAGGCCCTATAAGCTGCTGGTGGTGGAGTATCTGTGCCCTCTCACTATGGAGCCGGAGGGGGAGCGGGAGATCGCCACCGACTGCGTCTGCGCCGGCGTGGGGGACATCGTTCTGGTGGATACCGACGGCGGCGCGGGGAATATGCTCCACGGCGACAGTGATGTGATGACCGACCGGGTCTGCTGCGGCATCATCGACAGCTTCACCTGCCACGGAGAGAGGACGATTACCCGCCACGCCGCCGGATGAGAAGAGGGCGGGATGCTGTGTCCCGCCCTCTTTCTTGGGTGAAATAGAAAAAACATCCGCTTTCCAGCGGAAAAAAGGAGAGTGTAACCATGCTGAGAGGGATTCCCAACTGCATCACCCCTGAGCTTTTGAAGGTTCTCCATGAGATGGGCCACGGGGATACCATCGTTGTGGGCGACGCCAACTTTCCCGCCGCCTCCACCGCGGCGGCCAAGGGGCATGTGAACCTCCGCTGTGACGGGCACCGGGCCACGGAGCTGGTGGACGCCATCTTGCAGCTGATGCCCTTGGACGACTTCGTGGAGAAGCCGGTGATCATCATGAACAAGACCGAGCGGCACAAGGACCTTGAGTGTCCGGTGTGGGACGAGTTTAAGGACATCGTGGCCAAGTACGACAGCCGGGGGGCTGACGCCGTGGACTTTATGGACCGCTTTCCCTTCTACACCGCGGCCCAGAACGCCTACGCCGTGGTGTCCACCACGGAGACGGCCCCCTATGCCTGCATCATTTTGCAGAAGGGGTGCCTGTGATGAGAAACCGGAAGCGTGAAGTGATCGACGCGGGCATCCGTATGCTCAGTGAGGGAATCACCATCGGCACTTGGGGCAATGTCACGGTCCGGGACCCGGAGACGGGCTATGTGTATCTGAGCCCCAGCGGGATGCCCTACAGGAGCCTGACGGAGGACGACATCGTGGTGGTGCGCCTGGACGGCAGCCGGGTGGAGGGGGAGAGAAAGCCCACCATCGAGACGGAGATGCACCTCGCCATCTACCGCTCCCGGCCGGAGTGCAACGCGGTGATCCACACCCATCCCGTCTACTCCACCGCTTTCTCCTGCATGGGGGAGGACATTCCCCTGCTTCTGGACGAGGCGGCGCAGGTGCTGGGGGATGTGGTGCGCACCACCAAGTACGCCCTCCCCGGCTCGCAGGAGCTGGCGGACGAGTGCGTGAAGGCGCTGGGGGAGCGGTCCATGGCCTGTCTGCTGAAGTCCCACGGGGCGGTGTGCCTTGGGAGGGATCTGGAGCAGGCATTCGGGAACTCCACGGTGCTGGAGGCCACGGCCAAGGTATACAGCGTGATCCGGGCCATGGGCGGGCAGTTTGACCCCATCTCGCCGGAGAATATCGCGTTTATGCAGGAGTTCGTTCGGACGAAGTATGGTCAGCGGTAAATAGCAAAAGGCAGGCCCCGACACAGACGTGCTGGGGCTTGTTCTTATGTCGAAGTCTGTAGTATAATAGATACTACATCTGTCTCTTTGAAGGAGGACTTGGTATGAAGGCGATTACCGCGAATCCGGAGACCATCCGGGAGGTTTTTTCCAAAAAGTACATCATCCCCGACTTCCAGCGGCCCTACTCCTGGGACGGTGACCCCTGTGAGAAGCTGTGGGAGGACATTATCGACTTTTATGAGCGGAAGGAGACCAAGGAGGACAAGTATTTCTTAGGCAATATCGTCATCAACCCCGCTGCTGACCACGCCCGGGAGGCTTGGGAGGTGGTGGATGGACAGCAGCGGCTGACCACGCTTCTGCTGCTGATCAAGGCCCTCCACTCCCGGGCGGGCACCGTCAAGGCGCTGGAGGAGTGCCTGCGGATCAAGGACCCCCTGACCTCGGAGCTGACGGATGAGCTGCGGGTCAGCTCCTATGTGATCAGCGAGGACCGGGAGATGCTCCACACCATTATTCTGGGCGGGACGGAGCTGCCCGCGAGCCGGCTTGCGGACAACTATAGGCTGTTCGGGGAGAAGATTGATGGGTGGTGGAAGGACCAGAACCAGACGGCGGAGGCACTGAACAGCCTGATCCTCACCCTCTTGGACAGCGTGGTGCTCCTGCCCATCCACTGTGGTTCGGAGGATGATGCGCTGACCATCTTTGAGACCATCAATAACCGGGGAATGTCCCTGTCCGACGCGGATATCTTCAAGGCCAAGCTCTACCACAACATCCCCAAGGCGGAACAGGCCGCCTTTATTGAGGACTGGAACAATTTGGAGGACCATGATTGGCTCTTCCGTGTGCTGATGCACGTCCTCCGGGCTAAGGCTGATGACGCCGGCAAGGAGATCGGCCTGCGCGCCTACTTCACGGCCCGGAAGGGCACGCTGGGGGACCATGCCGGCATCATGCGGAGCCTGAAGACCATCCACATGATCAACACCGCTTGGTACGGCGGCGACGAAATCAACGCCCTGTGGCGGATTATGGAGACCTATCCCAACTACTATTGGTACTTCCCGCTGTTTGTGTTCCTCCACAAGTACGGCAAGTTTGATGAGAAGACGGAGACCTTCTCCTTGCCGGAGGAGCGTACGGCGGCGTTTTTAGAGCTCCAGGATGCCACTGTGCGGTACTTCTTTATCAAAGGGCTGGTTTATAATGCGGTCAATGCAGTAAAGGATACCGTGTACCGAGTCTGCGCGGACATCGAGCAGGGCCGGGATTACTTGGCCAGCTATGAGGCCAACGTCACCCAGAGCGACAGAGCCGCCCTCGGCGGGATTCTTCAAGAGGACCTGCGCCGCCGCTACCAGCGGGGGGTTGTACTGCTGTCCGCCTATCTGAATCCCGGTCAAGACCGGAAAGCGTTTAGCGCGTTTTTAGATGGAAAGTATGATATTGAGCACATTTTACCGAAAAAATGGAACAACTATGACGGATGGACAGACGCGCTCTGGGGCGAGCAGCTGAACAGCTTGGGGAACCTGATACCCTTGGGCCGGGCGTTGAATATCGCGGCCAAGAATGAGTTTTTCGACCGGAAAAAGCAGGAGTACGCCCAGTCCAAGGTTCAGGATGCCTTGGACCTGCTGAACCTTTCGGGCTGGACACCGGCGGCGGTGGAGGAGAAGCAGAGGGAGAAGATTCAGCGGCTGCTCCGCTATTTCCAAGCGGAGGCGTGAGGGACGCTTGGATTTACAGCATAGCAGAAAAGGACCGCGGCAGGACAAGCGTCCTGCCGCGGTCCTCTATGTACTCCGGGCGGATGGAGGAGGGAAGATGTCCATAGGGGCCTCCTTCTCCTATGGCAGGCCCCATGGGGGGAGGCTGGCGCCTCTCCCCATGGGGCCGGTTTCATTCGGTGTGGGTGTCACAGCGCCGAGAGGCCCCGCTGGAGGCCTTGGAGCATGTACAGGCCCGCTACGGCGCCTTGGTCGGCTACGCCGGCGGCCTTGGCCGCGAATACCGCCGCCTTGCCGAACTTAGGCGTCATGGCCTTGGTGGCCTCCACGCCCTTTGCCGCGCCCTCGCGGGCGGCGGCGATGACGGCGGACAGGTCCCCGCCGGCCTCCGCGGCCTTCTCCGCGGCCTCGGCGGCGGGGGCCACGGCGTCGAGAATCGTCCGGTCCCCCCGCTGGCACTTGCCCCGCTTCTGGATGCCGGCGGCGAAGGCGGTGAGATAGGCCGCCAGCTCCGCCGGGCCCAGTTCTGCCTTGCCCTTCAGGGCCTTGCCGCCCTCCATGATGCCGCTGGACATCAGGGTGCCCATAGTGGAGGGCACCACGCTGGACATCTTCATGCCCGCCTTCATCAGCGTCTTGCCGGCGTCGCCGGCCTCCATGTTCTCCCGCAGGAGGTCCGGCAGGGCCCCGTAGCCCTTGTCCATGGTGAGGCCCAAGTCGCCGTCGCCCATGTTGGCGTCCATATCGCACAGCTCCTCCCGCTTCTCCGCGAAGAGGGCGGCTACCCCCTCGAAGAGGGCGGGAAGCTGGTCACAGGTGATGGTTGTCATATGTATCACCCCTCCTCCATTATGCCTGCGTGTAGAACGGAGTGTGGACGGGCAGGTCGATCCACTGCTTCATCTCGTCGCCGGCTACCTTGCAGATCGAGATGGAGGCGCCCGCCATCTCCATGGAGGTGGCGTACTCGCCCACGAAGGTGCGGTAGGTCCTGATGCCCTTGCCGTCCAGAATCTTGCGCACGCTGCCGCTGAGGATGTACAGCTCCTCGATGGAGGTGGCCCCCAGGCCGTTGACGAGGACGCAGACCTCCTCGCCGGCGGCTACGGGCATATCCTTCAAAATGGCATCCAGGGACTCCGCGGCCAGCTCGTCGGCGGTCTTGATGGGGCCGTTCCACACACCGGGCTCCCCGTGGATGCCCATGCCCATGGCCATCTCGCCGTCGGCCAGGGAGAAGTTGGCGTGGCCCACCTCGGGGATGATGCAGGGGGTCAGGGCGAAGCCCACGGTGCGGGTGTTGTCCTTGGCCAGCTGGGCGGCGGCCAGCACCTCGTCCAGGGAGCCCAGCTGGGCGGCCTTGGCCCCGGCACACTTGTACATGAAGAAGATCCCGGCCACGCCCCGGCGGGTGGCGGGGTCGGCGTTGGAGATCACGTCGTCGGCGCCCACAATGGACTTGGTGGGGATGTCGTCCATGTCGCACATCTCGGCGGCCATGTCGAAGTTCATGATGTCCCCGGTGTAGTTGCCGTAGAGGTAGAGAATGCCGGCGCCGGCCTCCACCTCCTTGGAGATGTTGTAGATCTGCTCGGCGGAGGGGGACTGGAACACGCTGCCCACGCCGCAGCCGTCTAAGAGGCCCTCGCCCACGTAGCCTAAGAACAGGGGGAGATGTCCGGTGCCGCCGCCGGTAATGATGGCCACCTTGCCCGGCTTCTTCTCCGCCACGCAGTAGCAGCGCAGGTCGTCTGCGGCGTACTTCACCTCGCTGTGGGCGGCGTAGATGCCGCGGAGCATATCGTCGGTGTAGGTCTCTGGGGCGTTGATGATTTTCTTCATAGCGGGACCCTCTTTCTGCAATAAATTACCGTGCGGCCTGTCGCCGGACCGCCCATGTTGCCCCTATTATACATAATTTTCCCGGTTTCTTCAATCCTATTTTGTGGTTTTCCTACAATTTTTTGTGGGATACGGTGGGAAGGACGGGAGTTTCCGCCTGAGGCCGGCCTTTGCCGGGGAGCATTCCAGCCGCGATGCGGGGAAGGCGTGGGTGTTCCTGTCTGGCGGGCGGGAACGGGGGCTGCATTTTTCCTTGTATTTACTCAGTTTAGATGAAATCGGAGAGTGGAAAAATGGCGGCAGTAGTGGTAGACTAATCTAAAGTCGAGCAGCATGGGAAGTAGGTATAGCTGTGCCATCTTGAAACGGCGGAGAACGCGGTTTGACAGATTATGACGAAATAGTACTTATTTAGGTGAATCGGCCCATGAAACAGGAGCATTGCAGATGAAAATGTCTGTAATGCTTCTGCTTAACTTTGAGGGGAAAGGGCCCAGTTTTTAAGGGGCCTTTATGGCTTCCAAATTTTTAAAAAACGGGTTTGTAGTAATTTTGATAACTTTTTTGGTGTTTTTGTATGCGGTGCTTTGAGGCGAGCATATTTTGAATCGCCAAATTCGCTCTGATTTCCATAATATAGAGCAAAAATTCGCTCATTTTTTTGCATACAGAACAAAATATTCGCTCATTTTTTGCGAAGCAGTTGTAATTCTTTCTCTGCTGGAGTATACTATGATCAATGATACCGATGGAGGGAATTGCCCATGTGCTATCTGAAACGCAAAATCGACAGCTTCTTAACGGAGTGGAAGGCTGCGCCCCGGCACAAGCCGCTGATCGTCAAAGGTCCCCGGCAGGTGGGCAAGACGGAGTCGGTCCGGCGCTTTGCTGAGAACAGCTACGAAAATGTGATCTACATCAATTTCGTGGAGGAGCCCAAGTATAAGCTCATCACCGCTGACGGCTATAAGACGGACGAGATCATCAAAAATATTTCCCGTTTGGACCCGGGCAAGCGGTTCCTGTCCGGTAAGACGCTGTTTTTCTTTGACGAGCTTCAGGAATTTCCTGATATCGCCACCGCGCTGAAATTTTTCTGCATGGACGGCCGCTTTGACGTGATCTGCAGTGGGTCCATGCTGGGGATCAATTACCGGAAAATTGAGAGCAACAGCGTAGGCTATAAGACGGACTACGAGATGTACTCCATGGATTTTGAGGAATTCCTTTGGGCGAAGGGCTACGACAATGGGTTTATCACAGACTTGCTGCACCATATGCGGACGCTGATGCCCTTCAGTGAATTGGAGCTGTCCGTCTGCAATTCCCTCTTCCTGGATTACTGCATCCTGGGCGGGATGCCGGCGGTGGTGCGGGAGTATGTGGAGCGGGGCACCTTTGAGGGTTCACTGGATATTCAGCGGCAGCTTATCGCTGACTACAAGGAGGATATCCGAAAATACGCAGAGGGGATGGATCAGGGTCGTATCCTCAACGTATTTAATCAGATCCCGCCTCAGCTGGCCAAGGATAACAAGAAATTCCAGATTTCCAAGGTGGCCTCCGGGGCAAGGTTCAAGGACTACCGGGGGTGTATTGAATGGCTCAGCGACGCCGGGATGGTGAATGTTTGCTACTGTCTGAATTTCCCGGAGCTGCCGCTGAAGGGCAACTATGACGAGACGAAATATAAGCTGTACTTTGCTGACAGCGGCCTGCTGGTGGCTATGCTGGACGAGGAGGCCCAGGAGGATCTGCGGGCCAATAAAAACTTGGGGGTATACAAGGGTGCTCTCTATGAGAACATCGTGGGAGAGGCGCTGGTAAAAAGCGGCTGCGGGCTGTACTACTACAAGCGGGAGGACTCTACGCTGGAGGAGGACTTTTTCGTCCGCACCGCCTCAGAACTGATCCC
>JAAWSV010000037.1 GCA_022801715.1 Oscillospiraceae bacterium
ACACCGCTTTTTTGTTTCATACATACCATGCTTGCCTGCCGTCCATACCCATTGATTTTCTTGTGTTTTGAGAAGTATCGTTATCTAACGCCGCCTTTCAACCGTCCGGCTTTTCAGGAGATGCTGCGGCAGCTCACGCAAGGCAAGGCCAATCTGGTCATCACCAAGGACCTCAGCCGGCTGGGCCGGGATATGCGGGAGGCCAGCTACTACGCCGAGCAGTTCTTCCCGGAGCACGGCATCCAGTATATCGCCATCGCGGACAACTTCGACACGGAACACGACAACATCATGGCGCCGTTCCTCTTTGCCATGAACGAGGTCTACCTCCGGGACGGCTCCCGCAAGGTCAAGGACGTGCTGAGAAGCAAGCGGGAGAGCGGCCAGTACTGCGCCTGCCCGCCCTACGGCTACCGGAAGGACCGGGAGAACCGGCACCGCTTGGCCCCGGATGAGATGACCGCCCCGGTGGTGGAGCGCATCTTCCGGCGGGCGGCGGCGGGGGACTCCTCCCGGAAGATTGCCTTGGATTTGAATGCTGACGGTATTATTCCTCCGCTGAAATACCGGGTGTTGTACCGGGACGAGTTCAGCGAGGAGGGGGCCTCCCGGGCATCCGATGTGTGGAATTATACCACGGTGAAGCGGATTTTGAAAAACCCGGTGTATTTGGGACACACTCTGCTGGGTAAGAGCAGGAAGGTCAGCGTCAAGTCTAAGAAGAAAATGGCAGTCCCGCAGGATAGCTGGTCGGTGACGGAGGATACCCACCCGCCGCTGGTGGACGCAGGCCTGTTTCAAAGGGCCCAGGAGAATTTAGGACGGGGCAGTCGGGATTACCGGGCTTATGACCAGGTGCGCAAGAGTATTTTCGGCGGTATTGCCGTGTGCGGCAAGTGCGGGCACGCCCTGTGCTCCTGCGGCACGGTGTACAAGGGGGAGCGGGAGAAATACTGGTATCTCTCCTGCACCCATCAGCGGCAGGATATTGCCGCTCCCTGTGAGGGGGTGCGCATCCGGTACGCCGACCTGTTGGAGCTGGTGCGGCAGGACTTGAACAGCCTTCTGGCCCTCAGGGATGAGGAGGTGGAAGCGCTGGTTCAAGAGGCTGTCAGGCGGATGGGCAGTGAGGAAAGTCTCGGGAAGCGGCAGTTGAAAAGAGAACGGGCAGAGGCCCGGATTATGGCCATTGACAAGATTATCACCAAGTTGTATACCGACAACGCGGCGGGCAAGCTGGACGACGACCGCCTGAGCCGTATGGTGGCTGAGCTGGAGAAGGAATCCGCTGGGTTGAAAGCGACGCTGGAGGAGCTGAACGCACCCAGCCCCGCCCAGCAGGCGGCGGACAGCTACACCCGGTTTTTTGCGCTGGCCAAGGCCTACACCCACTTGGAGGAGCTGGACCGGGATACCCTGATCACCTTTGTGGACCGCATTGAGATTGGCCCGAAGATCTACGAAAATGGCAGTCACAAAGTGCCCGCCCGGACTACCCAGCCTTACCGGCAAAGTGTGCGGATTTTTTACAAGTTTATCGGGGAATTGACCGAAAACAGCAAAACATCTTCCGCTGAGGAGACCGCTTAAGATGGAGGAGGTACACCAAGGGAGGTGGGGCTATACATGAAAAAATTAAAGCGTAGAGGACATTTGCGTACAATTTGGGCTGTTGAGAAAGGGCTGTTTATTTGTTGGCTTATCCTCGGTATTGTTTTGTATCCATATTCAAGATTGGGCTATTTTTCTTCACTTGCTTATCGGAATCATCAGGTTTCGCTCTTTCAGCGCCGACTGGACATGGAGCTTTTATTCCTGCTGGAACTTATTCTGATGGCCATATTTTTTGCACTGAAATCTTTTGTTGCTCGACAAAAAAAGAACGACTGTCAGGAAATAAGCTGTCGGATGAAAAAGTCTAAAAAACCAGACATAGACGAGATTCAAATGATTGAAACATTGGAGAGAAGCTGTGAGAAGAAAGAAAAGGGATGGCGAATTGCCTTTCTGTTTGTGATGGTCGGCATAGCTTTCCACCTTGCATTTATGATGTTTTTTGGTATCTAAAGACAGAGATATAATAAAGTTCGGGACCAGATGTCCTAAAGCCGGGGCAGTATGTCTTGGGGATTGAGCATCCGGAAAACGGAAGATTGAGGAATGGAGATATTGATAAGGCTATCAGTGCAAAGAAGGAAAAGATACGTAATGGGAGTGCCCTGTTCGCAGATTTTCGCGCAGGGGCGGACATCGTCCGCTTGCGGGCGCACACTGTGCGCCCCTACGGAAATGTTATAGAAAATCTATCAGGATAAAATGCGCGGCAGGGCACGCCTTACGCAATTTCCCCCTTGACAAGGTACGGCTTTCCAGAGTATTATAAGGAATGGATTGTTGTCGGAAGATAGTAGGGGTATCCTCCGATTTTTCATCCAAAAATCCCCATATGTTATAGAGCAAAAAGAAGAACAGAAAAGAGAATAGGAGGTCAGAGAATGGGTTTTGAACTCATCCACATCATTGCGATTCTGATTGCGGTGGTGGTGACGGCTGTCATCTGCTTCCCTCTCGGCATTGGCTATCGGAAAAAGGTTTCCGAAAAGGAAATTTCCAGCGCGGAAGATGAAGCCCGCCGTATCATCAACGAGGCCATCAAGAGCTCAGAAAACAAGAAGCGAGAAGCCCTTGTGGAGGCGAAGGAAGAGATTCTGCGTACCCGCAGCGAATTTGAGAAGGAAGTCAAGGTACAGAAGGCCGATCTGCAGAAGCAGGAGCGCCGTTTGCAGCAAAAAGAGGAAAACATTGACCGCAAGACCGAGAACATCGAGAAGAAGGAGGAACTCCTCGCCCAGAAGCACGCCGAGCTGGAGCGGGAGCACGAGGAGGTCCGCACCATCAAGCGCAGCCAGACCGAGATGCTCGAGCGCATCTCCGGCTTTACCGCCGAGGACGCCAAGGCCTATCTGATTGCCCAAGTGGAGACCGAGGTTACCCATGAGACGGCCATGAAGATCAAGGAGATCGAGGCCCGGGCCAAGGAGGAGGCCGACCAGCGCGCCCGGGAGATCGTGGCCACCGCCATCCAGCGCTGCGCCGCCGACCACGTGTCCGATATCACCGTCAGTGTGGTTCCCCTGCCCAATGACGAGATGAAGGGACGCATTATCGGCCGGGAGGGCCGCAACATCCGTACCATTGAGACGCTGACCGGCGTGGATCTCATTATTGACGACACCCCCGAGGCCATCACCGTCTCCTGCTTTGAGCCGGTGCGCCGGGAGATTGCCCGTGTGGCGCTGGAGAAGCTCATCGCCGACGGGCGCATCCACCCCACCCACATTGAGGAGATGGTGGAGAAGGCCCGCCGGGAGGTGGAGGCCATCATCAAGAGCGAGGGCGAGCGCGCCACCTTTGAGACCGGCGTCCGGGGCGTCCACCCGGAGGTCCAGAAGATGCTGGGCCGCCTCCACTACCGCACCAGCTATGGGCAGAACGTGTTGCAGCACTCCATCGAGGTCAGCCACATCGCCGGCCTCATGGCCGCGGAGCTGGGGGCCGACGTCACCGCCGCCAAGCGGGCAGGTCTGCTCCACGACATCGGCAAGGCCTTGGACCACGAGTACGAGGGCACCCACGTGAATTTGGGCGTGGAGTTCTGCCGGAAGTACAAGGAGAAGGAGGATATCCTCCACGCCATTCAGGCACACCACGGGGATGTGGAGTGCAAGACGCTGGTGGCCTGTCTGGTGCAGGCGGCCGATGCCGTCTCCGCTGCCCGGCCCGGTGCCCGGCGGGAGAATCTGGAGAACTATATCAAGCGTCTGGAGAAGCTGGAGGAAATCACCGGTACCTATCCCGGCGTGGAGAAGTCCTACGCCATTCAGGCGGGCCGGGAGGTCCGCGTGATGGTCAAGCCCGAGCAGGTGGGCGAGGACCAGATGGTGATCTTGGCCCGGGAGCTGGCCAAGCGCATTGAGAACGAGCTGGAGTACCCCGGCCAGATTAAGGTCCATGTGCTCCGGGAGACCAAGGTTGTGGAGTATGCCAAGTGAAACCGGTTGTCCCCTTCAATCGGTAAAATAGGGACGAGCTGTAGAGCGTAAACCGCTCTACAGCTCGTTTTTTCTGGGGATGCGGGAGGGAAGGGGAGAGAGTGAGAAAAAGGGCGCGGCACGCCCTTTGGGGTGGTTACTGTTCCACTTCGACGGTTTCTGGCCGGTTCTCCTCGGCTTCCTCCTCCTGAATCTGGGCGAGAAGGCCGAAGTAGTAGTCGTAACGCTCCCGGAACATCTCGTTGAAGAAGGTGTCGTTGCCCTGGTGGAGGTAGCGGGTGTACTCGTGGTGGTTGAGGCCGCTGTTGCCCGGCTGCTGGGCCAAGATGTACATGCCCAAGTTGGAGCACTGGTCGGCGATCCGCTCCACGTTTACCAGCATATCCAAGAAGGTGAGGCCGGCGTAGGTGGAGCACTTGCCCTCCCGCAGGCGCTTGATGTGGTTGCCGCGCAGGGTGGCCACCAGCTCGTCGATGACCTCCTCTACCGGTTCCACACGGCGGGCGGCCTCATAGTCCACCTTTTTGAAGCCGCTGTAGGCATAGGTCAAGATCTCTTGCAGGGCCTCGGTGAGAATCAGGATCTCCTGCTGGGCGTAGTGGGAGAAGGTTCGCTTGTGTCCGTAGAGCTCGGTGGCGTTCTCTGTCAGGTTTACCGCGTGGTCGCCGATACGCTCGAACTCCGAGAAGCACTGGATGTAGAAGTTCAGAAGGTCGCTGTCCGCCCGGAGGCTGCCCAAGTGGGGGGACAGGCCCACCATGTAGTGGTCCACCGCGTCGGCCAGCTGGTCGATGTGGTCCTCGTTCTCGTTGACCAAGTCCACCGTCCCCTGCTCGAAGGTCAGGAGGGTGCCCATGGCCTTGGTCACATCCTCCCGGGCCAGACGGCCCATGGTGGTGATGGCGGTGTTGATGCTGGAGAGGGCCAGGGAGGGGGAGTCGAAGAACTTCACGTTGAGGAGCTTCAGCTCTCTGTCCACGTTCTCCACGGCGGTCTTGTCGTCCTTGACGATGATGTAGCTCAGACGCTCGAAGCCCCGGGTGGCCGGCAGGAGCAGCACCGCGGAGATCAGGCGGAACAGGGTGTGGACATTGGCGATATCGCCGGAGGACATCGCCTTGTCCCACAGCCAGTCCAGCGCCCCCAGCTGGCGTCCCGCCATCAGAGCCAAGATGACAATGAGGGAGCCGGCGATGTTGAAGAGGATGTGGATCACGCCGGTGCGCTTGGCGTCGGCCTTGGAGCCGATGGAGCAGACAATGGCGGTGGTGACACAGTCGCCGATGTTTACGCCGATGATGATGGCGTAGATACTGCTGAAGGTCAAAGCTCCGGTGGTGGCCATGGCTTGCAGGATACCAATGGTGGCAGAGGAGCTTTGAATCAGGAAGGCCACCGCTGTACCGGCGATGAAGCCCAGCACGGGGATCTCACTGAACTGTTCCAGAATCTGGGTGAACAGCGCCGACTCCCCCAAGGGGCTTACGGCGGCGCTCATATTGATGAGGCCGGTGAAGAGGATGGCAAAGCCCATGGCGATATTGCCGCCGGTCTCCGACCGGCGGTTTTTAATCACCATCAGGAGAAAGATCCCGAGGATGGCGGCTAAGGGGGCCAGAGTGGCGGGCTTGAAGAAGTTTACCCAAGAGGCAGGGCCGGCGTTTACGTCCAAAAGGCGGATAATCTGGGCGGTGACGGTGGTGCCTACATTAGCCCCCAGCACCACGCCGATGGACTGGCGCAGCGTCAGCAGCCCCGAGCCCACAAGGCCCGAGGTCAGCACAATGGTGGCGGTGGAGCTCTGGATCACGGCGGTGACCAGCAGCCCTAAGAGGAAGCCCATGATGGGGTTGTTGGTGACCTTTTCCAAGGCCGCCTTCAGCGCGGAGCTGGAACCCTTTTTCAGTCCGTCCCCCATCAGGCGCATCCCGTAGAGGAACAGGGACAGTCCGCCAAAGAGGGAGATTACGTTAAAAATCGTCATAGCTGCTCCCTTCGGTCATGTCGCATATGCCGCTTGAAATCTGCGGATTTCAAGCAAAGGGGTTTGCAGCCGCCTGCGTCGCACTCACCCTCTGCCAAGGGCGGAGGGCTCGCACGCTTGTCGGCTGAGAGGGAGTTTTTCCGAAAACACGGTTTCCGGAAAAACTGATCTTCGTTTATTTCACCGCTTGCGGGCGGTGAAACGCTGCCGGGGATTTTTGTGGCTTTGGCCACAAATTCGGCGGGGGCGGGGCGGGAGATATGGAGTACATTATATACTATGATATACTAAAACGTCGCCCTTTGTAAAGGAGTAATTCGACCAAATTTTGCTTGGTTTTCTGTGTTGGTTTCCCGGATTGGTATACCAGTTTCACAAAAATCTGATATGCGCGGGAATAGATAAGCCCCGCAGTCCCGATTCCGGGGCTGCGGGGAATTTCTCCGTATGTGCTCAGAGGAAGCGGTACTCGGTGGTGCGCTCATATACGGCGCCGGGGCGGAGGATGATGTCGCCCCACTCGGGGTGGTTGGGGCTGTCCGGAGGGAGCTGGGTCTCCAGGCACACCGCGTCCCGCTTCCCGTAGGGGACGCCGGTTTTGGTGCGGGGGTCGTCGGGGAGGAAGTTGGCCGTGTAGAGCTGGAGGCCCGGCTGGTCGGTATAGGTCTCCATCACGATGCTGGATGTCTCGCCGGTGAGGCGGGCGGCCAAGCGCAGGCCCGGCTGGGGGCGGAGGATCAGGTTGTGGTCGTAGCCGCTGGTGAGGCGCAGCTGCTGGCAGTCCGCGCCGATATCCTGGCCGATGGGCTTCTCGATGGTGAAGTCGAAGGGGGTGTGTGCCGCCGGGGCGGAGAGGGCGGTGGGGATGCTGTCCGCGTCCACGGGGGTGTAGTGCTCCGCGTCCACCCAGAGGCGGTGGTTCAGCACGGAGCCGCCGCCGTTGAGGTTGAAGTAGCTGTGGTTGGTCAGGTTGCAGAGGGTGGGCTTGTCCGTCTCCGCCCGGTAGTGGAGGCGAAGACCCTCCTCCGTCAGGGTATATGTGGCGGTGAGGCGCAGGGTGCCGGGGAAGCCGTTCTCCCCGTCGGGGGCGGTGTGGTGGAAGCGGACGGTGCTCTCGTCCACGATCTCCGGCTGGAAGAGCTGGAAGCCAAAGCCCTTGGGGCCGCCGTGGAGCTGCTTGGTCCCCTCGTTGGCCGTCAGGTGGAATTCCTGCCCGTCGATGACACAGCGGGCGCCGGCGATCCGGTTGGCGTAGCGGCCCACCAGCATCCCTAAGTAGCCGCCGTTCTCCTCGTAGGCGGCGGGGCAGTTCCAGCCCAAGACCACGTCCACCGGGCGGCCCTCCCGGTCCGGGACGCGCAGGGACAGTACCGCGGCCCCTAAGGTTATCACCTCCGCCTCTAAGCGGCCCCGCCGCAGGAGAATCTTTTCCACCGGGCGGCCGTCCTGGGCTGCGCCGAAGGGCACAATTTGCCTTGACATAGCATCTGCTCTCCTTTTCGTTTTGGTTTGGACTCCTGTCGATAGTTTCCTTTACCCTATTATGTAGGGAAACGGGCGGGATGTCAACAGAAAAACGCCCCGGAGTTGATCTCCGGGGCGTCGTTCATTGCGGTTAGAGGTCGGACTGCCATAGGCCGCTTTCCTGCAAAAGCCGGACGGCATCCCTGTGGCGGGAGGCGTCGGTGTACAGCGGGAAGGGGCGGATCTCCTCCCCCTGGCGCAGGCGGAGGGTATGGCCCCATGGGGCCTTTTCTATGGCTTGGATGGTATTCTGGAGCTGGCCGCGGGGACAGGTCAGGCGCTCCTGCCGGGAGAAGTGGAAGGTGACGGTGTCCTGGTCCCAAGTGAGGTAGGGGGGAACCACATAGAGCGTCCGATACACCGCCGCAATTAGCAGGGCGGCAAGGAGCAGTCCGCCGCCGAGGGCCGCCAGACGCAGAGGGTCGGAGAGGCTTCCAAAGGCCGCTGCCGCCAACAGCAGCGCCGCCGCCGGCAGGCCAAAGCCGCAGAGTCCGCCGATCACCACGGTCTTTTTGCCTCTGTTTGGCTTACAGGTATTCACGGCGACCTCCTTCTACGGCCAGAAACGCCGCTTGGCCTGCTTGTTGGTGAGTAGAAACAGGGCCACAAAGCCGCCGAAGAAGAGAACGTAGAGCAGAAGCCCCAAGGGGGCCAGCAGGCCAAGGAAGGAGATGGCGGCGTAGAGCACCAACCCCAGGCCAAAGCACAGCAGACGGGGCAGGAGGAAGGCGGTAAGCCCCTCCAGATCCGTGCAGGTCGCCGCGGTGAGGTCCGTGGTCAACAGGCACTGGGGGTCCAAGGGCTTTCCCTGGAACTTGGACTGGTACCACTGCAGGAGGAATTTTAGGCCGTAAAAGCCGATGAGAATGTCAAAAATGCTCATAAAATCCATGCTTTATTCTCCTTTTTCGCTGTTGCTGCTGCGGACTACCAAGTAGATCACCAGACCTATGAGCGAGGGGGCCAGTGCCGCTACCAGCGCCCAGCCCAAGGGGCTGGACATCTCCTGCCGTTTGGCGTCCCGGTAGACGAGGACGCCAATGACAATGGGGACGGCGATGGCGACGAGGATAATGATGAACCAGAGCACAATAAAAAAGATAAGTCCTGAGCTGGACATGGGTACTCCCTCCCTCCGCCCGGTTGGGCGTATCAACTGCCTACAGTATAGCAAAAAAAGCCAGACAGCGCAACTGTGGGCCGGTGTACAGGCGCAGATGGTCCCTTGGAGGAGGCGGGGGCAGCGGCGGGTTTTCCACAGGGGCGCTGCGCCGAGGCTTGCTCTCAGGTGTGAGCAGGAACAGGCAGAGGAGGACACCGGAGAGGCGTTCCTTCTCTGCCTGTTAAGGATAGTATACTTTTTCATGCAAGTCAAGAGGTTTCTCGGCGCCTGTGGGGGCTGTCGCTTGCACGAGGGGGCGTTCTGCGGTAGAATGACAGGGGGTGATTGTATGATGATATGGATCAACGGCACCTTTGGCGCAGGAAAAACGCAGGTGGCCTATGAGCTGCGGCGTCTGGCCTCCCGGGGGGAGGGGAAGCGGTCTTGGGCGGCGAGGCAGATTGACCGGTGCCTTCGGGCCTTCGACGGGGAGATGGCGGGGGATGCCATCCAGACCGACGATTTGACCATCCCTCAGGTGGTGGAGAGCATCGCGGCGGCGGTGGGCGTTCCCTTGGCGGCGGACCGGCGGGGGCCTCTGCGCAGGCGGTGGGACCGGTTTTTGGCCCTGTGGGGGCACATACGGTAGGAGGATGTCTGCCGCGCAGCCCTATCCTCTCTGCCAGCGGGAGAGCTTGGGGAGGATGGCGGTCATGTGCTCCCGGGCGGCGGCCTCGGGCATCCCCTGTCCCGACATGATGCCCACGCAGGTCTCCAGCATCTCCTCCATGGTACAGTCGGTGACAAAGGCGCCGTCGCTGTAGCACCACTGGCAGTAGTCCTCGTTGGGGGTACCGTCCAGCTCGTGGCTCAGGATGTCGTCGCTGAGGGGCATACCGCAGCTTTGGCAGCAGAGCTGGCGGGGACTGCCCAGGAGGGTGTTGATGGATACGTTGAAGAGCTTGGAAATTTGGGCGAGGGTGGCGGTGTTGGGCATGGTCTCCCCGCACTCCCACCGGCTTACCGCCTGACGGGTGACAAAGAGGCGTTCCGCCACGTCGGACTGGGAGAGGCGGGCGTTCTCCCGCAGCTGGGCGAAGATGTCTTTGAACTCCATAGTGGTTCTCCTTTTTGGTAGTTTATATCGAGTTGTGCAGAAACATGTTTCTTGGAGGAGAGGAGAGAACTCTCTCCTCCACACCCACAGCATAACATGGTCAGGCGCCCCTGTAAAGCAACCGTCTGTTGCCCCCCCTTGGGGGGTGGGAGGGAAGGGCCCCGCCGGCTGTCGGGAGGGGCTGCTCCTGACGGTCTGGCGGGGCCCTTGCGGCTCAGTAGGAGAGGATTCCCAGCTCCCACAGCAGGTTGTACAGCACCACGGCGGCCTGTTCCCGGGTTACCGGGGCGCTCAGGTCCAAGGCGGTGAGTTCGTCCCACAGCAGGGAGACTGGATTTCCCTCGCTGTCCACGAACATTTGGGTCATGGCGTCCACGCCGGAGAGGAGGCCGGGGGCTACGCCCGGCAGCTCTTGGCTCAGCGCGGCGGGGTCTTGGGCTTGGATATAGTCATATGCGTCGCAGTTCAAATAGGCGGCCAGACGGCCCATGAAGGTGCAGAGCTGGCCTAAGGTCAGGGTGTCGCCGGGGTGGAAGGTCCCGCCGTCCATGCCGTTGACAAGGCCCATCTCCGCCATGGCATTGACGTACTGGGCGTACCAGCGGCCGTCCTCCACATCGGTGAAGCGGCCGGGGCCCGAATAGGCTACGCCGATGGCTTGGGCCATCAGGGCGCAGAGCTGGGCTCTGGTCAGGGTGTCGTCGGGGCGGAAGGCGCCGCTGCCGTCGCCGGCTAAGATGCTGTAGGTGGCCAAGGTATTGATCTTGTCGGCGCTGTCTCTGCCGCCTAAATCGGTGAACCAGCGGCTCTGGAGATCCCCGTTATAGGAGGCCGCCACCGCGGCGACGGTGGTCTCCTCCCAGCGGCTTTGGACGCCGGAGGCCACGGCGGCATCGGGGGGCAGGGCGGTGAGGATGGCCTCAAAGGCCGCTTGGTTCTCCGTCCGCTGGGCCTCCTTCAGCTGGAGGTAGTAGACCATGCCGTTGAGCGTCAGGCGCAGATAGCCCTCCGGGCGCGCGGGCTCCTTGGCGGAGAGCAGGCGGGCGGCGTCCTGCGATAGGTTGGGGTCCATGAGGAGGGTGGGGATCACGCCGATCTTGTCGGTGGTGTTGCCGTAGGCGGAGTAGAACCGGGAGACGGTGATCTTCACGGCGTCCTCCTCAAAGAGCTCCGGGTAGTCGCTGCTGTCAAAGACCTGCTGGGCCACGCCCTTGCCGAAGGTACGGCTGCCGATGAGGATGCCCGCCCCGGCGTCCCGGATGCCGGCGGCGAAGATCTCCGCGGCACTGGCGGAGTAGGGGTTGGTGAGGACGATCACCGGGTCCGGCGTCAGGTAGTCGTAGGGGAAGTTGTAGTAGCGGTAGCGCCCGTCCCGGCTTCGGGTGGAGAGGATGGTGCCCGCGCCGGTGAAGGCGCCGGTGGTGTAGACCCCGGCGCTGAGGAGTCCGCCGGTGTTGCTGCGCATATCCACCACCCAGATGTGGGTGTCGTCATCGTACTGCTGGATGCCCTCCGCGAAGTACTGGAAGGTCCGGGAGCCGAAGCTGTCACAGTCGATGTACCCCACGCCGCCATCCCAAAGGGTGGTGGAGGTGTTATGAATCTCCACCAAGCGGCGCTGGATGCGGTAGTCCTCTGTGCCGCCGCCGGCGTGGCGGACGGTGATGGTGACGGCGGTGCCCGCCGGACCCACCAAGCGATCCCGGTGCGTCTCGTCGGCGGGGATGCAGGGGGCGCCGTCGATGGCGATGATCAGGTCCCCGGCTTGGAGGCCGGCCTCCATGGCGCCGCCGCCGGCCAAGACGCCGGTGAGGAGAATCCCCTCGGTGGTGTACTCGATGGAGGCGCCGATGCCGGTGACGGAGGTCTCCCCCTCCACATTGGTGTTGAAGCGGTCAAACTCCTCGGCGGTCATGTAGTAGGTGTAGGGGTCCCCCACAGCGATGAACAGCTCCTCCAGCGTGGCGGCGGAGTAGGCGCCGGGGGGGAGCTCGTCCACGTAGAGGTCCTCCAAAAGCTCTCTGGCGTCCTCCACGGAGAGCGCTGAGGCGGAGGTGATCAGCAGGACGGCCGCGCACAGCAGCGCGGCAATGCGGCGGGTAATTTTCTTCATGGGATCAGACTCCTTTGCAGGCGGCGCCCCGTCCGGGGGCCGTTCTTTTGTATCATACGGGTTTGAGATCGGGCTGTGTAATAAAAGGACCCCGCGGCCTTGGCCGCGGGGTGAACCTATGTACCCGGATTACTCAGCGACAATGGCCTCGTTGGGGCAGTTGGCCGCGCAGGAGCCGCAGTCCACACAGGTATCAGCGTCAATGACGTACTGGGAGTCACCCTGAGAAATCGCCTCTACAGGGCAGACCTCAGCGCAGGCGCCGCAGCTGACGCAGGCGTCGGTAATCTTATGAGCCATAATAGCACCTCCATATAAAATGTATCCCCATTGTAACATGAAACTGTAAAAATGCAAGAGCCAAATCAGGGGAAATCGGCGGGAAGAGCAAAAAATGCCGAAATCTGCCGGCGGCGCTTAAAAACGCCAAGGGAGGGACATACTTCCAAGGACCGTACCAAAAATTCCGGCGGGATGAAGGTCCGCTGGGCGAAGTGATGAAATCAGAGGAGGTGCCCGGAATGGGTGACAGCAAATTTACGCCGCGGGCGCAGAATGTACTGCGGCTGAGCCATGAGGCGGCAGAGGAGTTGGGACACAGCTATGTGGGGACAGAGCACCTGCTCTTAGGCCTCCTGCGCGAGGAGGCGGGGATGGCCTGCCGCTGTCTCAATGAGCAGGGACTGGATCAGGGGCGGGCCAGACAGGCGGTGATTGTCAGCGTGGGGCTGGGAACGGCGGGGGCCACCCCCTCCCAAGGGCTGACCCCCCGGGCCAGAAGGGCCATCGAGTACGCCGCCGGGGAGGCCCTGCGCTGCGCCACCGGCTATGTGGGGACGGAGCACCTGCTCTTGGGGCTTCTCCGGGAGGGGAACAACATGGCCGTCCAAGTGCTGCGGAGCACCGGTGTGGACCTGCGGCGGCTCCAGTCCACACTGGTCCAGCGGCTGACGCCCCCGCCCCGGCCGGCCCAGGAGCCGGTGAGGGGGCGTGAGGAGGGCCGGTCCAAGACCCTTCAGGAGTACGCCTGCGATTTGACCGCCGCCGCCCGGGAGGGGCGTCTGGACCCGGTGATCGGCCGGGAGGAGGAGATCAAGCGGACCATCCAGATCCTCAGCCGCCGCACCAAAAACAACCCTGTTCTCCTGGGGGAGCCGGGGGTGGGCAAGACCGCCGTGGCCGAGGGGCTGGCGGTGCGGATCGTTCTGGGGGACGTGCCGGAGGATCTGATCGGCAAGCGGGTGCTGTCCCTGGACCTGCCGGCTATGCTGGCGGGGACCAAGTACCGGGGGGAGTTTGAGGAGCGGGTGAAGAATGTCCTCGCCGACGTGAAGCGGTCGGGGAACATCATCCTCTTCCTCGACGAGCTCCACACCATCGTGGGGGCCGGCAGCGCCGAGGGCTCCATCGACGCGGGGAACATCCTCAAGCCCGCGCTGGGCCGGGGGGAGATCCAGGTGATCGGGGCCACCACCCTATCCGAGTACCGCAAGTATATTGAGAAGGACGCGGCCCTGGAGCGGCGGTTTCAGCCAATCCTGGTGGAGGAGCCATCCCCGGAGGCGGCGACGCAGATCCTCCGGGGCATCCGGGAGAAGTACGAGGCTCACCACCGCCTGACCATCAGCGACGAGGCACTGACGGCGGCGGTGGAGCTGAGCCGCCGGTATATCCACGACCGCTACCTCCCCGACAAGGCCATCGACCTGATGGACGAGGCCGCCAGCCGGGTGCGCATGGAGGGACAGGCCCCCTCGGCGGAGCAGAAGGCCATCGACCTGAAGCTGGTGAACGTCCGCCGGGAGAAGGCGGAGGCGGTGAAGAGTGAGAACTTTCAGCGGGCGGAGCAGCTGCGCCTCATCGAGCAGAACTTTGAGCAGCAGCGCCGGACGGAGCTCTCCGCTCAGGAGGGATACCGGGGACAGGTGGAGCCGGAGGACGTGGCGGCGGTGGTCTCCCGCTGGACGGGGATTCCGGTGACAAGGCTCACCGAGAGTGAGCAGCAGCGGCTTCTCCACTTGGAGGACATCCTCCACCGCCGGGTGGTGGGGCAGGAGGAGGCAGTGAGCCGCCTCTCCAAGGCCATCCGCCGCAGCCGGGTGGGCATGGGGGATCCCCGCCGGCCCATCGGCAGCTTCCTCCTCCTGGGACCCACCGGCGTGGGGAAGACGGAGCTGTGCCGGGCGCTGGCGGAGGCGCTGTTCGGCGATGAGAGCGCGGTAATCCGTATCGACATGAGCGAGTATATGGAGCGCCACAGCAGCTCCCGGCTTCTGGGGGCCCCTCCGGGCTATGTGGGCCATGAGGAGGGGGGCCAGCTGACGGAGAAGGTCCGCCGCCGCCCCTACTCCGTGGTGCTCCTTGACGAGTTGGAGAAGGCCCATGAGGACGTGTGGAATCTGCTCCTCCAGGTGCTGGAGGAGGGGACCCTCACCGACGGGCAGGGCCGGCAGGTGGACTTTCGCAACACGGTGGTGGCCATGACCTCCAACATCGGCGCCAAGGCCATCACTGCCTCCGGGACGCCTCTGGGGTTTGCCGTGGGGGGCGAAGGGGGGAGCGTGCCCTTCGCCTCTGTGCGGCGGACGGTGCTGGCCGAGGTGCGCCGCACCTTCCGGCCGGAGCTTTTGAACCGCGTGGACGATGTGGTGGTCTTTCAGCCCCTCAGTGAGGCGGACATGCTCAAGATTACCCGGCAGATGCTGGAGCAGACGGCGGTGCGGGCGGCGGCCCTGGGGCTTACCCTCCAGTCCTCGGAGGACTCGGTGGAGAAGCTGGCCCGGGAGGGCTTCGACCCCGCCTATGGCGCCCGGCCCCTCCGGCGGGCCATCCGCAGCCGGGTGGAGGACGCCATCGCCGAGCAGCTCCTCTCCGGCGCCGCACAGGCCGGGGACGTGCTGGAGCTGGGCGTGGAGGAAGATACACTTGTATTGGCGGCGAAAAAGGTGTAATATAAAGATAGTGTGAAGGAATTGTGCGGGAACAGGAGCGGAAGACAGGGGCTCTCTCCCTGATCAGAGATAGAGCAGGAACTTAGAGGAGAATAGGAGATTTGTTATGGGATTTTCGGGAACAGATGCTGGGGGCTTCCGCTGGGAGGGGTTTCAGAGCGGCGCGCCCTCGCAGAAGCCGCCCACGCCGCCGCGGCCTAAGAAGCCCCGCAAGCCGGTGGGCAACGCCGTCACCAGAACGCTGCTGAACATCGTGGTGACGCTGGTGGTGGGGTTTGTGTATTTCTACGTTACTCTGCCGGCCATCAACCTCCAGTCGGAGGAGTTTTACGCCTTTGCGCTGCTGCTGTGCATTGTCTACTGTGTCAGCGCCATTGTCACCTCCGGCTTTCAAGGGGAGGGGTTCAAGGGCTACTTCCAGTTTGTCAAGAAGCAGTGCTTGGTCCCCGCGGTCGTCGCTGTGGGGCTGCTGGTTATCGCCATAGCGGGCAGCGTGGCCGGGGCGGTGATCTTCCGGGCCAGAAGCTATGCCCAGCTGCTGCCCATTGAGACGGGGGACTTTGTTGCCGAGGTGGATGAGATCTCCTACAACCAGATTCCCATGCTGGACAAGGACAGCGCCGAGCGGCTGGGGGACCGGAAGCTGGGGGAGCTCAGCGATATGGTCAGCCAGTTTGAGGTCAATGAGGACTACACCCAAATTAACTACCAGGGTCGGCCGGTGCGCATTGCCACTCTCAGCTACGCGGACATCATCAAGTGGATCACCAACCGTTCCGACGGCCTCCCTGCCTACCTCATTATCGACATGGTGGACCAAAGCGTGGAGCTGGTGCGCCTTGAGGAGGGCATCAAGTACACCACCGCCGAGCACTTCGGCCGGAACCTCTACCGCCATCTTCGGTTCCGTTACCCCACCTTCATGTTTGCCCAGCCGGTGATGGAGGTGGACGAGGAGGGGACCCCCTACTGGGTCTGCGCAAGGCTTGTAAAGACCATCGGCCTCTTCGGCGGCGTGGATGTGAAGGGCGGCGTGCTGGTCAACGCCATCACCGGTGAGAGCCAGTACTATGAGGAGGTGCCGCCTTGGGTGGATAACCTCTACAACGCCAATCTCATCACCCAGCAGTACGACTACTACGGCATGTACCACAACGGCTTTTTCAACTCCATCTTCGGCCAGCGGGATGTGACCATCACCACCGAGGGCTACAACTATATCGCCATTAACGACGACGTGTATGTCTACACCGGCATTACCTCCACCGGCGGCGACCAGTCCAACATCGGCTTTATCCTCACCAACCAGCGGACCAAGGAGACCAAGTTCTACTCCTGCGCCGGGGCCACGGAGTACTCCGCCATGGACAGCGCCAAGGGCGAGCTGCAGAACCTTCGCTACAACGCCACCTTCCCCCTGCTCCTGAATGTGGGGGGCCAGCCCACCTACTTTATGGCTATGAAGGATGCGGCGGAGCTGGTGAAGAAGTACGCCATGGTCAACGTGCAGCAGTACACCATCGTGGCCACCGGGGACACGGTGGCCGAGTGCGAGGCCAACTACTTGGACATGCTCCGCTCCCGCGGGGTAATCACCAGCGATGATGTGGGGCTGGCGGGTCAGGAGACTGCCACCGGCACCGTGGCGGAGATCCGCTCCGCGGTGCTGGACGGCAACAGCGTCTACTTTGTGCGTCTGGTGGGGTATGACACCTTCTACAGCGTCAGCGCGGTGAAGAATCCCCTGGCCGTGATCCTCAGCGAGGGGGATCAGGTGGAGATCACCTATGTGATCGGCGAGGGCAGCATTTTAGAGGGCACGGAGATCAAGCTCCGGTAGAGAGAAAGAGGGGGAAGCGATGCAGTGTCCCTATTGCGGAAAGACGATGGAGGAGGGCCTGATCCAGAGCCCGCAGGAGCTCGCTTGGCTCCCCGGCCGGAAGCGGCCCCTCTTGGGGCGGGCGCAGTTTCACGACGGCGCGGTGGTGCTGTCGGAGCTGAGCATGATGCGGGGCTCCGCGGTCTTGGCGTTCCTCTGCCGGGACTGTGGGAAGATTATGATCGACTACGCAGAGGGCCGGTCGGATCTGAACCAAGAGTAGAACGGCAGAGCGGGGGTGCAGCCAAAAGGCTGCACCCCCGTTTGATCGTTGTTTACACATTGATGGCAATTTCGGAGACGATCTCACCGTCCTTGCCTAAGGAGAACTCGAACTCGAACCAGAAGTCCAGTGGCTCCCCGTGGCTGTGGGGATTGTAGGTGGCACAGGTTCGCTCCACATCGCCGTCCTCCATGATCTGGAAATGCCGGGGTTCATAGGGGTCGATCACATACGCCTGACCGCTGTCCTCTGACAGGAGCTTTAGCTGGGCGTCCAAGCACTTGCCTAAAGACGCCAGCTCCTCCTCCGCCGGCTTCCGCTCCCCCCAGCCCAAGTAGATGGCGCCGGTGACGGCGGGAAGTTTGTCGTACTGGCGGTCCGCAATCAGGTTGATGATCTGCTCCGCCCGGCGGGCGGCGTGCTCATAAAACTGCTGTATGTCCATCATATGCTCCTCTCCGCTATGGCGCTCAAACCGGCGATGTCCCCGGCTTGAATGACGTCAATGCTCTCCGCGATGCACTCCGCGGGCCAGTCCCACCAGCGCAGGGCCAGCAGGGCCTCGACGGTCTCGTCATCGAACCGCCGGCGGATGGGCTTGGCGGGGACGCCACCCACGATGGTGTAGGGGGCCACGTCCTTTGTCACCACCGCCCGGGTGCCGATGATGGCCCCGTCCCCGATGGTGACGCCGGCGAGGACCACCGCCTCGTAGCCGATCCACACGTCGTTTCCCACCACGATGTCCCCCCGGTTGTCCCAGGCCTCAGAGAGGCGGTCCACCGGCCGGTTCCACTCCTCAAAGAACAGGGGGAAGGGGTAGGTGGAGAGGGAACGCAGGGCGTGGTTGGCGCTGTTGAACAGGAACTTGACACCGCAGGCGATAGAGCAGAACTTGCCGATCACCAGCCTGTCGCCGTTGATGGGGTAGTGGTAGAGTACGTTGTTTCGCTGAAAGTCCCGGGGGTCGTTGACAAAGTCGTCGTAAAAGGTGTAGTCCCCCACGGTGATGGCGGGGTCGGTGACTACGTTTTGCAGGTACACCGTGCTGTGCCCCTGGGGGCGGGGGTAAATTTTCCACTGCGGGATCATCTGAAAACCTCCTTGCTGCTGAGTTATTTCAAGATTATCCCGCCTGAGGCAATGCAGCGCCTCATGGCATATCATCCTCTCCAAATGGTATAAAATGTCTTGGAAATTACTCCTTGTACAGAAGCAGGCTGAACCAAGTGACTAAATTTCCGGCGGCCATAAAGTCGATGCCGAACCGCTCGGCCAAATCGGACACCAAGATCCCTTGGCTCTCCACGCAGGGGTACATCACCTCCGGCCGGCGGCAGGGGGCGTCGGGATAGGCGCAGTGCTCGCATATCTCGCAGGACTCGGTGGAGAGCACATAGGGCTCGATCCCCTGCTCCCGCAGCAGGCCATGGACCGTCCGGGTGATCTCCTCGTGGGTGGCACGGGTGGCCAACAGGGCGGGCATATTCGACAGGTCCTCCACCTCCGTCATGGTGACCAGCAATAGGGCGTCGGGATAGCGGAGGCACCGCTCCCGGCAGCTCTCCACGCTGCCCACCGCCGGGGGACAGGCCCAAGTGGTGCCAAACTGGGGGCACTCGGTCTCACAGATGTAGCGGACTTTCTCTGAGAATACCAGCTGGTCTGTGGAGAAAAACTCGTACTGCACGATGGGCAGTTCCCGGAGCCGCTGCTCTAAGAGGGCCCTATCCATTGGCCGGGGTCTGGTCGGGGTAGGTGTGGGTGCAGATGCGGCGGATCTCCGCCTGGATGTTCTTCAGATCGTCAAAGGTCTCCGGCCGGCGGGAGGGGTCCCGCAGGAGGGCGGCGGGGTGGTAGAGGGCGGTCATGCGGATGCCGGCCTTGTCAAACCACTGGCCGTGCTCCTTGGTGATCTTGAAGTCCGGCTTGATGATCTGCATGGCGGCGATACGCCCCAAGCAGACGATGATCTTGGGCTGGATCATGGCGGTCTGCCGGCGGAGATATTCAATGCAGGCCTCCTGCTCCACGTTCAGCGGGTCCCGGTTCTGGGGCGGGCGGCACTTGACGATGTTGGTGATGAAGATTTTCGTCCGGTCCAAGTCGATCATCTCCAGCATATCGTCCAGCAGCTTTCCCGCGCGGCCCACGAAGGGCAGGCCTTGGGCGTCCTCGTTGGCGCCGGGGCCCTCGCCGATAAACAACAGCTCCGCCTCCGGGTTGCCGTCGCCGAAAACCACGTTCTTCCTCGTCTCCGCCAGTCCGCACCGCTGGCAGGAGAGACACTCCTCCCGCAGGGCGCTCCATGCTTCTGTCATAGTGACTGCCTCCTTGTCTCTGTCAGTATAAAAATAGGTTGGAAAAGGGTCAGGCTAAGAATTCTTTTACGGAGTTCTTGATTTCCTCCTCAACATCCGGCCTTTCAAGGATGTCCCTGAGCAGCTGTTCGTATTTGCCGGCGTCCTCCCCCGCGTTTTTGACCCGGTTCAGCATCCAAACGGTGTGCAGTGTCGGCCGGCGGGCGACGGAGACGGCCAGCAGGTCCTCATAGCCCTTTTTGCAGAACTGCTCCGCGTAGTGGACAATGGCACCGGGCATACCGAAGTCGGACAGCGGGTGCCGCTCCATAAAAAGCAGGAGAGGTTCTACGGCGGAGAGGCCCAAGCCCTCGGCTTGGATCTGCGCGAGGCAGTTTTCCTGTACCTCCTCGTAGTCGTCGCTGTCAATCTGTGCTTCCAGTTCCCTGATCAGTTCCTCGATCATTGTCGGTTCCTCCGTGGCAGGTTGATGGTTCATTTGTGTATGGTTTTTCCCCCTTTCGGACAGCATAGGAGTACCATATTGCTGTGCAGAAAAGGGAGGACCTATATGATCTGGTTCTGGCTGTTTTGGTTCTACAGCTTTTTGGGCTATCTGCTGGAAAGAATGTTCGCCAAGGTGGTCCGCTCTGAGCGGCAGGTGCGCAAGTGCTTCCTGCTGCTGCCCCTGTGTCCGGTGTACGGCCTCGCCATGGTGGTGTTTTTGTCCATGACGGATGCGGCGGTTTACGGTTTCTGGGCATTGGCCCTTCGGGGGGCAGTGCTGACCACGCTGGTGGAGTACGCCGTCCACGTCTTTTATGAGGAGGCGTTCGGCGTCCGCTTCTGGGACTACGGCGATCTGCCCGGCAGCGTCTGGGGGCGGGTGTGTCTGCCCTTCTCCGCCGCCTGGGGACTGCTCTCCGCCGTCTCCGCGCGCGTTCTTCAGCCGCTTTTGATACCCTTGGCCGCGGTGATGCCGCCGCTGCTCACCTATGGGGCGCTGCTGCTTCTGACGGCGGACGCGGTGTGCTCGGCGGCGCTGCTGCTCCGGTATCGGGACACGGAGCTGTTGAGCGTTCAGGAGCTGAGGCGGCGGCTCAGCAGCGCGCCTCCAGCCAGCTGAGCACATCCTGATAGACAAATCGCTTGGATTTCTCGTTGAGAATCTCGTGGCGCAGACCGTGGTAGAGCTTGAGGGAGAGGTCCCGCACCCCGGCCCTTTGGAAGGCGGCGCAGGCCCGTTTCACGCCCTTGCCCATGTCGCCCACCGGGTCCTGATCCCCGGCGATGAAGAGCACGGCGGTGTCCTTGTCCATCTGGCTGATGTTGGACTGCTTGGTCAAAAATTGAATCCCGGTGAGCATGTCCCGGAACAGGCCCAAGGTGGCGTCGCCGCCGCAGAGGGGGTCGGCGATGTAGGCGTCCACGTTGTCGGGGTTGGCGGAGATCCAGTCAAACCTGGTCCGGGCGGGGGAGAAGGCCTTGTTGTAGGCGCCGAAGGCCAGCTGATCGGCCTTGGGGGAGAAGGCGGCGGCGCCCAGCTTCCTGATCTCGCTGTTTGCCACCAGAAGTCCCCCGGAGACCACCAGCGGCGGCTGGTGCCCGGTGCCGCAGAGCACGGCGCCCCGGACCTGGCCGGGGTAACGGATGAGGTAGGTCCGGGTGATGAAAGAGCCCATGGAGTGTCCGAAGATAAAGTAGGGCAGCTCCGGGTAGGCCTTGGCAGTGCGCCGCTGGAGCTGGGCCACGTCGTCCACCACGTGTGTCCAGCCGTCCTGCTCCCCGAAGTAGACAGGGGGCTGTCCCTCGATCCGGGAGAGGCCGTGGCCCAAGTGGTCGTTTGCGACGCAGAGGAAACCCGCGGCGCAGAGGAAACGGGCGAAGGGATCGTATCGCGCGGCGTACTCGGCCACGCCGTGGGAGATCTGCACCACGCCGCGGATGGGCCGGGATGCCGGCGTCCACTGGTTGACATGGATCAGTGTTTTTCCGTCGCTGGAGGGGAAGTAGTACACAGAGAACACAGACATGGCGGAGCCTCCCTTGTTTCTTTATTTTTTTCCAGTATAGCATAGAGCTGCAAAAATAGATAGAGCTATTTGAAATTTTCCGCGTATCTGTCGCCGCGGGATGGGGGGACAGACTTATGGGGTTCTAAAGCTGCTTTTGTCCGGGTTTTCTGCGGGAGGCGGGCTGTCCAAGGCCGTTCCTTGATCCCTTCCATGGCGGGGCGGAGACAGCAATCCGCCTTTCTTCCTAAAATCTTCTTGACAAACCCCGCTGAGAGGAGTATACTGACTGCGCAAAACAAAGCAGGCGATTGCATCCGCCTCACCTCCCGCCTATGGCAAAGAGGTTAACAACGCTCACAAATTCCGCCCATATTGGGCGTTTCTTGTGTTGTTTTGGGACGGGTGCCGGGTGCATCCGTCGTTTTTGTTGTGCGGCAAACCATCAGGTGTCAAGTGTTTCATTAGGAGGTGCTTCGGTTATTAGCAGTGTTACGCATCAGCTCAATGAGGATATCCGCGATAAAGAGGTCCGGCTGATCGGGACCGACGGCGAGCAGCTGGGGATTATGTCCTCGGAGAAGGCTCTGGCCATCGCCGATGAGAAGGGGCTGGATTTAGTGAAGATTTCCCCCCAAGCCACGCCGCCGGTCTGTAAGCTCATGGACTATGGCAAGTTCCGCTTTGAGCAGGGTAAGCGGGAGAAGGAAGCCCGCAAGAACCAGCACGTAGTGGAGATCAAGGAGATCCGCATGTCCCCCGGTATTGACATCGGCGATTTCAACGTCAAGCTGAAAAACGCCCAGAAGTTTTTGACCGAGGGCAACCGGGTGAAGGTATCGGTCCGCTTCCGCGGCCGGGAGATGGCACATACCGACATCGGACGGAATTTGCTGGACAAATTTGCGGAGCAGTGCGCCGAGGTGGCCGTTTTAGACAAGGGCGCCAAGCTGGAGGGGCGGCACATGTCCATCTTCCTCTCCCCCAAGAACAAGCAGAAGTAAACTCACTTGCCCAAGGCAAGCAGATATGGAAGGAGTAAGATTATGCCCAAGCTGAAATCCCACAGTGGAGCAAAAAAGAGATTCAACCTGACCAAGAGCGGTAAGGTTAAGCGCGCCAAGGCCTTCAAGAGCCACATCCTCACCAAGAAGGATACCAAGCGGACCCGCCGCCTCCGGGCCGGCGGCTATGCCGACGCCACCAACGAGGCGGCGATCCGCAAGATGATCCCCTACAAATGATTTTGACGTACCACTGAGAATAGGAGGCTTTTGAACAATGGCAAGAGTTAAGGGCGCGATGATGACCCGCAAGAGAAGAAACAAAGTGCTGAAGATGGCCAAGGGCTATTGGGGGGCCAAGAGCAAGCACTTTAAGATGGCCAACCAGCAGGTAATGAAGTCTTTGACCTACGCTTACACCGGCCGCCGGCTGAAGAAGCGCGACTTCCGCCAGCTGTGGATCACCCGCATCAGCGCCGCTGTCAAGCCCTTGGGCATGAACTACTCCACCTTTATGCACGGTCTGAAGACCGCCGGTGTGGAGATCAACCGCAAGATGCTGGCGGAGCTGGCTGTGAACAACGAGGCCGCTTTTGCCCAGCTGGTGGAGATGGCCAAGAAGGCCAACGCCTAAGGAGGCTATTTTCCCCCTTGCACCCACAGGACTTCAAAAGCGCCGCCCATTTGGGCGGCGCTTTGAGACTGCTTGAAAGTCCTCCGCGGACCGGCGGACTTTGGGGCAATACCCGCGTTTTTTGACCCGATAAAGGAGTATCGCATATGTCGCAGAACACTGCCGCCCGGGACCGGATTACGGAGGGCGTCATTTGGAAGGAGATGCTGCTGTTCTTCCTGCCGATCATGCTCGGCACACTGCTCCAGCAGCTGTACAATATGGCCGACACGCTGATTGTGGGCCGCTTTGTGGGCAAGCAGGCCCTGGCGGCGGTGGGAGGGTCCTCCCCCATTATCACGCTGCTGGTGAACTTCTTCGTGGCCATGTCCTCCGGCGCCTCGGTGATTGTCTCCCAGTACTTTGGCGCGGGGCAGGAGAAAAATGTGCGCAGCAGCATCCAGAACGCCATGGCGCTGGCCTTTGCCAGCGGCGCGCTGATTACGGTGGTGGGTATTCTGACGGCCCGGCCCCTGCTCACGCTGCTCCACACCACGGCGGATACCATGGAGTACTCGGTGGAGTACCTGCGCTGGTACTTTTTGGGTATGATCCCGGCCATGGTCTACAACATGGGCAGCGGCATCCTCCGCTCCATGGGGGACTCCAAGCGGCCGGTGATCTTTTTGGGCGTCTGCGCCGTGGTGAATATTGTGCTGGACCTGCTGCTGGTGGTGGTGTTTGAGATGGCGGTGATGGGGGCGGCCTTGGCCACGACCCTGTCCCAGGTGGTCTGCGCGGTGCTGGTGCTGATCACCCTGGCCCGCCTGCCCGAGGGGCATCGGCCGGATATCCGCCACCTCAGCGTGGATCAGGGGATTTTGCAGCGGATGATGAGGATCGGCCTTCCCGCCGGGCTTCAGTCCTCCATGTACAACATCGCCAACATGATCATCCAAGTGGCCATCAACGAGCTGGGCACCGACGCGATGGCCGGCTGGACGGCCTATCGGAAGATTGACGATCTCTTCTGGCCCATCAGTAGCGCCATCGCGGTGACGATTATGACCTTCGTGGGGCAGAACTTCGGCGCCAGAAAAATGGACCGGATGCGGGAGGTGATCCGCACGGGGCTGGTGTACCATGTGTCCGCGTCCATCCTGTTCTCCTTCATTGTGATCTCCGCCCGCTATCCGCTGATCAGCCTCTTTGCCAAGGGGGACCCGGCGGTGATCGCCTGCGGCGCCAGCGTGACGGTTTATACATGCCTGTTTTACTGCACCATCTCCTGTACGGAGGTGTTCTCCTCCTCCATGCGGGCGGTGGGCAACGCCATTCGGCCGGCGCTGATCACCATGGTGTGCGTCTGCATCTTCCGGGCGGTGTACCTGTATGGCTATGTGTTTTCCCATCTGTCCAATTTGACGATTGCGCTGTGCTATCCGTTGAGCTGGAGTTTAGCGTCCATTGTCTTCTCGCTCTATTACCGGTCGGGGAAGTGGGTGCCGAAAAATGGGGAGATTTGATGCGGACTAAGGGGCACGGCCCCTCTGCCGGCTCCGCCGCTATGGCGGGGACAAGGGCAAAGGGAGGGTCTGCGTGGTGCATTTTGCAAAAATATCGAAAAAAGTGCTTGCAATTTGCAAAAAACCGTGTTACAATCAGCTTTGGCATTTCAAGGCCAGTTTATGAGGAAAGAGGTGAACAAGAGCAATGAAGGAAGGTATCCATCCCAATTATCAGCAGACTACAATTACTTGCGCCTGCGGTAATGTAATTGAGACAGGTTCCACGAAGAAGGACATTCGCGTGGAAGTCTGCTCTAAGTGTCACCCCTTCTTCACGGGCAAGCAGAAG
>JAAWSV010000038.1 GCA_022801715.1 Oscillospiraceae bacterium
CCGGGTAGACGAAATCGCCACCGAGGTAGACTCTTACGCCGGCGCCGCCTACTTCCGCCAGGCCCACAACGGCATGTACCTCCGCATGGCCCTCTTAGGCCTCATCACCGGCCGGGTGCAGTAAAACCACACTTTGTTATCTTCTTTAGGCGGTATTTTCCGTCAAAAACTCCTCAAAACCGAACGCCCCTGACATTTTGTCAGGGGCGTTCGGTTTTGAGACAACCGCTCTAAAACCCCTCCCAGATCACCTTATCGCCTGATAGGAAGCGCTCTTTCGCGGCTGCGGCAGAGAAGAGGCTTGGCGCAGGGCCGCACATTGCGGCCCGTTTGATTGGCATTTGATCAGCAGGTGAGGGGGGATACAGCCCGCCCCTGCGTTTCAAGGGGAGGGTGCCGCCGGAAGGGGCGGCTGGCGCAGCGATTTCGGCGTTTTGACGGTTTGGACGGCCTTTCTTTTGTGATTTCGCCATATGATTTTTTGATCACAACAATCGCGGTTTATCAATAGTTACAGCGGCAGGATGCCGTTCATGACCGTGTAGTAGGAGGAGAGGATCTGTAAAAAGTCTAAAACCACATTGGTCTGGGGCATGTCCCGCCGTTTGATCCAGCCGATTTCTCCGGTGATTTGGCAGTTTTTCATGCGGATAGACCGGATTTTGTCGTAGTAATCCGTGTTTTGGTACGCAATTTCGTCGGTGGCGGTGACGGAGAAGCAGGGGGTCTTGTCCAGCAGCTCAAAGAGGGTGGACCGCTCGCTGACCACGATGCGCCGGGGACGGCCCCCCAGGCCCACCGCGTCGATCACGGAGCCGTAGGGACCCAGCTCCGACTCGTTATATATAATGATTGGATAGTCCCAAAGCCGCTCCACCTCCACCTCATGGAGGGGACTGGAGAACAGGGGACTGCCCCGGCCCACGATCACCGTCACCGGGTTGGAGCACAGGCGAAAGTACTGAATTCCCCGGGTTTCCAGCTGTTTGAGGAGGATTTTGTGGTAGTGGCTGAACATACCGATGAGCCCGATGTCACACTGGCGGCTTTCCACCATGGCGATAACTTGGCTGCGCACCCCCTCCCGGAGGGTCAGATGGAGCTGCTGGGCCCCGTAGTCCCGGAGGAGCTGGGCGGCGGCGTGGTTGACGTAACGGTAGTGCATATTCCCGATGGAGAGGGAGAGGCGCCCCCTGTTCAGCGCGCTGGCGCCAAGGGTCTGAAGCTGGCGGAGCTGCTGGGCGATGCCTCTGGCGTACTCCACAAAGCTCTCTCCCAGAGGGGTAAGCTCCACGCCCTTGTTGTTCCGGGCGAACAGCGGACACCCGATCTCCTCCTCCAGCTTGCGGATGGAGAGGGAGAGGTTGGGCTGAGAGATAAACAGGTTCTCCGCCGCCAGACGGATGGACCTGGTTTCCGCCACTACAATCACCTGTTCAATCTGTTCCAGCTTCATAGAAGTGCTCCCTCCCGGTTTTTTGAGGGTATCATAACACAGAATAGAGGAAAAAGCACCCCCATTGGGAAAATTTCGGACCTGTGCCGCTTAAAATAACGCCGCGACACAGCGGAAAAAAACAGAGAGGCGGCGATACCGGAGCTAATAGCGCGCAGATTTCCCATTGAAAAATTCCGGGTCTTCTATTATACTGTAATCTATGCTATAATCGCTTTTCTACGGCGAGCCACTTTTGAAAAAAGGAAGCGTATTGTTATGAAATACCTGTTGATCATCGGCGATGGCATGGCCGACAACCCTGTGGAGGAAATCGGCGGCCGCACGCCCCTTCAGGCGGCCAAGATCCCCACCATTGACCGCCTGTCGGCGGAGGGGATGATGGGCCACGTCGTCAACTGCCCCAAGCCCCTGCCCGCCGGCAGTGAGACCGCCATCCTCTCCATCTTCGGCTGTGACCCCCTGCAATATTTTACCGGGCGCTCGCCCATGGAGGCCGCGGCCTCCGGCATCGCCCTGGTGGCCGGGGACGCCGCCTTTCGCTGTAATTTAGTGGCCCTGGAGGATGGGGACATGCCCTTGGAGGAGAAGAAGATCCTCTCCCACAGCGCCGGGTCCATCGAGGGGGCGGACGCTTTGGAGGCCATCGGCGTGCTCTTAAATCACCCGGAGTTCTCTCAGGAGCTGCAAAAGGCCCGGATGGAGATTCGTACCTTCCCCGCCTTCCGGCAGCTGGCCATCCAGCACCAGTCCGACATCAGCGGCATTCGCTTCATCCCGCCCCACGACCACTTGGGGCAGGCCTGCGGGCAGTTTTTCCCGTCGGGGAACGACCGGGCGGAGGTTTTCAGCCGCCTGATGCGCCGGGCCCATGAGATTCTGGATCACGCCGGCGTCAATGAGCGCCGCCGCGCTGCCGGGAAGCTCCCCGCCAACGGGATCTGGTTCTGGGCGGAGGGAACCACGCCCTCCCTGCCGGACTTCAAGGCCCAGTACGGCTGCACCGGCGCGGTGATCAGCGCGGTGCCCTTGGTCCACGGCATCGGCGTGCTCAGGGGCCTGGAGATGGTGGAGGTGGAGGGTGCCACCGGGGAGATCGACACCAACTTTGAGGGGAAGCTGGAGGCCACTTGGCGGAAATTGCAGGAGTACGACTTCGTCTGCCTCCACTTGGAGGCCCCCGACGAGTGCACCCACAACGGGGATTTGCAGGGGAAGATCCAAGCCATCGAGTGGCTGGACAGCAAGCTGGTGAAGCCCCTTGTGGCGCGTCTGGAGGAGCGGGGGGAGGAGTTCCGCATCCTGCTGCTCTCCGACCACAAGACCCTCACCTCCACCCGGGGGCACGACGGTGACCCGGTGCCCTTCCTCCTCTACGACAGCACCCATCCCTTGACCGGCGGACAGGTCTACGATGAGGACCACGGCATGGCCGGCGTGGACGGGGGAGCCGGGTGCGAGCTTTTGAGCTATCTCTTTGGGCAGAAGGCCCTGTAGGAGCGGCGGATGGAGAGACATGTATGGGAACATTTAGGCCTGCGGGGGGCGGACATTCTGCTCCCCAAGGGCTGTGATTTGTGTAAGTGGGCGGTGGTGGCCTGTGACCAGTTCACCTCCCAGCCGGCCTACTGGCGGCAGGCGGAGGAGATCGTCGGGGATACCCCCAGCGCCCTGCGGTTGATGCTGCCGGAGGGGGAGCTGGGGGCGGTGGATGTGGAGGGACGGATTCAGCGGATCAACGCCGCCATGGAGGACTATCTCCGGCGGGAGCAGTTCGCCCTCCACCCAGACGCCATGTTCTATATCGAGCGCACCCAGTCCGACGGGCTGATCCGCCGGGGGGTACTGGCGGCTATCGACTTGGAGCGATACGACTTCACCCCCGGCTCCGGGGCGCTGATCCGGGCCACGGAGGGAACGGTGATGGAGCGCATCCCGCCCCGCGTCCACGTCCGGGAGAACGCCCCCTTGGAGCTGCCCCATGTGATGCTGCTCATCGACGACGGGGAGCGCCGGTGCATCGAGCCGCTGACGGCGGAGAAAATGGAGCCGCTGTACGACTTCAAGCTGATGCTGGGCGGCGGCCGGCTCCGGGGCTGGAGGATGACCGGGGAACAGCAGGAGCGCTTCGCCGCCGCGCTGTCCGCCCTCATCGCCCCCGGCGTCATGGGGGAGAAGTACGGTCTGCCCGACGCCGCCCCCCTGCTTTTTGCCGTGGGGGACGGCAACCACAGCTTGGCCGCCGCCAAGGCCTGCTACGAGCGGCAGAAGCGGGAGACGGCGGACTGGCAGAGCCTGCCCTCCCGGTATGCCTTGGCGGAGATCGTGAACCTCCACGACCGGTCCCTGCGCTTCGAGGCCATCCACCGGGTGGTCTTTGACGTGGACCCGGCCCACCTGCTCTACTCCCTCCACCGCTTCTACCCGGAGTGCCACGAGGGGGAGGGGACGGGGCACCTGTTCAGCTACGCTTGGGCGCGTAAGACCGGCGTGATGACCGTTCCCCGCCCGGCCATGCAGCTGAGTGTGGGGACCTTGCAAACCTTCTTGGACGACTACACCTCCCGGTACGGCGGCCGGGTGGACTATATCCACGGAGCCGCCGCCGCCAAGGAGCTGGGCCGCCAGCCGGGAAACATCGGCTTCTGTTTGGACGCTCTGGAGAAGGACCAGCTCTTTAAGACCGTGATGGCCGACGGCGTACTGCCGAGAAAGACGTTTTCCATGGGGAGAGCGGAGGATAAGCGGTACTATTTGGAGGCGAGGAGAATTAGGAGTTAGGAGTGAATGAGTCCGGCTTCCGCCGGATGATTTGAAATGCTCCGACATTCCTAACTCCTCACGCCTAACGATACAAAGGAGGTGCTGCGGATGAAGCTGCTTTTGCACATCTGCTGCGCGCCCTGCAGCGTGTACTGTATCGACACCCTGCGCGCCGAGGGGATCGAGCCCAGCGGGTTCTGGTATAACCCCAATGTTCACCCCTATCAGGAGTATAAGGCGCGGCGGGATACGCTGGTGGATTATGCCGCCGCCATCGCCCTGCCCCTCTATGGGGAGGATGAATATGGGCTTCGGCCCTTCGTGCAGGCGGTGGCGGGGGATCTTGACCACCGGTGCGGCTACTGCTACGCGGTGCGCATGGACCGGACCGCCCGGTTTGCCGCGGAGAATGGATTTACCCACTTTGCCACCACGCTGCTGGTGAGTCCCTATCAGAATCACGAAGGGATTCGGGCCGCCGGGGAGCGGGCGGCGGAGAAGTGGGGGGTGGAGTACCTCTACCGGGATTTCAGTCCCGGGTTCCGGGAGGGGCAGGCCAAGGCCCGGGAGCTGGGGCTCTACAGGCAGAAGTACTGCGGGTGCGTGTTCTCCGAGGAGGAGCGGTACGCCAAGCAGATCCAGCGGGACCGGGAGAATTTTCGACAGAAGGTTATGTGAGAGGGGGAGAGCGCGGTGGCGGAGGCGCTGGCCTATGCCAAGATCAATCTGACGCTGGACATCCTGCGCCGGCGGGAGGATGGGTACCACGACATGCGCATGGTGATGCAGAGCGTCAGCCTCTGTGACCGCCTCACCATCCGGACGGGTGCGGGATGCGGGGTGCGTATTGACAGCAATCTCAGCTACCTGCCTGAGGATCGGAGCAATATTGCCGCCAAGGCCGCGGAGATCTTTTTTGCCGAGACGGGGATCTCCCCGGTGGGACTGGCGGTGGAGCTGGAGAAGCACATCCCCGTCTGCGCCGGCATGGCCGGGGGGAGCAGCGACGGCGCGGCCATGCTGCGCTTCCTCCGGGACACCCTATCGCCGGCGCTGGAACAGGAGGAGCTGGAGCGGATCGGGGCTCTGGTGGGCAGCGACGTGCCCTTCTGTCTCCGGGGGGGCACCGCCCTGGCCGAGGGCCGGGGGGAGGTGCTCACGGACCTGCCCCCTCTGCCGGAGTGCACCATTGTGCTGTGCAAGCCGGACTTTCCCATCTCCACGCCGGAGCTCTTTGCCGCCGTCCGCCTGCGCCGCCTCCGCTGCCACCCGGACACGGCGGGAATGCGCGAGGCCTTGGAGGCGGGGGACCTGATCGGGGTGGCCCGGCGGCTCTACAACGTGTTTGAGGACGTACTGCCCCGGAAGTACCGCCGCGTGTTCGAGCTGAAGCGGGCCCTGCTGGACTTGGATGCCTTGGGGGCCTCCATGACCGGCAGCGGGCCAACCGTGTTCGGCCTCTACGCCGACCATCAGCGGGCCGCGGAGGCGGCGGAGGCCCTGCGGGAGCGGGGAGAGCTGGTGTTTTTGTCGCAAACGGTTGGAAGAATTGGAAATTAGGAAAGGAAATGTTTAGAATTAGAAGCTGCCGTCCAAACTGTGGGTAGAACTTACAGATTGGACGGTGTTTTTTATGCGGCGTTTGAATAGATGGTTTCTTTTGGCGGCCTGCTCGCTGGTGATGGCGCTCTGTGTGACGGTGGCCTGGGGGGCCCATCAGGCCCAGAGGCAGCTGGCGGAGAAGATGATTCGACTCCATGTGATCGCCAACTCCGACAGTGAGGCGGATCAGGCGCTGAAATTGCGGGTGCGGGACGCGATTTTGGCGGAGGCGGAGGAGATTTTGACCGCCTGTGCCGACCTGCCGGAGGCGGAGGCGCAGCTGGGGGCGGCCTTGGAGCGGATGACCGCCATTGCCGAGGCGACCGTGGCGCAGGCGGGGTACGACTATGAGGTGTCCGCGGTGCTGTCCTACGAGGTCTATCCCACCAGAGACTATGAGACCTTCCGGCTGCCGGCGGGGCAGTACCTGTCCCTGCGGATGACCATCGGCGCGGGGGCGGGGCGGAACTGGTGGTGTGTGGTGTTCCCGCCGCTGTGCAATGCCGCCACCACGGAGGAGTTTGTCAAGACCGCCGAGGGGGCGGGGCTTACCGCGGAGGAGCTGGCCCTCCTCACCGAGGAGAGCGAGGGGGTCGTGGTGCGCTTTAAGGTGATTGAGTGGGTGGAGGGAATCGTGAATGGGTGAGGGCACCCGGGCTTGCGGGCTGCTGTGTACTTGCGGGGAAGGGGAATTTGTGGTACACTTTTGATCAAGGCTTCGACGAGCCGTTGAAGCAAAAGAGGGGGTGTACGGCAGTGAGGAAGACATGGTGGAGGGTCCCCGCATACTGCATAGCGGCCTTTGTGCTGGGGAGCCAGCTTGTGATGTTCTTAGAGTCGCTGGGGTGGCCCATGGAGCTGCGGCCGGTGGGGATGCTGCTCCTGTTTCTGGGGTGGCTCCTTGTTGGCGGATTGGTCTTTTTCCGACATATGACACAGAAGGAGATCCTTCTCTCCGCGACGATTGCGGCGGTATTTCAGGTTTTGCTCGCCGTGGCCCTGTACATCTACACCTTTCTTCAGGTGAAAGAGAAGCTCATGACAGATTATCAGAACAGTGTGGATGTGATGGAATCCATTCTGGATATGGAGGTCGTAAGGACAGAGCCATATCAGGTGTCCCTGTGGCAGATCTTCCGGTATGCCGATCCTCGGATGCTCTTCAGGCAGATCAAAATGGGAATGTATCCCTACCTCTTTGTTTGCTTCGGGAAAAAGGAGGAGGCGAAGCCGCCGGAGGATGGGCGGCGGGACAGTGGGGATGACGGGGCAGAAACGCTATAGAGAGAAGGGAATCGTACTATGCTGCAGCTGATTCGAAGCCGGGCCAACACGGGGAAATCCTCCCGTGTGCTACAGATGATCCGCGCCAACGGGGACAAGAGACACCAGATCCTGCTGGTCCCCGACCACGCCTCCTACGCCGCGGAGGTGGACCTCTGCCGCGCCTGCGGTGACGAGGGGAACCAGTACGCCGAGGTGCTCACCTTTCAGCGGCTCTCCCGGCGGGTGGTGGCGGAGACCGGCGGGTTTGAGCGGATGGCCTTGGACGGCGGGGGGAAGGTGCTGCTGATGCAGCGCGCCCTTCAGGACGTGTTCCAGATGCTCACTGTCTACCGCCGGCCCTCCCAGCGCGCCGCCTTCCTCCGGGGGTTCATTGATCTGGTGGAGGAGCTGCGGCGCTACTGTGTCACGCCGGAGATGCTGATGGAGCAGTCGGCGGAGGCCGGCGGGGAGGTGGGGGACAAGTTCCGGGACATCGCCCTGATCTACGGTGCCTACATGGGCCGCCTCTCCCGGGACGGGGTGGACCTCACCGACGACATGGAGAAGCTCAACCGGAAGCTCCGGGAGTCGGACTACCTCACCGGCAAGGACGTGTACATAGACGGCTTCTCCCACTTCACCGCGCAGGAGGAGCATGCCATCGCCCTGATGCTGCCCAAGGTCCACCGCCTGACGGTGACGCTCCTCGGGGAGGCGGACAGCCATCTGGAGATCTTTCTCACCGGCAACCGGGCCTTCGACAGGCTGGTGCGCATCGCCGGGGAGTGCGGCGCGGCGGTGGAGGAGGTGCGCCTCGACGCACCGCCGGTGACCACAGCCTTGGGGCACATGGAGCGGTACACCTTCGGCGGGGGGAGGCCCTGCGGCGGCGGGGGGGAGGCCCTGCGCCTCTACGAGGCCGCCACCCTCTACAGCGAGGTGGAGTATGCCGCGGCGGAGATCCGCCGTCTGGCGGCGGAGGAGGGGCTTCGCTACCGGGACATCGGTGTGGCGGTGCGCAACCTCCAGGACTACGAGGCGGCGGTGGAGAACATCTTCCGCCGCTACGAGGTGCCGGTGTACCTCAGCCGGCGCAGCGACCTTTTGGAGAAGCCGCTGATGACACTGGTGACTGCCGCACTGGAGGCGGTGACCGGGGGCTTTGAGTACGAGGACATGTTCCGCTGCCTCAAGACGGGGCTGGCGGGACTCAGTGACGGGGAGTGCGACATCCTTGAGAACTATGTGCTCAAGTGGGAGATCCACGGGGCCATGTGGCTGCGGGATACCCCTTGGACCGCCAACCCGGACGGCTACTGTGAGGAGTTTTCCGAGGAGCAGCGGCAGCGTTTGGAGGAGGTCAACGCCATCCGGGAGCGGGTACGCCTGCCCTTCGCCCGGCTCAGTGAGGCCCTGCGCTCCGCCCAGACCGCCCAGGGGAAGGTGCTGGCCCTCTACGGCTTTTTGGAGGAGCTGGATGTGCCGGGACAGCTCACCGCCCGGACGGAGGCGCTGCTGAGTGAGGGACGGCTCCAGCTCTCCGACGAGTATGCCCAGCTCTGGGAGCTGGTGTGTCAGGTGATGGATCAGTTTGTGGAAATCCTCGCTGACGGACCGGTGAGCAGTGAGGAGTTTCTGCGGCTGTGGAAGCTGATGGTGGGCCAGTACAGCGTGGGCACCATCCCGGCGGCCATGGACCAGGTGTCCTTCCAGCAGCTGGACCGGAATGACCGGCACCAGGTGAAGGTGCTGTTCCTCCTCGGGGCCAACGACCATGTACTGCCGGCGGTGGGCCGCACCGGCGGCATCCTGACGGAGGAGGAGCGGGAGGTGCTTCTCTCCCAAGGACTGCGTCTGGCGCCCCACGGGATGGATCAGATGAATTTGGAGCTCCAGAATATCTACGGCGCTCTGGTAAAGCCCTCCCAGCGGCTGTATGTCAGCTACTGCGCCTTCGACAGCGCCGGTACGGCCCTGCGGCCGGCCTTTGTGGTGGGGCGGCTGCGCGCCCTGTTTCCCGACGTGCCCCTAAAGCGGGAGGGCCATGAGAAGCCCTACCGGGCCGCGGCGCCCCTGCCCGCCGTGGAGCTGGCGGGGGAGGAGCCGGGCGGGGCGCTGTGGCGCTACTTCGCGGCAAGGCCCGCTTGGCGGGGAGCGCTGGAGCGGATGACCCGGGGGGCCTCCATGGGCCGGGGACGGCTGTCCCCATCGGCGGTGGACACCCTATACGGGCGCAATATCCGCATGTCCGCCAGCCGCATTGACAAGGTCCGCTCCTGCCACTTCGCCTACTTCATGCAGTACGGTCTGCGGCTGAAGGAGCGCTCTCCGGCGGGGCTGGACCCGGCCCAGATCGGTACCTTCCTCCACTATGTCTTGGAGCACGTGGCCCAGGACGCCATGGCGGAGGGGGGCTTCGCCCAGCTGGCGCCGGAGCGGCTGCGTGAGATCACCAAAGAGCACATCGACGGCTACATCTCCTCCACCATCGGGCCGGTGGAGGAGAAGGAGGCCCGCTTCCGCTATCTCCTCCGCCGGCTCCGGACCACGGTGTACACCGTGGTGGAGAATGTATCCGAGGAGCTGTGCGCCTCGGACTTCGTGCCGCTGCGCTTCGAGCTGGGCTTCGGAGGCGACGGTCCCCTCCCCGCCATCACCATTGAGGAGGCGGAGCGGCGGCTGTCGGTATCCGGGAAGGTGGACCGGGTGGACGGCTGGGTGAAGGGGGACAAGCTCTACCTCCGCGTAGTGGACTACAAGACCGGGCGGAAGTCCTTCGATTTGACGGACATCCGCCACGGGCTGAATATCCAGATGCTCCTCTACCTCTTCGCCTTGGAGCGGGAGGGGGGGCGGCTCTTTGGAAAGGACATTGTGCCGGCGGGGGTGCTCTACCTCCCCGCCCGGGACGTGATTTTGAACATGGACCGGGGGGCCTCGGCGGAGGCGGTGCAGAGGGCCATTGACCGGGAGCTGCGCCGCAGCGGACTGGTGCTGAAGGACGTGGAGGTCCTCTCCGCCATGGAGCACACCGCCCTCACCGAGCCCCGGTTCCTGCCGCTGGCGCTGGACCGGAAGCACAACATCACCAAGGGCATTGCCACTGCCGAGGAACTGGGGAAGCTCAGCCGCTATGTGGATCACCTTCTCCACCAGGTGGCCCGGGAGGTCACCGGCGGCAATATCGACGCGGACCCCTGTACCTACAGCGAGGCGGAGAACGCCTGCACCTACTGCGAGTTTGCCAGCGCCTGCCACTTCGGGGACGGGGCGGAGGATCAGGCGCACTACATCTACCCCCTCCCGCGGGAGGAGTTTTTCCGGGAGATTGAGGGAGAGATAGGAGATACCCCTTGATTAGGAATGAGGGGAGTTAGGAATTAGAGAATTTGGGTTAGGAGGGCGCGGATGGGATTTACGGTGGAGCAGCTGGCGGCAGTGGAGGACCGGGGAGGGGACCTTCTGGTGTCCGCGGCGGCCGGGTCGGGAAAGACTCGGGTGCTGGTGGAGCGGCTTTTTGACTATGTGGTGCGGGAGCACCAGAATTTGGATGACTTTTTGATCATTACCTATACACGGGCGGCTGCGGCGGAGCTGCGGGGACGGATTGCCGCGGAGCTTAACCGGCGGCTGGCGGAGGGAGAGGGGGACCGCCACCTCCAGCAGCAGCTCTATCGGATCTACCGGGCGGATATCAAGACGGTGGACGCCTTTTGTACGGCGCTGATCCGGGAGAATGTGCACCTGATAGAGGGGGTGGAGGAGTTCGCCCTGACGGCGGATCTGCGGGTGCTGGAGGAGAGCGAGGCGGAGATCCTGAACCGGCGGGTGATACGGCAGGTGCTGGAGCGGTTTTATGCCCGTATGGATGAGGGCGACGCCCTCTTGGCGGACGCCCTGGGGTTCGGCCGGGACGACAGGAGCTTGGAGGAGCTGGTGCTCAAGCTCCGCGGCTCTCTTCAGAGCCACGCCTATCCCCGGCGCTGGATGCACAAGAATATCGCCTTCTGGCAGTCCCTGCCGGCGGGGATTGATGAGACGCCCTATGCGCCGGTGCTGTTGTCGGCGCTGCGGCGGAAGGCGGAGCACTGGTGCGCCGCCTTGGAGCGGGCTGTCGGGGAGATGGCGGAGAATCCGGCGGTGCGGAAAGGGTATGCCGCCCCGTTTTTGCAGGCCGCCGACCAATTCCGGCGGGCCGGAGAAGCCGCTGGCCAGGGCTGGGAGGCCTGCCGGAGGGCGGAGGTGGTCTTTCCCCGGTTGGGGCCGGTGAAGGACCAGGATGGCGGGGCGCTGAAGAACCGGATGAAGGCCCTGTGGGACCAGTGCCGGAAGGAGTGGAAGGGACAGAGTGCCCTGCTCTCCCTCTCCGGGGAGGAGGCCATGGAGGATATCAGGGCCATGGCCCCGGCTATGGCCGCTCTGCTGCGGCTGACGGAGGACTTCGATTTGGCCTGCCAGCGGGAGAAGGTCCGCCGGAACGTGGTGGACTTCTCCGACGCGGAGCACTACGCCATCACCCTGCTTTTGGATGTGTCGGGGGAGCCCACGGACCTCTGCCGCCGGGTGGGGGCCCGGTACCGGGAGATCATGGTGGACGAGTATCAGGACACCAACGAGGTGCAAAACTGCATCTTTGAGGCCCTTAGCGCCGAGCGGCACAACCTGTTCACTGTGGGGGACATGAAGCAGAGCATCTACCGCTTCCGCTTGGCCGACCCCTCCATCTTTCTGGAGAAGTACCAGCGCTTTGCCCCAGCGGCGGAGGCGGAGCGGGGGGAGGGACGGAAGATCCCCCTCTCCAGGAATTTCCGCTCCCGGCGGGAGGTGCTGGAGGGGGCCAATTTCCTCTTTGAGAACCTATTCTCCCCGGAGGTGGGGGAGCTTGCCTACGGCTCAGAGGAGCGGCTTTACCCCGGCGCGGAGTATTTCGTGCCCCGGCAGGACTGCGCCGTGGAGTTCCACCTCATCGACGTGCCCCAGCGGAAGGACCGCTTCGCAGCCGGGAGGCCGGCGGTGGAGGCGCGGTTTGTGGCGGAGCGGATCGCCTCCCTCCTCCGGGAGGGGTATCCTGTGCAGGACGGGGACACCGGCGCGCTGCGGCCCTGCCGGCCAGGGGACTTCGCCGTGCTCATGCGCTCCCCCTCCTCCCGGCTGCGCCACTATGCCGAGGCCTTCCGCGCCTACGGCATCCCCTGCGCCACACAGGAGAGTGAGGACTTCTTTGCCCAGATGGAGGTGGCCGTGACCTTCAGCCTTCTCCAGATCATCGACAACCCCCGGCAGGATGTGCCCTTGGTGTCGGTGCTCCGCTCGCCGGTGTTCGCCTTCTCCCCGGACCGTCTGGCGGAGATCCGGGCGGGGCGGAGCGCGGGGGACTTCTATGACGCCCTCGCCGCCGACGAGGGGGAGGACAGCCGCGCCTTCTTGGAGACGCTGGAGGAGCTGCGCAGCGCGGCCAAGGATGCCATGGTCCACCGCCTCCTCTTCCACATCTACAACACCCTCCATCTGCCGGGGATCTTCGGTGCCATGTCCGGCGGCGCCGCCCGACGGGAGAATTTGGTGGCCCTCTACGAGTACGCCCAGAGCTTTGAGGGGGCGGGCTACCGGGGACTCTTTGCCTTCGTCAACCACCTGCGCACCCTCTTGGAGCGGGGGGAGCAGCCCGCCGCCGCGGCGGGGGAGGGGGGCGACAGCGTTCAGATCATGAGCATCCACCGCTCCAAGGGGCTGGAGTTCCCTGTCGTGGTGCTGGCGGACCTCTCCAAGGACTTCCACGGTGTCAGTGACGCCAAAACGGTGTTGGTCCACCCCGCCTGCGGCTTGGGACCCAAATGTGTGGACCTAAAGCGCCGCATCCAGTACCCCACGCTGGCCCGCCGGGCGGTGGAGAGCCTGCTCCGCCGGGAGCAGCGGTCGGAGGAGCTGCGTGTGCTCTACGTGGCCATGACCCGGGCCAAGGAGAAGCTGATCCTCACCGCCTCCCTGCAAAATGCCGGTACGGTCTTAGGGAGGCTCTCGGCGTCTGCCTACTGTCCCGTGTCCCCCAACGCGGTGATGGAGTGCAGGTCCATGGCGGAGTGGGTGCTGCTGCCCCTCCTCTGCCGGCGGGAGGCGGTGGAGCTGCGCATAGCCGCCGGCGTGGAGCCGGAGCGGTATGTGTTCACCGAGGACACCCCTTGGGTGGTGGGCCTCCACGCCGCTGTCCCCTATCAGGGCCGCTTGGGGAGGGAGGGGGGGACGGCAGTGGAGACCGCCCGCCGCCCCATCCCCTTTGACGAGGCCCTTTTGGACTTCCAATACCCCCACGCGGCGGCGGAGAAGCTGCCTACCAAGCTCACCGCCACCCAGCTCAAGGGCCGCTTTCTGGATCAGGAGATCGCTGAGGAGACCCTGACTCCGGTGCGAAAGCCGGCCTTTGAGCGCCCGGCCTTCCTCCGGGGGGAGCGGACCCTCACCCCTGCCGAGAGGGGTACCGCCACCCACATCGTCATGCAGTACATCGACTTTGCCTGTACCGACGTGGACGCCGCTGTGGCGGACATGGTGTCCTTAGGGCGGCTGACCCAAGGGGAGGGGGAAGCTTTGGACCGCGCCGCCATCCGGCGCTTTCTCGCCTCCCCTCTGGCGGCGGAGCTGCGGCAGGCGAAGAACCTCCGGCGGGAGTACCGCTTCTCCCTCCTGATCGACGGCGCGGACTACTTGGGCGTCGAGGCCGCGGGGGAGGAGGTGCTCCTCCAAGGCGTGGTGGACTGCTTCTTCGAGACACCCGAGGGCCTTGTGGTGGTGGACTTCAAGACCGACCGGGTCTATGGGGAGGAGCAGTGCCAGCGGACTGAGGAGTACCGCTCCCAGATCATGGCCTACAGTGCCGCACTGACGAGAATCTTCCGCCGCCCGGTGTGCCGGCGGGTGCTCTACTACTTCTCCACCGGTACGGCGGTAGAGGTGTAGATGCCCTGCCGATCCGGGAAAAGCAGTGGACAGGCAGCCGGCGGCGTGGTACAATACCCCTGTTCAACATGATGGAAAGGGCCCCGGCGGCGGGGGAGAGGAGGACGCCATGCGAAAGCTGATGATCGTCTCCCTGTCCTTCGCCGCCGCCACAGCTCTTGCCCACTACCTGCTGCCCCTGTCCCTGCTGCCGCTGTCCGCCGGACTGTCCTTGGCGGCCTTTCTGCTCCTCCTTCCTTGGCGGAGGCGGCTCACGGCGCGGCTGTTTCTGATCACCGCTGCCCTGGCGGTGTCCTTTCTCTATAACTACGCCTACCGAGCCCACATCACCGGTCAGGTGGCCAACGCGCTGGGGGAGTCGAGGCAGATAACCGCCTATGTGACGGACTACGCCGAGCCGGCCAACGGCCGCTGGCGCCTCAGTGTGTCGGTGGAAGGTACGGGCCTTCAGGGGATGCTCTACGGCGGGGAGGAGCTGCGCACCCTCCGGCCCGGGGAGGTGGTGTCCGGGATCATGACCGTGGCGGACGCCTCCGTGATCCGCCAGCGGTCCATCACCGCCTTCACCGCCAAGGGGTTCTACCTGCTCCTCTACCCGGAGGGGGACTATGCGGTCTCCCCGGCGGAGGGGTCCCTCCGCCGCTGGCCGGCCCATGCCGCCCGCCGGATGCAGGAGACCATCGACCAGCTCTACGGTGAGAGGTGGTCCCCCTTTCTGCGGGCCATCCTCCTGGGGGACCGGAGTCTTCTCAGTGACCGGCAGGGCAGCGACCTGTCCGAGGCTGGGGTGTACCACATTACCGCGGTGTCCGGGATGCACTGCGGCTTCCTTCTGACTATGGCGGCTCTGCTTCTCCGGCGCAGGCGGGGCTGGCAGCTCTCCGCCGTGACCATCCCGCTGCTGTGGGGCTACGTGTGCGTGGTGGGGGCACCGGCGTCCATGAGCCGGGCGGCGGTGATGCTGACCATGGTGCTCCTCGCCCCGCTGCTGGGTCGGGAGAGCGACGCTCCCACCTCCCTCTCCTTCGCGCTGATGCTGCTCCTCCTCCGAAACCCCTACTCCGTGGCGGGCATCGGACTGCAGCTGTCCTTCGCTGCCGTGGCGGGGCTGCTGATCGTAACGCCTAAGCTCCACCGGCTGCTGCCGTCCATCCGGCGGCGGCTGCCCCGGCTGTTCTGGACCTCTCTGACCACCAGCTTGGGCATCCTGATTACCACCGCGCCCCTATCCGGGCTCTACTTCAACGCCCTGACGGTGCTGGCTCCGCTGTCCAATCTCCTGATGCTCTGGGCGGCGCAGCTGACCTTCATGGCGGGGCTCCTCTCCGTGGGGCTGGGACTGGTCCTGCCGCCCTTAGGGGCTTTGCTGGCCCTGCCGGCCAGCGCCGGGGCTTGGTACATTCTGACACTCTCCAAGTGGATTGCCCGGATTCCCTACCACGCGGTATATTTCACCAACCCCTATCTGAAATACTGGCTGGCCTACGCCGTTGCCCTCCTGATTTTCTGTGCCCTGACACCTAAAGGGCGGCGGAAGATGGCCCTGACTGCCCTCCTCACGGCTTTGACGCTGGTGCTGACAGCGGCCCTCCCCGTCCTCACGGACCAAGGGCGGCTCCACGCGGCGGCCATCGACGTGGGGCAGGGGGCCAGCACCCTCCTGTCCTCTGCCGGGACTGCGGCGGTGGTGGACTGCGGCAGCAGCGGCGCGCTGGATCCCGGCGGCAGTGTGGGGGACTATCTGAACACCCGTGGCTGTTATCGCCTCCGCTACCTGATCCTCACCCACTACCACGACGACCACGCCAATGGCGCGGAGGTGCTGATGGCCCGTGTCCAAGTGGACACCCTGCTGGTGCCCGCCCCCTCGGAGGCGGACCGGCCCCTCTATGACGCCTTATGCCAGTGGGCGGCGGAGCGCGGCACGGCGGTGGAGATTGTCACCGAGGATCAAACGGTGCCCTTGGGGGAGGCGGTACTCCATATCTACGCCCCGGTAGGCCGGGGTTCCACCAACGAGGAGGGCCTGTCAGTGCTGTGTACCTTGGATGACTTCGATCTGCTGGTCACCGGGGACATGAACACAATCAACGAACGGATTCTCACTGCCTCCAAGGACCTGCCGGACATCGAGGTGCTGCTGGTGGGCCACCACGGCTCCCGTACCGCCACCTCCCCGGTACTGCTGGAGCGGGTGACGCCGGAGGTGGGGATTATCAGCGTGGGGGCGGACAATCCTTACGGACACCCGGCCCAAGAGGCCATGGCGCGGATGGCCGCGGCGAGGATGACCCTCTACCGGACGGACTTGCAGGGGACGGTGTCCATCGCGGTGCGGTGAGAGTACATTGATCACAATCTATCTGAACAGGAGGCGAGACTATGGCGGACAAACAGGCGGCCTACCGCCAGCTGAAGCAGGACATCACAGCGGGGACGCTGGGCAATCTCTACATCTTCCACGGGGAGGAGACCTACCTCCGGGAGTACTACCTCAGCGAGGTGGCAAAAAAGCTGGTCCCGCCGGCCTTTGCCGCCTTCAACGCGCACAAGGTGGAGGGGAAGGGCCTCACAGTGGAAGCCCTGACGGAGCTGGTGGAGCCTCTGCCCATGATGGCGGAGCGGACGCTGGTACAGGTGGTGGACATGGACCTCTTCAAGCTGCCCGAGGGGCAGAGGAAGGCCTTGATTGCCCTCCTCTCCGATTTCCCGTCCCACTGCTGTCTGATCTTCGTCTATGATCAGCTCCCCTACGCCCCCAACAAGACCGTCAAGACCCTCTGCAAGGCCATCGACGCCCATGTATCGGTGGTGCAGTTTGACAAGCAGAGCCGCAGCGACCTCCTCAACTGGGTCACCCGCCGCTGCAAGGCCTGCGGCAAATCTATTGACAACCAGACGGCGGAGCACCTTATCTTCACCTGCGGCAGTCTGATGAACACCCTGATCCCGGAGATCGAGAAGGTCTGTGCCTACGCCAAGGGGCCGGCGGTGACCAAGGGGGACATCACCGCCGTGGCCGCTCCGGTGCTGGAGGCCCAGGTCTTCGACATGACCGCCGCCTTGGCCCGACGGGACTTCAACCGCTCGGCGGAGATCCTTGGGACGCTTCTGAAGCTCCAGGAGGAGCCCATTATGCTGCTGGCGGTGCTGGGGAAGGAGCTGCGCAAGCTCTACACCGCCCGGCTGGCCATCGACAATGGGCTGGACAAGTTCTGGCTGATGAAGCAGTGGAACATGCGCTCGGACTACCCGGCCAAGCTGGCCCTGGAGGCGGCGGGGCGGGTGAGCACCAGCTGGGCGGAGCGGGCGGTGGCCCGGTGTCAGGCGCTGGATGTGCGGATGAAGAGCGTCACCGGAGCGAACAGTGCCGGGGAACTGAAGCAGTTCCTCATGGAGCTGGGTCAGGAGGCGGAGGCGTGAGGCGGGTCCGGGAGGTCATCGTGGTGGAGGGCCGCTACGACAAAAACGCCCTCTCCCAAGTGGTGGAGGGCGTGATTTTTGAGACCCGAGGCTTCGGGATTTTCCGGGACAGGGAGCGCCTGTCCCTCCTGCGCCGCCTGACAGCGGAGCGGGGGGCGGTGCTGCTGCTGGACAGCGATGGCGCCGGCTTTGTGATCCGGGGAAAGCTGAAGGGGATGCTGCCCAAGGAGCAGGTGAAGCAGGCGTACATCCCCGACGTGTACGGAAAGGAGCGCCGGAAGAAGGCCCCCGGTAAGGAGGGCAAGCTGGGTGTGGAGGGGATGTCCCCGGCGGTGCTGCTGCGGGCCTTGGAGCAGGCGGGGGCCACCTTCGAGGACGGTGAGCCGCCGGTGTGCAGGGGAGAGGTGACCAAGGCGGATCTCTACGCCTTGGGGCTCACTGGTCCAGGAAGCGCGGAGCGGCGGCAGGCATTGCTGAAGGAGCTGGGCCTGCCGGAGCATTTGACGGTGAATGGGCTGTTGGAAGCGGTGAATGTGCTGTACGAAAAAACGGAGTTTTTGCAATTAGAAGTTGTGGTGTCCAGCGGAGCTGGACGGATTTGAGTTTTTAGAGTGGAGATAGAGGGGGTGCTTGGAGGAGCTCTTGAGCGGGAACAGGAGGGCAAGCAGTATCTATATCAGGACCCATGTGGACTGCCGCGCCTTGGACCGGCGGCGGTTTGGCAGGGCGCTGATGGATGCATTGAAGTCTATCTATGAGAGCTTGGATGTGCAGACATTTGCTTCCAAGACCTTTTACGACGAGTGAGTCTCTATGTAGGCGGTGCCCAGCACCGTCAGAAGCAGGACGGTGGAGGAGAGCTGGCGGAAGGTGTCGGCGGTGTCAAGGGAGCCCTTTAGGATGGCCCAGCAGCCCAAGAGCAGCAGGATGGCCGAGAGCTGGAAGCCCCGGCGCATGACAAGGCAGGTCAGATCCTTCATGTTGTTGAGGTTTGTCCAAGCGCGCATGGCGGTCGCCTCCGGTGGTGGTTTGTGGCTCTATGATACCAGATGGGAGCGGCGGGCGCTATGCAAAATAGTTGGAGAATAGGGGAGAATCTGGGAAAATAGCGGAGAAAGGGAGGGCATATATGAAAAAGAGAAGGAGAACGGCTTTGGCTGTGACCGCCCTGCTTGGCGTAGTTGCTTTTGCTTTTGTCTATACACGCCCCTTGATCATTGAACAGCGTTACCCTGTTCTTGATTTGTCCCAGTGTACCCTGATACGTGGTTACTTTAACGATGGAACCGGTGTTGAAGATATCCCGTTTGCGATTGCTCCCGATGATCCTCGTTTTGGCGATGTGATCGAATTAGTTCAAACTGCCGAGTTTAGAACGGATTTGTGGAATATTTTGCCTAAAGGGACAAAATTTCACACATATAAAGAGGATGATTTTAAGTGGTTGGTAAGGCTTCGGTTTGAAGATGTGCTCTTTCCAAATGGAGATATGGGCAGCGGAGACATGCTGCATATCCATAATTTCTTTGGAGAGGTGGAGCTGTTTTTTGATGGGAGTTCAGCGGAGTGCTCTGTAAAGAATCAGGAGCAATGGCTGGAAGATGTGATGTCCATTCTTGTACAGGGTTCCGATTAAGAAATATATAGTTGTCAATGTGAATGGAAACCGTGATAAAATGAGGCACCGCCGTCTCCCATCTTACAGGAGACGGCGGCGTTTTCACTTCTTAAAGCTGTCCTTCAGACCTACGCTGCGGTTGAACACCAAGTGGTCGGGCCGGCTGTCCTTGCTGTCGAGGCAGAAGTAGCCCACCCGCATGAACTGGAAGCTGGCGGGGGCGGTGAGGCCGGCCATGTCCGGCTCCACCTTGCAGCCGGTGAGGACCTCCAAGCTCTTGGGGTTCAGGCACTCCAAGAAATCCTTGTCGGCGGCGTCGGGGGCCTCGTCGAGAAAGAGGTCGTCATAGACGCGGACCTCCGCGTCGATAGCGTCGGCGGCGTTGACCCAGTGGATGGTGGCACCCTTTACCTTCCGGCCGTCAGCGGGGTCGCCCCCCCGGCTGTCCGGGTCGTACTCGGCGGTGATCTGGGTGACGTTGCCCTCGCTGTCGGTCTCATAGCCCACACACTTGATGAGGTAGGCCCCCTTGAGGCGGCACTCCGGGCCGCCGGGGTAGAGGCGCTTGTACTTGGGTACCGGCTCGGGGAGGAAGTCCTCCGCCTCCACCCACAGCTCCCGGGAGAAGGTGATCTCCCGCGTACCGTCCTCCGGGCGGTTGGGGTTGTTCTCCACGGTGAAGGTCTCGCTCTGGCCGGCGGGGTAGTTGGTGATGATGAGCTTCACCGGCCGCAGCACGGCCATGGTCCTCCGGGCAGTCTCGTTCAGGTCCTCCCGGAGGCAGTGCTCCAAGAAGGCGTACTCCACGGTGCTGGAGGCCTTGGCCACGCCGATCCGCTCGCAGAAATTCCGGATGGAGGCGGGAGTGTAGCCCCGGCGGCGGAGGCCGCAGAGGGTGGGCATCCGGGGGTCGTCCCAGCCGGAGACCTTCCCGTCCTCCACCAAGCGGCGGAGCTTCCGCTTGCTCATCACCGTGTGGTCGATGCCAAGGCGGGCGAACTCGATCTGCCGGGGGGTGGAGGGCAGGTCGCAGTTGGCCACCACCCAGTCGTAGAGGGGGCGGTGGGCCTCAAACTCCAAGGAGCAGAGGCTGTGTGTGATGCCCTCCAAGGCGTCCTCGATGGGATGGGCGAAGTCGTACATGGGGTAGATGCACCACTTGTCCCCCTGCCGGTGGTGGTGGGCGTGGTTGATCCGGTAGATCACCGGGTCACGCATGTTGAAGTTGCCGCTGGAGGGGTCGATCTTGGCCCGGAGGGTCATGGACCCGTCGGGGAACTCCCCGGCGCGCATCCGCTCAAAGAGATTCAGGCTCTCCTCCGCCGGGCGGTCCCGGTAGGGGCACTGGGCGGGGGCGTTCACGTCGCCGCGCATCTCCCGCATCTGCTCCGGTGTCAGCTCGCAGACGTAGGCCAGCCCCTTCTGGATCAGCTCCACGGCGCAGGCATACATCTTTTCAAAGTAGTCGGAGGCGTAGAAGAAACGGTCACCCCAGTCGAAGCCCAGCCAGTGGATGTCCTCCTTGATGGCCTCCACGTACTCCACGTCCTCCTTGGAGGGGTTGGTGTCGTCCATGCGCAGGTTGCACTGCCCGCCGTACTTCTCGGCGGTGCCGAAGTCAATGCACAGCGCCTTGCAGTGGCCGATGTGCAGGTAGCCGTTGGGCTCCGGGGGGAAACGGGTGTGGACGGTCATGCCTTGGTACTGCCCACCCTCTGCAATGTCCTCGTCGATGAATTGATGGATAAAGTTTTTGCTCTCCTCGGCCATGATCTCACACTCCTTAGTAAAATAGTAACATTCCATTTTTGCTGGCCGTCCGCAGGGGACGACGGTCCCTATTATAGCGGATTACAGCGGGAAAGGCAACTGTTTTTTCCAGCGGCGGCCCGTTCTTGGGACAATCGGATCGGGCTGTAAAATTTTTCCCTCCGCTGTGACATTTTACCTCTCCCCGGGAAGTTCTCAGTGAAAGGAGGTGCCGCACCTATGGATCATCTGCCGCTGCGCGCGGGTGGCGAGATGGAGGAGGTCATTGGCCGCTACCGTTCCACAGTGTACGGCTTGGCCTTGGCTAAAACCAACTCCCCCGCTGACGCCGATGACATCTTTCAGGAGGTGTTCATCGCCTATTTCCAGTCCTCCCGGACCTTCCGGGAGGAGGAGCACCGCAAGGCGTGGCTCCTCCGCACCACCCTCAACCAATGCCGCAGGCTGTACCGCTCCGCCCGCCGCCGGGAGACGGTGGCCCTCACCGGGGCGGAGCCGGCCCCGGTATTCCAGAGAGCGGAGGAGAACGCCCTCTGGGAGGCCCTCTGCGCCCTGAGGGAGGACTACCGCCTGCCGCTGTACCTGTTTTACTTCGAGGAGCTGTCCACCGCCCAGATTGCCGCTGCCCTCTCCCTCCGCCCAGGGACGGTGCGCATGCGCCTCTCCCGGGGCCGGGAGCAGCTTCGAGAGGTCCTGAAAGGAGAGATTTTTGATGAATGACCCCCGTTTTGCTGCCATGCGGGTCCAACTGGGTCCCAGTGCCGAGGCGGAGGAGGCCCTCCGCCACCGTCTGACGGAGAGCATACCCCGCCGCCGGCCCCGGTGGCAATATCTGACTGCCGCCGCCTGTGCGGCCCTGCTGCTGTGTGCCTACCCGGTCTATCGAGGCCTGACTGCCCCGCCCCAGCACAGCTACGTGCTTTTGGGACAGGGAGACTCCTTTGCCACCGGTGACAGCTATTCCGCAGAGGAGAACATTACCTCCCCGGAGGACGCCCAGGTAGATGCCCCCCCCATCCCGGACCCGCCCCCCGGCCCGGAGAGCAAGCCCTACGAAGGGGAGGGGCTTGAGGCCTACCAGAGCTTACTGTCCCACTTCGGCGGTGCCCTGTACCCGTCCTACCCGGACTGGTACGGCGGTGCCTACCTGAACGACGAGGGCCGCCTGGTGGTGCTCACGGTGACAGGCAGCATTCCTGATCTGCCGGAGGCCCTGCAAGACAGCACCGTGGTGGTGCTGGAGAGCCGGGCCAGATACTCCTACTCCTACCTGCTGAGCCTCCAAGAGCAGGTGGTGGACGCCATGCTGGACTTGGGGATTTTTGCCGGCTGTGGAGTGGACGTGGAGGCCAACCGGTTGTACTTGGCCATCCGGGAGGTCAATCGGGAGGCCCTGACGCTTCTGGCGGAGCTGGACCCGGAGGACAGCACCATCTACGTGGAGATCACCCCCTATCCCGCCACCATCACAGAGGACGGACCGGCGTCGGACGCGGTCTCGGAGCAGCACGACATCGAGTCCCCAGCCCTGTACTTCGGCGACCCCGACGCCCCCGTTCCTGACGAGGATGACGCCATCGCCTATGAGCCAGTGGACCCCAACTGAGGAAGATTTTTTGCTGGAAACAAAAACCGGCGCGGCAGGAACCCCCTGCCGCGTCGACGTTTTTGATGCCGCCCCCAAGCCCTGCCTCCTTTGGAAGATTTTAAGCCTTGCAATTTATATTACAATTTGGTTACAATTTCGCCAAGGAGGTATTACCATGAAAAAACTTTTTTGCACCGTTTTAGCACTGCTGGTACTTACTGTACCCACCTTCGCCGCCGAGACCTACACGGTACAGCGGGGAGACACCATGTGGAAGATCGCCGCCAAGGTCCAGGTGGGCACCTTAGAGATCATCGAGGCCAACCCGCAGGTAAAAAACCCGGACCTCATCTACCCCGGCCAGCGCCTGACCATCCCCAAGGAGGACCAGACCACCCTCAGCTATGAGGAGGAGGTGGTGCGTCTGGTGAATGCCGAGCGGGCCAAGGTTGGACTGAGCCCCCTGACGATGAACTGGGAGCTGAGTCGGGTGGCCCGATACAAGTCCGAGGACATGCGGCAGAAGCGGTACTTTGACCACACCAGCCCCACCTACGGAAGCCCATTTGACATGATGCGCAGCTTCGGCATCACCTACCGCGCCGCTGGGGAGAACATTGCCATGGGCTATGCCACTCCCGCCGCCGTGGTGAACGCTTGGATGAACTCCAGCGGTCACCGGGCCAACATCCTGAGCGCCAAGTTTACCCAGATCGGCGTGGGATATGTGGCCAATGGCAACTACTGTACTCAGATGTTTATCGGATAGGTTTCGCTTGAAATCTGTGGATTTTAAGAGAGGGGACAGGGGGATGTGATTTTTCTCTGGGACGGTGCAGCCGTCCCAGAGAAAAATGTATAGGTTAAACGCGGCTTGTTGCAGCGTTAAGAAAATGTGCCAGTGACATAGTTTTAGCGTAGGTTCCACCGACTGTGTTAATGGAATGATATTCTGGTACTACTGAAAAACGCCTTGCAGAATTTGTGCCGGGGGCGCAAATTCTGCAAGGTGTTTTTTGGACTGTAAAAAGATATAATACCACTTTCTCCTTACTGGTCATATAGAGTCCATTCTCTTTTTCAGTTTCGCCCGGTTCCTGCTAAAAAACCGCTGCTGATACTGAAAGAAAAGAATTACATCCGCATCATTTGGATTGATTTTTGTTGTTACATAACTACCATCAATCCAGAATTCGTATGGTTCACCTATCGCAAATACCTCCGCAGAAAAGGCTAAAAGCGCTTCCGCAATTGGTCTTCTACGCTGTGAGGTGGGGAACTCGTCAACAAATGCTGCATAAAATCCATCATATGTGCAGTCATGAAATCCTGGGGCTAATACCTCATTTGCTTCAAAAGTCATTATTCCACCACCTCTTTATCTACATGCCTCTATTATAGTACAGCTTTTCTTCTGCTTTTTCAATGGAGATTTTAAATTTATCACTCCACAGAGTGACCTATATTTACCTATGTAACCCGGGCGGAGTGGCAGACGGTACAGGGCAAAGCAAAACGAACTGATAAAACAGCGGAGGTCAAGGCTTTTATACCTTGACCTCCGCTGTTCGTTTCGACATCAGAGCCACACCATCACGGCAAAGCCGCCTTTGAAATAATAGGTGTTCGTCCAATGTCCATCTGGTGGAGGCGAGGGGA
>JAAWSV010000039.1 GCA_022801715.1 Oscillospiraceae bacterium
CTTTTTATCATTGAATATCTGCTTCATAGGCTCATAATTACCGTACTTAAAGGGCCGGTAATTGGGGCCATAGGCGTCAATTAGTCGAAAAAAATCCTGTGCAGCCTTTCTGTTATGAAAGGGTTTTGTTGTTCGAAGACAAAAATCAATTTGCGGCTTTGCCGGAGTGATCAACGCCATCAGGGTACCTCCACAGTTTTTATATTCACATGATTCTATAAAAGGCAAAGGCCGGATGCTTTTTACAAAAGAGGGCGGCGTTTATGGGGCAGGGGCCGGGGAGGCGGGGGAGTTGATGTCTGTTACCGCCGCCCTCGAGTTACAGGTGCTTCGGGAAAAAGGAAGAGCTATTGACCGCATTGGCGCAGCGGCAGAGCAAGACAGTTTTGCATGTTCTCTATAAAGTCGGGGCCTGCGGTTTTATCGCTCAATAGTGTCAGGAAATCGGCTTCTTCATCGCAAATAAGCAAAGCGTTCGTAGTTTTGTGAACATATGCCATGGGCAACGGGAATATGTCAATCAATTCTAAGTGCTCGGAAATGGGAGTGAATTCCCGCTCAATACTTTCTCTTAGTTTTTCAAAGTAGGCAGGCTCACATTCGGATGGTGCTGGCAAATCTCCCAAATGACAGTTCAGATTTTTTAGGCAGTATAATTCTGTCGCGTAGGAGAACAGGGAATGGATGACCAAAAACAATCCACAAGCATCCAAAGAGCAGTTATACCGAAATTCATGTTCCAGCTTTTTTAGGTGGGGCGGCGCTTTTGTGCAGCGCGAATTGATTTTGTCCCAATAGGACGAATATTTGCGTGCGACGGCTTTTTTCCCTCTCGTGTTGTTTTCTTCATCATACTCTTCAAATTCCTCGTCAAGGTCCCAGAGAGTGTTCTCATCCTCTTCTGGAATGGATTCCTCCCAAGCGTACAGCGTATTGGGGTCGTCCTTTCTGCAAATCCCCCATACAAGGTCAGACTCCGGCGAATAAAAAAGACATAGGTAGTCCTGCTGCCAATGGAGCAGCTCCAAGGGGCGCAGATAATACATATCCAGCAGCAGATCGGACATATACAAATAGAGTTCCCGGATAGGAGGCGGAAGTTTATAATGGAGCCGTTTTTCTGCCGCGGAAATATCTTTTTCGGAATAGCAGCGCCGGCTCCCGTTGTATTCCATGTCAACAAATCGTCGGAGAATGTTAAGTTCACTTTTTATGGAAAACATTTGACTGCTCATGAAGGTCAATCCTCCTTGTTGCCGATGTAGGTTCATTGCTCCAAGTACAGCGCATCCCCCCGCCGGGAGTGGGGGCAGGATAGGGGCAGAGCCGGTGGGGGGCGGCAATGTTATTGGAAAAAGTATACACCTCCCGACAGAATAGTACAACCCCCGGAGAATGTTTCCCAAGTCAAAAATTCCTCATGCCTCGTTCCATATTCTCAATACCCGTACCGCTTCCGATACCGGAGCAGCAGCGCCGCCGCCATTGCCGCTCCCATGAGCTCCGCCATGGGGGTGGCCAGCCAGATGCCGGTGACGTCTAAGAGCAGAGGCAGCAGGGTGATGCAGGCCGCGGTGAAGAGGAAGGACCGGGAGAAGGCCAGTACCGCCGACACCACGCCGTTGGAGAGGGCGGTGAACATCCCGCTGGCGAACACGTTCAGTCCTACGAAGAGGAGGGACAGGGAGCAGAGCCGGTTCCCCGTCACCGCCAAGGCGTACACCGGGCTGTCCGGCCGGGTGAACACCGCCGCCAGGACCGGGGTGGATAGGATGGACAACAGGGCGCAGGCCGCGGAGGCGGTCAGGATGAAGCGGAGGCTGAAGCGCACCAGTTTCTGGAGCTTCTCCCGGTTCCCCTCCCCGTGGAAGTAGCTGATCATGGGGGCCACACCATAGGAGTAGCCGATGAAGAGGGCGCTGACGAACATCAGCACGTACATGATGATGGTGATGGCCGCCACGCCGTCCTCCCCTATGTAGCGGAGCATGGCCAGGTTGAACAGGAGGGTGGTGATGCCGGAGACCAGGGAGGTGGCCAGCTCCGAGAGGCCGTTGGCGGAGGCGTGGAGCAGTACGCCGCCCCGGAATACCGGCCTCTCGAAGTGGAGAAGGCTGCTCTCCCGCCGGAACACCAGAAGGCCCACCACGGCGGTGATGGAGTAGCCAATCCCTGTGGCGAGGGCCGCCCCCTGGATGCTTAGGTCCAAAAGGGCGATGAGAACGTAGTCCAGCAGGATGTTGGTCACGCCGCCGGCCAGGGTGCACTTCAGGGACAGGGCGGACTTGTCCGCGGCGATGAGGTAGAGGGAGAAGTTGTACATCAGCAGGATGGGAATGGTGAAGAGGAGATAGCGGCTCAGGTAGCCCTGGCAGTAGGCGAGGACGCCCGGCGAGAGGTCCATGGCCCATAGGAGATCGTCCATGAAGGCGTACCCCAGGGCCATCATCACCGCCCCCACCAGGGCGTTGGTGAGAATCAAAAGGGTGAAATCCTGCCGGGCCTCCCGCGCCCGGCCCTCCCCCAGCTTCTTCATCACCACCGCGCTGCCCCCGGTGGCCAGCATCCCGGACACCGCGGTGATGAGGCCAATGGCCGGGGCGGTGAGGTTGATGGCGGAGAGGGCGTCGGTGCCGATGAGGTTGGAGACGAAGAGGCCGTCCACCATGGTGTAGAAGGTGTTGAACACCGTCATGACGATGGTGGGCAGGGCGAAGCGGAGGATGTTCCGGCCGGTGACCGGCAGCTGGTAGGAGCTCAGTTTGCTGTCCATGATGTGTACCTCCTCAATTTCGGTAGTCGATGTCCTGGCCGCTTCCTAAGTCGAAAAACACCATCTCCCCCCCGGCCCTTGGGGGGTGCACGGCGGAGATCCGGCGGTTCCAGGCGGGGGCGAAGTAGTACACCCCGCTCTCCGCGCACATGGCGGCGGTGCAGAGGGTCTGCTCGTAGACCTCGTGGTCCGGGTCCGCCTTGGCCAGACCCTCGGGGATGTCCACCGGGGCAAAGGCGCGGAACATACGGGATATTCCGTCCAGCTCCCCGGCGCCCCGGACGGCGAACTCCTTGAGAAAGGCCGTCCGGACGAAGCGGGCGGGGGAGGAGTAGTCCCCCGGCAGGCCGAAGCCGCCGCCAAGGCGCTCCCCGAACTCCCGGATCTGGTGGCCGGCAATGGTCTGGGGGGCCTTGGGCAGGTTGGTGACGCCCACATAGGTCCTGAGGTTGGTCCGGTGCCACAGGTAGTCCGGGCTGTTGGTCAGCACGCCGATGGTCCGCCGGTGGACGCGAAGACCCTCCGGGTCCGGCTCCACCACCACCGCCTCGCCGGTGCGGTCGGAGAGGAGATAATGGGCGGGGAGGGGGGTGCCGAGGGAGAGATCGTCCACCAGGGTGATCCGGGACAGCTCCTTCACGGCCTCCTCCAGGCCGGCGCAGCGGCTGAGGAGCCAAGGGAGGAGCCGGCCCGGGTGGACCGCCGTCTGTCCCGGGACGGCGGCGGCGTAGGACGCGTACTCCGGGTAGTGGAGCAGGGCGCCCATGAGGCCGGCGGTGTTGACACCGTCCACCAGGATGGGCTGGCCGAAGCCCAGCACCGCCATGCCTGTGTAGCCGTAGAGGCCCAAGGGGGACTCGCTGCTTTCCCGCGTGCCCGGGGGGCAGGGGAGGCCCGCGGGGACGGCGATGACCCGGTTGGCCTTCAAATCGCCGAACTGGTCGTAGGTCCGGCCCAAGAGGTGTCTGTGGTTTAGGGTCTCCCAGGTGAAGCTGGTGCAGCCGAAGAAGGGGAAGGGCATAGGATGGTTCCTCCTGATCTGTTCTTTTTGCCGGTATTTTTTCCATTTGCCTTGCAATCATACCTGACAGAGGGTAGAATAAACTGTGTGGCTGCCACACGGTCAATGGAATAATTGTAAACTTTACATCTTTTTTCAGGGGAGGAACCAAATATGGACCGACTGTCGGGGTGGCTCACCGCCGGGGCCTTCGCCGCCCTCTGCGGCACCACCAAGGAGACGCTGCGCCACTACAGGGACTTGGGCCTTCTGGTGCCGGTGCGCCGGGGGGAGAACGGGTATGGCTACTACGACGCGGAGCAGTTCTATGACTTCTACGCCATCGCCATCTTTCGCCAGACCGGGACGCCCCTGACGGAGATCCGCCGGTGCCTCCAAGACCAGAGCGCCGGGGGGACGCTGGCCCTCCTCCGGGAGCAGCGGGAGCGGCTGGGGGAGGAGCGGCGCCGAATGGAGGAGATGGACTTCGTCCTCTCCCAGGCCATCGCCAATCTGGAGCTGGCCGATGGGGCGCCGCCGCGGCCCTGTGTCCGCCGCTTTCCGGCGGAGCACCTGCTGGCCCTGCCAGTGGGGGAGCTGGAGGGGCTGATGGCCCCCGGCGACGGGGAGAATGACAGGCTGCGGCGGGTGCTGGAGCGGTGCCGGAGCCTGTGCCAGACCTATGGGATGCAGGCGGACTATCAGCTGGGGGCCATCCACCGGCCGGGGCCTCCGGCGGGGCCGGAGACCATCACCCACCTGTACACCCGGCTGATGGGACCGGCGGACTGTCCCTACTACCGGGAGAAGCCGGCGGGGGACTACCTCTGCCTCTGCTGCCGGGGGCACTGGGATTTGCAGGAGGGTTATGACGCCCTGTGGGAGGCCGCCGGGGGGAAGCGGACAACGGGCAGCGTCTACGCCTGCGATCTGGCGGGGTTTATTCTCAACAGCGTGGAGAAAAACGCGGTGTCCCTGCTCTCCGTGCGGCTGGAGTGAGGATTGCCAAAGGGCGGGGGCTTGTGGTATGATCAGGAAAACGGGTCAGCTTTAGAGAGGGGGAGGAGCATGGCGAAACGGCTGGATATTCTCTACCACTACACGGATTTTCAGGCGCTGGACGGCATCCTGCGCTGCGCCCAGCTGCGGGTGAACAACGTGCTGCGGATGAACGACTCGGCGGAGATGCGCCACTTTATGACCCGGCTCTGTACCGCCGTCACCGAACAGCTCCGGCGGGAGAGGGCGGAGGACCGGGTCCGGGAGATCGAGGCCCTCTTCGATCAGGAGGTGCGCAAGGAGTACTCCGCCTTCGCCGCCTGCTTCTCCTTCCACCGGGACGACGCCGCCCAGTGGGAGCGGTACGGCAACCGGGGGCGGGGGGTGTGCATCGCCTTCCGCCGGGAGTGCCTCCAGCGGCTGGCCCGGGGGGCCCTGTCCCTTCAGGCGGTGTTCTACCTGGACGACATGGCCGGCCACCCCATGGTGGAGCGGTTCTGCGCGCTGGCCCGGTCCGGCGGGGCGCTGACGGCGGAGAATGAGGCGGTTAGAGCCGCCATACGGGAGGCCTGGGCCTGCTCGGTGTCCTTCAAGCACCCCTCCTTTGCCTCGGAGTACGAGATGCGGCTGGTGGTGGCGCCCTTTGAGAAGGGGGATTTTGACATCGAGCCCTGCTACCACGTGAGCCGGGAGCGGATCAAGAAATACTACCCGCTGAACCTGCGGGAGATGTGCGCGTCGGCGGGGATCGGGCTGTCGGACCTGGTGGTGGAGCTGATCATCGGGCCGGAGTCCACCCAGTCCCCGGCTATCTTCCGGGACTATCTGCGGGACAACGGGCTGGGGAATCTGGCGGACCGGGTGGCGGCGTCGGAGTGCCCCCTGCGGCGGCTGATGCAGTGAGAATGAGGAGTTTTTTAGGAGGTGGGGATGGGTTGAAGGTACAAGGGTGGCTGGCGGTTCTGGCGCTGGCGCTGGCGCTGACGGGGTGCGGGGATGGGAGACTGCTGAGCAGCCGGGAGGTGGCGGAGCGGCTGGAGCGGAAGTATGGGGAGAGGTTTACGGTTACCTCCGCTAAGGGGGTGGCGGACCATCCGGATGATATTTGGTGGGCCCGGCAGTACACCGCGGTGTCCGAGGAGCATCCGGAGCGGGAGTTTTTTGTGTTTGATATCGTCACCGGGGAGAGCGGAGGGATTTTGGGGTTTGTGAATGGGCTGAGGGATACCTATGCGCTGGATGTGTTTTTTGAGGCCTTCCAGCAGTATGCCGGGGAGGCGGGGGTGGAGTATGAGTTTGACTATGATCGGGAGCCCTATCAGGTGTCGGCGGAGTATTACTCCGGGCTGGGGATCGTGATTGAGCCGGTGGGGCCGGATGCGCTGGGGGCGGTGTGTCAGGTGCTGGCCGATGCCTGCCGGGATACGCTGGAGGCCATCCCGGGGGCGGCGGGGGAGAGCGTGAATGTTCGGGTGCTCCTGCGCTACCGGGAGGAGGCGTGGGGGGAGGGGGAGTACTGCGCCTTTAGGGTGTCTTTGTTCTCTGCTGTGAATTTTGACTATGAGGTGGAGGAGGAGTGGTTTGTCAGTGCTGAGGCGCTGGAGGAGAGCGTTTTGGCGGAGGTGCGGCGGTGGTTGGAGAGGGGGGAGAGCGCGGGGTAGTGTGAGTGGGGGATGTTATTATGTGAGGTATGGAGAAGGACCACCCGTTTTAAGGGTGGTCCTTCGCTATCGGCATGGTTGGGAAAGGGTTCTGAGGGGGGGTATATTGCTGGTGATTATGGCTGAGCAGAAAATCTTTAATTATCTGTGTTTCCGGCTTCTGCTGGCCGAAGAGTCGGTGTGGATTGAGCCTAAAACAGCTGTTTTGAAAATCGGTGATGAATGAAACAGACCAATAGTTTGAACTTGGAAATATGCTTTATTGGACACCATTTCTGGTAGAGCAACGCTAATACCAGAGCGTTGAAATGGTATATAGCAGCGGAAGGCCTGCGCAAGGCAGAATTTTAGAAAATGCTGTCATAAAGTGTTGCTTGGTGTCGCAAAACAGATTGACATATAGGATATGATACAATATACTTACGTATATTACACAGCGCGATATGCCAAAATATCAGTTTCCTGCTGCAAAAGGCTGTCAGACCGGAAAGGATTACTATATTTGCGCCCCCCTTGGACGAATGGGTGAGATTTTTATGACCGATGACGATGACGAATGTGCAGAAAAGGGGGGAGGGAGAGTGTACGTTATCTGTTTTGGAGATTCTAACACCTATGGCTACGACCCTCGTTCTTGGCTTGGTGGAAGGTATGATGCCAGCAGCCGCTGGGTGGATATCGTGGCTGCGGAAACTGGCTGGACGATCTGCAACATGGGGCAGAATGGGCGGGAGATTCCTACAACTGCTCCTACTTTTCCAGAGGACACGGATTTGCTGATCGTCATGCTGGGCACCAACGACCTGCTCCAAGGATGCAGTGCTGAAAGCGCCGCCGGGAAGTTGGAAGGGTTTCTCGCTGCGCTCTCTCTGCTGCGGGACAGGATTCTGCTGATCGCACCGCCGCCTATGATGCTGGGGGAGTGGGTTCCAAGTCAGCAGCTGGTCAATGCGTCCAAGAATTTTACCCGGTGTTGCCGGGAACTTGCGGAGCAAATGGGAATCCAATTTGCTGATGCTGGAAGGTGGAATATCTCCCTGACTTATGACGGTGTACACTTCACGGAGCAGGGCCACAAAGCCTTTGCCGCTGGACTATTGGAGGAACTCAAATGAAACAAATCTTGCCGCTGCTGCTCTTGCTTCTGCTGCTTGCTGGATGCGGAGGAAATCATGCGGATGGCTCTTACCGGCAGATTTCGCAAAAGGAGGCCAAGGAGATGATGGACACCCAAGAGGTTGTTATTTTGGATGTCCGTGAGCAGGACGAATACGACAGCGGTCATATTCTTGGCGCTGTCCTGCTGCCGGTGGGGACCATTGACAAGGAGTCTGCCGCTGAGGTAATTCCAGAGAAGGACACCACAGTTTTGGTTTACTGCCGCAGCGGCAACCGGAGCAAGACTGCCTCCTCCGCTTTGGCGGAGCTGGGTTACACCAATGTCTGCGAATTTGGCGGCATCAACACTTGGCCCTATGAGACGGAGCCGTAAAGAGTGCTTAGGTGATGATAGGCCACTGTATATGGCAGCCCCACGGCATACTGTCTAACAAGATTTAAGATAGGTCTAACGCTTGGCAGACGGTTTGTTAAGCGAAAAACATCTGAGAGTGCCCAAATGGGTGTGTAAGTATCATGCAGTATTCATGTTAAAGTATCGCTACAAGAGCTGGCACTTCTGGGTGGCAGGATATTATGTGAGCACAGTAGGGTTACAGGAGAAAGCGATATGGAAGTATATACAAGAATAAGAGAAGCAGCATCAAATAAAGGGCAAGGTGGGCGGTAAAAGGGTACAGAACCCCTTTTAAGGGTAAGGCGAAGTGATCAGGCCGCAATGGTCTGAAAGGCGCGGGCTTTTTAAGCTGTCCCTTTCAGGGGAGGGATATTGACTGTTAGACAAAGCAAAGCCCACTGAAATCTTTAATTTCAGTGGGCTTTGGTCGGAGTGCGGGGACTCGAACCCCGGGCCTCCTGCTCCCAAAGCAGGCGCGCTACCAACTGCGCAACACCCCGCTATTCACTTGTCCTGCATCATAGCACAACCCCAGCAAAAAAGCAAGTTTTTATCCGCTCCCCAATCCCTCCTGCCTCCCAGCACAGGGGCGCCTCTCACGAGGCACCCCTCCATTATACACGCTCTGCCTCCAAATTGCAAACCTTAATTGCCGCCAGCGTCAGCCCAAATACAAACCAGAACACAAACATGATCCGCGGATACGTCCACAGATAGTCCGCCAGCCCGCATACCGCCGCTCCCGCCACCGCCGAGGCGCCGCCGATTGCCATGTGCCTCGCCGCCGTGTCCGGGCAGTGCTTGACACACCGGGCTGTGGACTTGACAGCGGAGAGGATGGCTCCCACAAAGGTCACAAGCCCCAGCAGGCCGCACTCCAGCCACACCTGCAAAAACGTGTTGTGGGCGTGGACGAAGGGCGCATAGCCCTGGTACAGCGTCTTGATGCGCACCGTCTGCCGCACCGCGTCCACACCTAAGCCCGCGCCGCTGACCGGCTCCCCGGCCAGAAGACGCAGGGCCGCGGCGTACTGGGGAAAGCGGCTGGCGGTGGAGGTGTCGTTGAGGTTGCCGATGGTTAGGATTCGGTTGAGAATAGACGCCGGCAGCAGCGGAATCGCCGCGAAGCCCGCCGCGAAGCACAGGGGCAGCAGCTTCCGGTTCCAGAAGAACACATAGAGCAGCGCTGCCGCCACCAGACCCACCCAGCTGGCCCGGCAGTAGGTCATGCCGAGGCACACCGCGCCGACGCAGAAGATCCCTGCGGCGCAGAGCTTACTCACCCACCGGCGGGAGCCGAACACCAGCGCCACTAAGATGGGCAGCCCCAGCAGCAGCAGCTCTCCCAAGGCGTTGGGGTTCTCAAAATAGGAGTAGACCCGGCCAGGCATGTTGGCGTTCACCGTCAGATCCACGAAGGAGGCGTTGACCTCCACGCCGATGACCACCCCCTGGTAGATGCCGTATCCCGCCGCCGCCAGAATGCCCATGGCGAGGCCACCCGCCGCCCGGAGGAGCTGGCGGCTGTTCTCCACGGCGCTGACCAGCACCAGCACCGCCAAGAAGCAGGCGATGTGGTAGTTCAAAAACCGCAGGGACAGCCGGGGGTAGTTGGATAGGGGCACCGCCGCCGCCACCGCGGCAAAAAACAGCACCACATAGGGCCCAATGGGCCGCAGGGACAGGCGGAAGGAGGGCGCATTCATACCGCCCACAAAGATCATGACCAGCACGAGAGCGAACAGCACCAGACTGTAGGCGTTGTTCCAGTACTTGCTGGGAATCGCCAAAATCAGCGCAATGAACCACCCGGCGGCTAAAAAGGACTCCCGCCCCGCCTCAAAGGCCAGTGCGGCAAAGAAGCTCTGATCGAAGAGCTTCTGGAGCTTCCCATAGACCCACTGCATCAACCGCAGGGGCAGATTCAGCACCCACTCCGACACCCGGCGCAGCAGACAAAACTCCCAGGACTGGGAGAACCGGCTCTCGTCATAGAACAGGTGGACCAAAAAGCTCCGCTCCCACTTGGCGGAGAGCCAAGCGGTAAACCGGGCCAGCAGATGCCCCAGACCGCTCTCCGCATAGGCGCGGCGCAGTCCCTCCCAGAGGGTCAGGAGCAGGTGAAAAATCAAACTTTGCTGAACATAGGCCATAGTATTACCTCATTTCCCGCGGTTTTTCACGCGGTAGAGCAGGGTGAGAAGGGCGTACCACCGGCGGCGGAGCAGGGCGGCCACAATCTGCTTGTTCCGTCCGGCCCCCTCGGGGCGCAGGGCGGCAAGGGCCCTCTGCATCTCCGGCAGGGCGGCGAGAGCCGCCACCCGCCGCTGCTTTTCGGCGAAGGAGGCGGGATTCCCCGGGGCATACTCGTTGCCCACGGCGATCAGCAGTCCGGCATAGTTGGAGTTCTCCCGCCAGAGGGGGGCATCCAAGCCGTACCGGCCGGCCAGCGCCTCCTTGCGCTCCATAAAGCGGCGGAAGGTCTCCGGATAGTCCCGCATGTACCGGTGGGTGGCCGAGGCGGCGTTCCAGTAGTAGTTGTACAGCGGCTCCGCCACAATGGCCAGACGCTTGGCGTGGCAGAAGTACTCCATCAAGAAGAGCTCATCCTCCAAATACGCCCCCTCAAACTCGATCCCCCTGTCGGCGATGATGGCCCGGGTGTAGAGGAAGCGCCAGATGAAGCCGTTGAGCACCGGCTGGCGCAGCCGGTCTCCCAAGAGCCGCAGCACCAGATTCTCCCGGATATCCGCGGCGTCGTGAACCCCGGCGGGGAGGGCCGGGGCCTCGCTGGAGGTGACGCCGGCATCGCTGACATTGAAGTGCCCGCAGCCGGCGGAGTCCGCGCCGCTGTCCTGAAGGGCGGTCAGCAGCAGCTCCAGGGCCTTGGGCTCCAAGTAGTCGTCGCTGTCCACAAAGGCGATGTAGGTCCCTTGGGCCTCCCCGAGCCCCAGATTCCGGGCGGAGGAGACGCCGCCGTTGGGCTTGTGGAACACCCGCACCCGGCTGTCCTCCCCGGCGATGGCGTCGCAGAGGGCCCCGCTACGGTCGGGGGAGCCGTCGTCAATAAGCAGCAGCTCCAGGTCCTGAAAGGACTGGCGGAGGATGCTGTCGGTACACTTGCGCAGAAACGCCTCCGCCTTGTAGACGGGGACGATGACAGAGATGGTTGGCATAGGGAACCTCCAGAGGCGGACAGGTGGATGGGGCGGGGGAGTGCTTTGTTGCATTATACCCGGTGGGGGAGGGGATGTCAATCGGGAGTTGGGAGTTAAATGGGTCAACGGAGCGGGATGGTTCTGTTGGGGGTGCAGTGGGGGAGGCGGAGGGCTTGGGGGATGAAAAGAAGGGCCTTTTGGGGGAGGCCGGTGGGGAGAGGGGAGGCTGTGCCGGTGAATTGGAGGCTCTTCGCGGGGCTGACGGGAAGGAGCAGTGTGAGCTCCGCGCCGGCGGGAAGGGCCAGCAGACCGGGGAGGTCGGGATGGCCGGCGGGGAGGGAGAGCTGGAAGGTTTTTAGGCCCTCCCGGCGGTCCAAGCAGACGGGGAGCGAGAGGGTAGGGGGTACCTCCTCCTCGGGACTGTCGCAGTAGAGCAGGGTGCCGCAGGGGGATTTTCGCAGCAGGGCCGTCAGCTGACGCTCCGCGGTCCGACGGGGGCAGAGCAGCGGGGGGAGACAGCGGAGAAGCAGCGCCGCCGATCCGGAGGCGACAAGGAGCGCCCCTATGAGGGAGGCCAGCAGGGGAGTGCGGCGCAGCAGGAGGACGATTCCCGCTGTGGCGAGGAGGATGACGGCGGTGCCGAGGAGGAAGAATAGGAGAGCTTTCCAATTTTTCATAGGGCCTCCTGAAAACAGCGGAATTGGTGTGGCATGGCGGCAGGGAGGGAGGAACCGAAACGGTTTCTCCCTCCGCTTTTACAGGATGATCAGCTCCTTATTAGCCAGCGTGATGTTTTCGCAGCCGTCCTCCCGCAGGACCAGCACGTCCTCGATCCGCACGCCGAAGCGGCCGGGCAGATAGATCCCCGGCTCGGCGGAGATCACCGCGCCCACGGGCATGGGCCGCTTCCCTGCCGGGGCGGCGTTGGGGCCCTCGTGAACCTCAATACCTAAGCTGTGGCCGAAACCGTGGCCGAAGTAGGGGCCGTACCCCGCCTCGGCGATGACCTGCTCCCCGGCGGCGTGGATCGCCGCGCCAGTGACGCCGGCCCTGGCCGTTTCGATGCCCGCCAGCTGGGCCCGGAGCACCGTGTGGTACACCTGCTCCATCTCCTCGGTGACAGAGCCCACCGCCACCGTCCGGGTCATGTCCGAGCAGTAGCCGCCGCAGACACAGCCGAAGTCCATGGTGACAAAGTCCCCCTGTTCCACCGGCTTTTCAGAGGGCACCCCGTGGGGCATGCTGCTGTTGGCGCCGCTGACCACAATGGGGTCAAAGGACATCTTCTCCGCCCCCCGCAGCAGCATCTGGTACTGCAAAAAGGCGGCGATCTCACGCTCCGTCCGGCCGGGGCGGATCAGGTTCAGCGTCTCGCTGAGCGCCGCCTCGGCAATCCGCTGGGCCTTCACCATCTCGACGATCTCGCAGGGCTCCTTGGACGCGCGCAGGTTCTCCAACAAATCCTTGGCGGGCACCAGCTCCGCCGGGAGCTTGCTCCCCAGACGCCGCTCCTCCGCCACCGTGGTGCGGGTGTCCTCATAGCCCAAGCGCCGCACGTTGTGGCGCTGGAGGGCCTCGGTCAAGAGCTGGTCCGTGTTCCGCTGCCGGGTGTTCTCCTCCACCACGCCCTCCGTGACCCGCCGCCGGGCGGCCTCAATGTAGCGGCTGTCGGTGAAAAAGTAGCTCTCCTCCGGTGTCACCAGCACGGCCCCCGCCGTGGAGTGGAAACCGGTGGCATAGAGCCGGTTGGGCTCGCTGAGGATCAGCAGGGCATCCAGGTCGTAGTCCTTAAGGCGCGCCGCGATCTTTTGGAATCTGCTCATAGCTTGTTTCTCCTTCCTGCAATCATCTTAAAGGGCCGCTGGAGCAGGTGCAGCACGTGGTTCCACGCGCCCACCGGTCCGCCCAAGGGTTCCACCATCAGCGCCAGCACGCCGCTGCGCTTGGCGCCCAGGACATCGGTCAGCAGCTTGTCTCCCAGCATAGCCGTCTCCGCCGCCGACACCCCGGCAATGGCCATGGCCTCCCGATAGCCCCGCCGGGCGGGCTTGCCGGCGTGCCCCACGTAGCGGATGCCCAGCGTGGAACAAAACGCCTCCACCCGCTGGGGAGAGCGGTTGTTGGAGAGGATCATCACCTGGACCCCCGCCGCCTTCAGAGAGTCGAGCCAGTGCCGCAGGGCCGTGTCCGGCGCGGACACCGACCGGGGGGCGAGGGTGTAATCCAAATCACAGAGCAAAAGCGCAATGCCCCGACGGCGCAGCAGCTCCGGTGTGGCCTCGGCGTAGTGTGTCAAAAGCAGATCCGGAATCAGTGAAAAAGGCATAGCCGCCTCCTTATCCGCATAATATGAGGATAACTATACCATATTATTCCGCATTCCACAAGAGGAGGGGCTGATTTTGCAGGTCTACCTGTCCGTGACACCCGCCGACTGCCGCACCGCCATGCAGTACCACCGGAGGCTGGCCCATGTGGCCTACCGCATCGGGCTGGAGTCCCGTCTCCTGCGGCAGAACCTTCTCATGCAGACCAAGGGGGGCCTGATGTCCCTTAGCGACCGCGACGCCCCGCCCATCGCCCGGCCGGAGGTCCTCTGCCGGGAGATCTGGCAGGAGTGCGCAGCCCGCAGCTACGCCGGCGTCCTGGCGGACTTTGAGGCCGCCCCCACCCAGGACCGCCTGTCCTTTCTGGACCGGCTGTGCACCTTGCTGCACAGGAACAAGCGGCGCCTCTACCTGCCTGAGGTCTATGCCCGTCAGGTAAACGGCGCCGTCGCCATCATCTGCACCGCTCTGTCCGGCGGGAGCTTCTGCCAGCGCCTCCAGGAGGCGGCGGTCCGCTTCGGCAAGAACCGGGTGGCGCTGGATATACAGCGTTTGGCCATGGACTTCACCCTGCCCTCTCCCACCGGGCGGGGCCGTCCCCTTCCGCCGGAGGAGCTGCGGGAGCTGATGGACCGCCTGACCCCCTCCACCTTCTACTCCGCGGAGCTGTGCGCCAAATATTTTACCTGCACACAGAACGGGGAGAGCCGTTTTTTCCTCTACGACGACGCAGATACCATCCGCCAGAAGATCCGCACAGGCCACAGCATGGGCTTCCCCGCCGCCTTCCTGATGTACCCGGAGGTGCATGACCTGCTGCCCCAGCTCTTCCCTCGAAGCGGCGGCACCCGATAGAACAAAAAGTCCCGCCCCTCTTGACAAAACTGAGCAGGATAGTATAATAGAAAGCAGAAAGGGCACTGCCGAAAGCGGTTCAGCCCTGTGCTAAGTAATCAGTCTAACGCAAAGCATTAGAAACCGTCACCGGCCAGGGTGGCGGTTTCTGCGTTTTACAAGGATCGTGACCGTAAAAGGCCCGATATGTAGCGTAATACGCATCTGCCTCACCTCCTTTACGGAAGGTGTGGCCGAACCGCCCCGTTTTGGCAATGCCCTTCTGCCCCCAAAGGGGTACGTTTATTCTACTGTTTCCACCGGTATTTGTCAATTATTTTCACCCCATAGCCACCCCTCTGCAATCTTAAGAAAATCGTAAACGTTAGGCGGTTTTCTTTGTAAGAAATTCCTGCTATGATATTCCCACGGCAACAAAGGAAGGAGATCGAACATGGGCGAGACCATTTTAGTGGTGGACGACGACAGAGAGATCACAGGTGCCATTGCCGCGGCCTTGGAGCGGGAGGGCTACCGGGTCCTCCGGGCCTACAACGGCATGGAGGCGCTGGACCAGGCCCTCGCGCCGGAGCTGCGGCTCATCATCATGGACGTGATGATGCCGCGGCTGGACGGGCTTTCCGCCCTGATGCGCATCCGGGAGCGGAGGAACCTGCCGGTGATCGTGCTGTCGGCCAAGAGCGAGGAGTCGGACAAGATCCTGGGCCTCAGCATGGGGGCCGACGACTATGTTACCAAGCCCTTCAGCCCCACCGAGCTTATCGCCCGGGTCCGCAGCCAGCTGCGCCGCTATACCACCCTGGGGGACGTGAACACCACCTCGGGGACGGCGATTGTCAACGGCCGGCTGTGCTATGACAGCGCGGAGCGGACCCTCACCGCCGACGGGGAGCTGGTGCACCTCACCGCCACGGAGATGGGGATCGTGGAGCTGCTCATGCGGAACTTAGGCCGGGTGTTCCCGGCGGAGGAGATCTACCGGCGCGTCTGGGGCGAGGAGGCCTTCGCCTCGGAGCGGACGGTGATGGTCCACATCCGCCGCATCCGGGAGAAAATCGAACTCAATCCCAAGGAGCCAGACTATTTGAAGGTGGTATGGGGCATTGGCTATAAAATGGATAAACACAAATAGGAAAAATCCCCCGGCGGAGGGGCCCCAAAGGCCCCCCAGAGAGCGGGGGTGGCTCTCCGCCGCCGCGGGCCTGCTGGCCTTTGTCTTGGGCCTCAGCATGGTGATAGACGGCTGCGTATTCATTGCGGGAGCTGCCGACAACCGGAACAACTGGCTCGCAGACAGCCTGGAGAGTGACTACCAGAACACCAGCCAGTTTCGCACCTTTATTGCCGACCGGCTGGAGAGCATGATCGTCATGGGCTTGGGCGGTCCCGGCGGGGACTGGTACGGCTACAACGACTACTACGGAGACTTTGAGATCGAGACCTATGTCCAGCAGGATACCGCCGCCGACTGGGGCCTGATTTGGGACAGCGCTTGGAGCAGTACCAGCAGCGCTCCCAAGCCCGTGCCGGGGACCACCTCCGTCTACGGCGACGAGCTCCACAGCCGGTGGAACCCGGACAAGAACCTGCTCTACCGGGTGGAGTACGGCGGAAAGCTGCTCTACACCAACACGGACGATGACATCGCCAAGCCGCGGGCTGACTACAATTTCTACCTCCACTTCAACGGGGAGAAGGTCACCATCACCAAGGACGGCAGCGCGGTGGATGTCTACGGCAATGGCTACTACACCGAGGACAGCGACTGGTACGTCCCCGGCTACCAGAACTTCACCTTGGGCGAGGACTGCGGGAAGATCACCATCACCATGGCCGCCATCTCCCAGCCCCAGGTGTTCATCACCGGACAGGGGAACAACGGCTACTACCGCTGGACCAACCAGCTCTACTGGCTCTGTCAGGGCATGGAGGAGACCCGCGGCGGCTTCCGCCTCTGCGCCGTGGAGCTGAGCGTGGGACTGCTGCTGCTGGGCCTCTATTGGCTCCTCCGCCGCGACAAGGCCCGCGCCGACCGGACAGCGGCCCGCCTCACCGGGAAGCTCTGGTGGGAGGTGAAGCTGCTGCTGATCGCCGCGTTGAGCTTTGCCATCTGCCGCCGCAGCTATTTTGGCGAGGTGCTCGTGGAGGCGGCGACAGCCGTCACCGAGGGCGGTATGCCCATGGCCTGGGCCCTGCGGGAGTATGGGTGGGGCTTCGGGGAGCTCCTCTCCTACCTCTTTGAGAGCGGAGGCCGGCTCCTCGCCCTGCTCTGGGCGGTATACTTCCTCCTCATCAACGACTGGCGGTATAACAAGACACCATGGCGGCACGGCGTGGGCGCCATGCTCACCGCCCGGAGCCTCAAGCACCCCCTGCAAAAGCGGATCAGCCGCCTGACGGGCGGGGTGGTGCTCCTCGTGGCGGTACTGCTGAGCGCGATCTCCCTGGCGGCGAGGGCCGGCAGTGACTACTTGGGGTGGTTCGGCTGGATCATCGGCCTGCCGGCGCTGCTGGTGCTCTGCTATTTGGCCTATTTCAGCCGCCGCCTGCGGGGGATCTGGACGGACATCGGCTCTCTCACCGACCAGATCGCCGCCGTCCGCGCCGGGGATCTGGAGCATCCCCTCCCCTTGGAGGAGGGCCGTGACCTCGCCCAGGCCGCCGACGACCTGAACCACATCCAGCAGGGCCTCCAGAGCGCCCTGGAGGAGCAGACCCGCAGCGAGCGGATGAAGGTGGAGCTGATCACCAACGTGTCCCACGACTTAAAGACCCCTCTGACCTCCCTGATCAGCTACACCGACCTCTTGGCGAAGGAGGAGCTGCCACCCCCCGCCGGGGAGTATGTGGCCATCCTCCAGCAGAAAGCCCAGCGCCTCAGCGACATGGTACAGGACGTGTTCGCCGTCAGCAAGGCGGCGGCGGGCCAGCTGCCGCTGAAAATCGAGATCCTGGACTACGGCAAACTCCTGCGCCAGACGCTGGCGGACATGTCCCAGCCCATCGAGGACAGCGGCCTGACTCTGCGCACGGACATCCCGGAGACCCCGGTACCCATCTCCGCCGACGGAACCCGCCTCTACCGGGTGTTCCAGAATCTCATTGGCAACGCCCTCAAATACTCCCTCCCCGGCTCGCGGATCTACCTGACCCTGCGCTGTACGGAGAACCAAGCGGAGGCGATCCTGCGCAACACCTCGGCCCATGAGCTCATTAAGGGCACGGACTACACCGCCCGCTTCGTCCGCGGTGACGAGAGCCGCACCGACGGCGGCAGCGGCCTCGGCCTCTCCATAGCCGCCTCCTTCACCGAGGCCTGTAACGGCAAACTGATTGTAGAGACGGAGGCGGATTTGTTTACGGTGAGAGTTACGTTTTCCATTAGGAGTTAGGATTGAAGAAAAAGGGAATCGCTGCGCAGCAGCGATTCCCTTTTGATTTGAAATTTTCCTGTGGCTCTTCAGAAATTGAGAGAGAACAACCGGACTGGGCTGTCCGATCATTCTAATTCCCACTCAGGCCAAACTCCCGGCGCAGCTGCTCCCGCATCACCTCCAGCGGGGCCTCCTCGCCGGTCCAGAGGGTGAAGTTCAGTGCCCCCTGACAGGCCAGCATCCCCAAGCCGTCGATGGTCTGGGCGCCCCGGCGGGCGGCCTCCTGCAGGAAGAGGGTGTTGGGGTCGTTGAATACCACGTCGGTGACGATCATCTCCGGCGTGATGCCGTTGTAGTCGATGTCCGGCTTCTCATTGACCTTGGGGTAGAGCCCTATGGGGGTGGCGTTGACTAAAATATCCGTTCCCTCGGGGAGGGACGCCGTGCCCTGCCAGGGGAGGTAGGCGGCGTCCGCCGCGGTCTTTTCCCGGAGCAGCGCCGCCAGCTCCTCCCCCCGCTGGGGACTGCCGTTGAGGATCAGCACCCGCTTGGCCCCCGCCAAGGCGCACTCCACGGCGATGGCCCGGCCGGCGCCGCCGGCGCCTAAGAGGGTCACTGTCCTGCCCGCCACAGAGACACCGGCCAGCTGGAGGGACTGGAGAAAGCCCTTGCCGTCGGTGTTCTCCCCCCAGAGACGGCCGCCGTCGTTGACCACGGTGTTCACCGCGCCGATCAGCTCCGCCGCCGGGGAGAGGGCGTCTAAGTACGACAGCACCTCCACCTTGTGGGGGATGGTCAGGTTGATCCCCCGCATGTTCATGGCCCGGACGCCTGCCATGGCGTCCTTCAGCGCCCCCTTCTCCACCCGGATGGTGAGGTAGCGGTAGTCAAGGCCCTTGGCGGCAAAGGCGGCCTCCTCCATCACCCCCGTGGGGTTCTCCTCAATGGGACAGCCGAAGGCTCCCACCAGCTCGGCGCGGTAGTTCTTACTCATAGCGGCTCCTCCTGTTTTGATACATACTTTAATAGATTGATAGATTGATAGATTGATAAAGTAGCAGCGCACAATAAAAATAGGCCTTGGGCCTTCAAGTCAGAGCGGGGAAGGGGGTGCGGAGGCGCTCCTCCCCCAGCTCGCCGGCAAAGGGGGCCCAGATCTCCGCCTCCGGCGGCGCGAAGAAGGCCATGGGCCTTCCGTCGGCGGGGTGGCGGAGTTCCAGCGACGCGCACCACAGCGCCAGTGCCCCCCCTCCGCCGCCGTATTTGCCGTCCCCCACCAGCGGCAGGCGGCGGGAGGCGAACTGTACCCGGATCTGGTGGGTCCGCCCGGTGTGGAGCGCCACACGCAGGAGGCTTCGCTCCGGCCCGGCGGCGAGGACCTCATAGGCCAGCTCCGCCTCTTTGACGCCCTTGCGCATCCGTGTGACCACAAAGGTCTTGCCCCGGTTCCGGTCGGTGTAGAGGAGGTCCCGGAGGATGCCCCGCTCCGGCTGGGGACAGCCGGAGACGATGCAGCAGTAGATTTTGCCCACCTCCCGCCGGGCCATGGCCTCCGAGAGGGCGGCAGCGGCGGGCTGGGTGCGGGCAAAGACCATCACCCCGCCGGTGTCCCGGTCCAGCCGGTGAACGGGATAGACCGTCCCGCCGCACTGGGCGGAGAGGAGGGAGAGCATACTCTCCGCCTCTTGGGGGGAGCTCTGGGACAAAATCCCCGCCGGTTTCACCGCCGCCAGCAGCATAGAATCCTCATAAAGAATAGAAATCATGGTATAAACCTGCATACTTTCAGATGATGGGGAGATTTTACCACAAAATACTTGCAATTACAACGGATTTGGGGTAAAATACCCAGCAGAACACTTATTTCCGATAGGAGGACATGGGATATGGCAACAATTACAGCAGGTGAGTTCCGCAACGGCGTCACCTTCGAGATGGACGGCAAGGTCATGCAGGTGGTGGAGTTCCAGCACGTGAAGCCCGGCAAGGGCGCGGCCTTCGTGCGCACCAAGATGAAAAACGTCATCACCGGCGGCGTCACCGAGACGTCCTTCAACCCCACGGCCAAGTTTGAGCAGGCCTTCGTGGAGCGCAAGGACATGGACTACAGCTACAGCGACGGCGACCTCTACTACTTTATGGATCCGGAGACCTTCGACATGCTGCCCATCGGCAAGGATGTCCTGGGCGAGGCGTTTAAGTTCGTCAAGGAGAATATGACCTGCAAGGTCCTCTCCTACAAGGGCAGCGTGTTCGGCGTGGAGGCCCCCAACTTCGTGGATTTAGAGATCACGGAGACCGAGCCGGGCTTCGCCGGCAACACCGCCACCAACGTGATGAAGCCCGCCACTCTGGAGACCGGCGCGGAGATCAAGGTGCCCCTGTTCATCAACATCGGCGACAAGATCACCATCGACACCCGCACCGGCGAGTACCTCTCCCGCTGCAAGAACTGAGACAGCGGGGAAGTTTTCTCCGCCGCGGTATAGCGGCGGCAGGGACTGGGAACAATAGCAGGACGGCTTACGGATGGAAAGGAGACCGCTGTGGAAATTTTGGAGAAAGTAGCGTATCTGAAGGGCTTGGCCGAGGGCCTGTCCTTGGACAAGGAGTCCAAGGAGGGGAAGCTGATCAGCGTGATCATCGACCTCTTGGACGACATGGCCTTGGAGATGCAGGACCTGCGGGACGAGCAGTGCGAAATCGAGGAGGGCTTAGACGCGGTCAGCGACGATCTCAGCGATGTGGAATCCTTCCTCTACGAGGCCTTTGACGAGGATGAGGACGATGAAGAGGAGGACGACGAGGACCTCTACGGCGCCACCTGCCCCAACTGCGGGGAGGACCTCTTCTTCAATGAGGAGACGCTGGATGAGGGCGGCGTGGTCTGCCCGGGCTGCGGGGAGCAGCTGGCCCTGGATACGGAGGACCTGTCCGAGGGGTGCGGCGGCTGCGGCGGTGAGGAGTGAGCGTCCTCGGTTTGCTGCGCTTTAGCGGAAAAATGGACAGCCCCGGCCTGCAAGAGACAGGCCGGGGTTTGGTTTTTGGGGGGCTGAAGTGATGCTATTATGTTGAGTGTGAGTTTTTGGAATAAAAGTTTGTAATTTTCTGTATTTTTGATTGATTTTTGAACTTTATGATGGACTGCAATTTGGGGGAGTTCTTTAGCTTAATGACATTGGGCTTGGCTTTTTTGCTCCAATCAGCCCGCTTTGGCGGCGTTTTGGGCTTGGGTGGCTTCGGCAGTGTTGCTGTTGGGACTATCTATGCATGATGAGGGCGTTTTCTCGATGCTGGTTTTAGTTTGGTGCGGAAATGAGGCGGTTTTTGGTAGATTTTTGTTGGATTTGCTGGTTTTGGAATGAAAAAGTTATAGGCGGGGGATACTGGGGTGGATGGGCTTTTGGAAAATATAGACAGGCTCCACACTATAGAACGGGCGGGGAAGAATTGGTATATTTTGGTTGGTTGTGTCAGGATTACGGTGAATGCCTACAGCTATACCATCATCACTGCGCATTCACGGGGAGCGTGATCTGGGGGGAAAGGTACAAGAAAATTTCGGGGTTTTTGGGGCAAAAATGGGGAAAAACCGCGAAATTTGAGGGGGGAGTTGCACGCTTTTTCCCTGATTTGGGCGGCGAGATCACGCTTTGGACCGGCGGCGAAAACAAAAAGGGGGCAGCGGGAAAAATATTCTCCGATCCCTTTTCAGATTGGTGTTACGAAAAGCCGCTTCGTCAAACCGCGCATCAAAATATCCAAAGCGGGCGATCCCCTGTTGATGGATGACTGTCCGATAAATCGGAATTTGAAAATCACGATTTTGTGAACATTTATTGCTCACCGTGGGGTTTCAATAAAGTCCTCCAAAAGCCTTGCAAATAAAGGATTTTTCGCAGTGAGTTCACCTTATCCCTTTATTCGGTTTCACACGAGCTTACCCTTGCCCGAGCTGTCCATAAGGGCAAAAGCAAGGGCAAGAAAATCACACAACAGGATATAGCAACGTGTGGCAATCGGAGAACTGTGATGTATGTGCGAATATATTATAGCGGAGGATTTCAATATGGACAAGTACATTTTTGACGAGGACAACGGTCTGTGGTATGAACTGATTGGCGACTACTATTTGCCCTGCCTGACCGTACCCGCTGAAGAAGAACAGGCGGTCGGCGTGTGGGGTCAGCGGCACAAACGGTATCTCAAAGAATACCGCCCAGCCCTTTATAACGCTTTGCTGTTGAGCGGCAAGCTGAACGGCTACCTCGCTGATATTGACCAGCAGGCACAGGAAATGGAGGAAACCCTTATCCAGAAAACAGCAGAAAGGCATGGTATTTCGGAGTCTCTTAAAGCGACCGATCAAATGGCGTGGATAGGACTGATGAACAACTGCAAGGCCCAGGTGGAGGAAATTATTTTTTCTGATCTGATATATGTTTAGCTCCCAAATCAAGTGCGCCCTGGTCATACTGGGGCGCACTTTTTACATCAATTTTACAATACTTGACTTTCGATTTTTACATAGCGGCAGTATTCTTTTCTCGTACCCCAAAATCGAAAGGAGAAATTTGAGCATGAAAAAATTCGCAAGTCTTATGGTGGCCGCTGTGCTGGCTCTGACGGTTATGGCGGGATGCTCCCAGAAAATGTCCGGCACCGTCACTACCGACGGCTCCACCTCTATGGAAAAGGTGATCGGTGCGCTGGGCGAAGCGTTTGAGGCGCAGAATGGCGGCGTGACCTTCACCTACAACCCCACTGGCTCCAGCCCTGGCATCCAGGCGGTTTTGGAGGGGCGCTGCGACATCGGCCTCAGCAGCCGCAACCTGAAGGCGGAAGAATCTGCCCAGGGCCTAACCGGGACTGTGCTGGCCTATGACGGCATCGCGGTGATCGTCAACCCCGACAACCCTGTTTCCGACCTTGACGTGGATACCATCGCCAAAATATATACCGGCGAGATCACCAACTGGAAGGATGTCGGCGGACACGATGCTGAGATCGTCCTCATTGGCCGGGAGGCGGGCAGCGGAACCAGGGACGGCTTTGAATCCATTACCGGCACGACGGACAACTGCCAGTACCGCCAGGAGCTGACTTCTACCGGCGATGTGATCACCGCCGTGTCCCAAAACCCGGATGCCATCGGCTACGCCTCCCTCGCCTCCGTCAAGGATACGGTGCGGGCCGTCACAGTAGGAGGCGTGATCCCTACAGAAGATACGGTGAAGGACGGCAGCTATGTCATCCAGCGGCCCTTCGTACTGGTCACAAAGACGAACACGCCTCTTTCGGAACTGGCGCAGAAGTTTTTCGACTTCGCTATCTCCCCTGACGCGGCGAAGCTAATTTCCAATGAGGGCGCTGTGGCGGCAAATTGACGATGCGTAGCAGAAAACAACTGGCGGAAAACGCCGTCCACGGGATATTTCTGATGCTCGGACTGGTCACAGTGGGC